>CANJRL010000118.1 GCA_947476675.1 Phycisphaerales bacterium
CCGTAACCGACGCGCGGCCGGCACAGCGCCGGACCGCGTGGCCAGACAATACCCCGCGTCGGATGAGTTGATCCCCTCGCCGCCCCGTCTTTGCCGAACTCTTACAAACTCAACGCTCGGGAGACCCTAACACGCGAGCAGGACGGGGGGGATTTTCCCCTCCGGATCGCTCTCAGGCTCAATCCCGCAGCGAGAAGGGCGTGAAATCCGTCCCGCGGTCGAAGAAGTCCTCGTTCTCCGCCCGCTTCAGGTAGCCGACCACCAGGTACGTCAGCGGCGTGAGAACGACCTCGACGGCGACCTTGAACGCCCAGTTGAACAGCACCACCTTCAAAATGGTGGTCGCGGTCCACGTCCCCTCCGTGGGCAGGCCCGGGATCGGTCCGAAGGCCAGGGGGTAGAAGATCATGCTGTCCACCGCCTGCCCGACCGCGGTCGACCCGATGGTCCGGGTCCACAGCCATCGCCCGTTGGTCAGCACCTTCATCTTCGCCAGCACGTAGGAGTTGGCGAAGTCCCCCGCCCAGAAGGCCAGCATCGACGCGACCACGATCCGCCACGTGTTGCCGAAGACCGTCTCGATCGCCGGCTGGTAGACCTTGTTGAACGGCTCCTCGGGGTTCGGCGGCATGCCGATCACGATCACGCTCATCACCGTCGCGAAGATCATCGCCCCGAACCCGGCCCAGATGACCTTCCGCGCCCGGGCGTACCCATAGACCTCCGTCAGCACATCCCCGAAGATGTACGAGATCGGGAAGAACAGATTCCCGGCGCCGAAGACCAGCGCCGACCCGATCACCGGGACCGCGAAGGGGAGATTGAGCACGCAGGACTTGGCCGGCCCGATCAGGTTCGAGCAGAGCAGCACCGTCACGAACGCCGCCATCACCAGCGGGAAGTGCCGATAGGCGCGCGCATGAGAGTCGCTTCCGGTGTCGCTCACGATCGGCCCGCCGCCTGCCATCCATGCTCTCCTTGGGCCCCGCCGGCTCGAGGGTAACTCGCCGGGGGGGGCACCGAGGATTCACCCCTCCCTGCGATCGAAGCCCCGAGCGGCTTGCGGGGCGGGCCCGGGGAGCCAACCATGGCCGCGATGAACCCCCAGGGATGGATCGAGACGGTCCGCGACCGCGCGCTGATCGCGTGGGCGAGCGCGGTCACTCGCCGGCCCTGGCTGACCATCGCTGTGTGCATCGGCGCCGCCCTGATTTCCGGGGCGGTCGCGGCCCGTTGGCTGGGCTTCCAGACCGACAGGAGCGACCTCATCGACCGCACACTCCCGTGGCAGCAGCGGTACTTCGAGTACTGCGCCAAGTTCCCGCGCTGGGACGACGCGGTCGTGGTCGTCGACACCAAGGGTGACCCCAACTCGCCGCTGATATCCGCCTACCTCGACACGCTCGAAGCGAGGCTCCGAGCCGACACCCAGCACATCAGAACCGCGGATGCCGGTTTCCCCACGGGGGAGACGCCCCCGGGGCTTCTCCTGGGCGAGCCGCTCGCCCGCGTTGAGGCAATCGCCAACGAACTGCGCCGCGCTGCGCCGGTGATCGCGTCGCCATCGTTCGGTCATCTGCTCAGCCTGAGCGTCTTCGGCGCGTCGAGCATGTCCGAGGGCGACCGCGCCGATCTGGCGCGCACGCTCCGCCGCGCCGCCGCCGCGGCCGATGACCCGTCGGCGCCCGTGCTCCTCGACGTGCCGCCGACCCAGCGCCTGACAACGCCCAGCGGCAACCTGGCGATGGTGCTGGTCGAACTCACCGATTCGACCACCGAATCCGTGGAATCGGAGAAGGCCAAGGGCATCGCGGCGCTCCGCGCCCACCTCGCCGCGATGCGCGCCGACCCTCGCTTCGCTTCCATCGAGGCCGGCGTCACCGGCGTCCCGGTGCTCGAGGACGACGAGACGCTCCAATCAACCGCCGATTCCTCCCGCGCCTCGGTCATCGCGACCATCGCCATCGCGCTGATGTCCGTCGCGGTGTACCGCGGCGTGGTCATCCCGGCGCTGGTCATCGGCGGCCTGATGCTCGGCGTCGCGGCCTCGTTCGGCTGGGCCGCGGTGTCCGTCGGCCACCTGCAGGTGCTCAGCGTCGTGTTCATGGTGATGCTGGTGGGGATCGGCGAGGACATGGCGATGCACCTCATCGCCCGCCTCGAGGTGCTCAGGCCCGACCGCGCCACCATCCGCGGGGCCATCGTGATGGCGTTCCGCGCCGTGGGCCCGGGCGTAATCACCGGCACGCTCACCACCGCGGTCGCGTTCGCCGCCACCGGCTTCACCAGGTTCGCCGGGGTTGCCGAACTGGGCGTCATCGCCGCCGGAGGCGTGGTCATCTGCACGGTGGTCTCGCTCGCCTTCCTGCCCGCAGCGTTCGCCCTCTTCCCGAGGCCCGAGCGGATCCTCGTCTCCCGGGGCGCCGGCGTGTCGCAACCGTTCCTCGGCGGCGCGCTCAACTGGGTCGACCGGCGGGCCCCGGTGGTGGTCGCGGCGTGGGCGGCCATCCTCGCCGGCGCGGTCGTCCCGGCGCTCCGCGTTCGGTACGACACCGACCTCCTGAAACTCCTGCCCGACAACCTCGAGAGCGTCCGCTGGGAGCGGAGGCTTTCCGCGGACGACGAGCGCTCGGTGTGGCACGCGATCGTGGTCGCGAAGGATGCCGAGGAGGCGGGGCGGCTCTCGTCCGCGCTGCGCGCGAGCCCTCTGGTCGCCGGCGTCGAGGGCGCGGGGATGCTCCACCCCGACAATCTCGAATCCAAGCAGGCGGCGCTGCGCTCGATCCCCGAGCCGCCGACCCCCCTGGCGGACGCCGAGCCCCTCGACCCCCGACCCGCGGCGCGGTCGCTGGCCTCGCGATTCGCATCCGACCCGCTGGGCGCCGCGGCGGGCGCGGTCGCCGCGCTCACGGACGATGGGGTGTCGCGCCTCAGCGCCGCCTACGCCCGCGACCGCGCCGCCCTCGCCGACCAGATCCGCGCGCTGCGCGCCGCCGCGCCGCCCTCGCCGGGCGACCTGCCGCGCGCCATCCGCGACCAGTTCATCGGCGTCGATGGCTCGCTGCTGATCCGCGTGTTCCCCGCAACCGAAGGGGCGGCGCCGGGAACGAGCGTGCTCTCGCCCGAGCGGCTCGACCCCTTCATGCGTGCCGTGATGGCCATCGCCCCCAACGCCACCGGCCCGACCTCCCAGATCTGGGAGTCCGGCCGGGTCATCAAGTCGGCCAACGTCAAGGCGTTCCTCTACGCGGGGATGGCGATCGTGCTCGCGCTGCTCCTGGACTTCCGTTCGCTCGCCAACGCGCTGTGCGCCATGATCCCGGTGGCGGTGAGCGTGCTGCTCACCCTGGCCGCCATGGGCGCAGGGGGCGAATCGCTGAACTTCGCCAACACCATCGTGGCGCCGCTGATCATCGGCCTCGGGGTGACCGCGGGGGTCAACGCCGTCCATCGCTGGAGGCAGCAGCCCTTGGATCCGCCCGCCGGGCTGGCGGGCGGCGCCGGGCGGGCGATCACCCTCACACTGGCCACCACGGCCATCGGCTTCGCCGCCATGATGACCGCCGACCACCGGGGCATCCGCTCGCTGGGCCTGCTCATGACCGTCGGGCTCGCGGCCGTGTGGGTGTCGACCGTGTTTCTTCTCCCCGCGGTGTTGCGGCTGCGGAGCCGACCGCACTACGATTCCGAGCAATCGGCCGGGCGGCGTGACTCCGCCCTCGCCGCGTCCGGGCAGTCACCGATCGCCGCGGATGCGGACCGAACCTTGGGTCGAAAGAGAGCGTTGTGACCGAAGAGCAGCAGCAGCAGACGCCCGAGCCTCCCGAGGGCCCCGCGGCAGAGCCGCCGACACAACCCCGCGAAGGGGGCGATGCGCCCGCGATTTCTCCCGAGGGCGTCTCGGTGGCGCCGTCCGAAGCGGAGGCCGCGCCGCCGCCACCGCCCAAGCCCGTCATGCCCCCGGGCTGGAAGCCGCGCACCTTCGCCATCCGCCCGCCCATCGGCGACAAGCCCGGCTTCATCTGGGTGCAGAACGACGACGGCACCGAACTGGGCCGCATCTACCAGGTCAAGATGCGCTTCGGCAAGGAGATCGAACGCATCCGCATGACCAAGATCTACAAGAAGGTCTCGGCCAAGCACGTGCGCGACGACGTCGACCGCATCATCGGCGACCTGCTCTACAACGAGCGCGAGCACGGCGCCTTGCCCGAGCCCACGGTGCGCGGCGTGATCGAGAAGGCGATGCGAAGAGCCGCCGGCCCACCACGCGGCAAGTTCGGAGGCCCGCGCGGTCCCCGCGGCCCCGGCCCCGGCGGCCCGCGCGGCCCCGGGGGCCCGGGCGGGCCCGGCGGGCCGAGGCAGTTCGACAACCGACCGCCCCGAGGGCCCGATCCGCGGCCTCCTCAAGGCGCGCCGCATCAGGCGCCGGGCGGAGGCGGACCTGGCCCCGACCCCGAGCCTCGGCCCACGCAACTGCCCCAACGCGGGCGCTACCCCAACAGCCCGCCTCCGGCGGTCGGCCCTCGTACTCCCATGGCGCCGCTCGCTCCGTCGCCCGCTCCGGTCGCTCCCGCGCCGCCTCGCTCGCCCCATCCGGCCTCGATCCCCGCGAGTCGGCCGGCGCCCCAGAGGCCCCCGGCCGCCGCGCCGTCGACGCCGGCTCCTGGCCCCGCCAAGCCCGCGCCCATGGCGCCGCCGCCCGCCGCGAAGCCCGGGGAGGATGACGACATTTTCGAGGATTGACGTAGCCGGCCCGGCTCCAATTGTCGCATGGACCCTCGCCGCCCCCCGCACAGAGAGGGGCGCACCACAGGAGGAGCCATCGATGACCGCCACCGCATCCGCCGTTCTGACCCTCACCTTGGCCCTTGCCGCGTCGAGCGCCGGGGCCAACCTGCTGCACAACGCCTCGTTCGAGACTGTCGGCCCGAGCGGCGACACCGTCTCCTACACCGGCCAGTTCGCGGGCCCGTCCGCCGCGGACCAGTGGGAGGTGTTCCACAACACCAGCGGCACGACGCGCACTCGCATCGTGCCCACCACCCTCCCGGCCGCGCCGTCGGGCTCGAGCATGATCCAGGTGCTGACCACCGGCCTCAACAACGGCCTCGGCCAGGTCTTCATCCCCGGCGGGTTCGGGAACGGCCCCGCTTCCGGCGAGTTCGCCGTGTGGGTCTACGTGGTCCGCGGGACCGTCGGCATCGGCATCGGCAACGGCGGGAACACCTCGCTCACCGCCTTCTCGACCGTTCACGAGCAGTGGCAGCTCATCACCGGCGCCAACGCCCCGAGCCAATCGCCGGTGAACAACATCTCGATCTACGCCTCGAGCATCGACGGCGCCGAGTTCTACGTCGACGAGGCCGTGGTCACCCCGGCCCCGGCGAGCGCGGCCCTGCTCGGCGCGCTGGCGCTGGGCGCCGGCCGCCGCCGCCGCTGAGTCTCGTCTGCCACCCCGTCAGGAGGAGAGAGGAACTTCAGGCGCGAAAGCGCCTTGTTCCTTGCGCCCTCCGGAGCGACCGTCAGGCGGGCCGGGCCTTCCAGCCGTACGTGAGGTAGTCGTAGCCGACCGTCCCGTCCTCGAAGAGGTCGACCACGCCGTAGCCCTCGTCGCAGCGGTCCTCGCGGCCCTTCCACCAGGCGCCGCTGACCGCCCCGCCGCAGATGAAGGCCACGCCCTCGTAATCGGTGCGGTCGACCTTGTGGATATGCCCGCTGATGCAGGCGCGGACGTTCTTGCGTTCGCGGAAGACCGTCATGAGCCGCTTGGCGTCGACGTGCATCACGCCGCCGGCGATCGTCCACTGGTCGTTCTCGATCTTCGAGTCGTGCTCCACCGCGCCCATGCTGAAGATGGGGATGTGGGAGACGACGAGGTGGTGCTTGCCGGGCTCGCGCCGGAGCTCCTGGTCGAGCCACTCGTGCTGGGGCTCGTCCAGCCTGCCGATGTAGCCGTCGCCGCCGTCGGTATGGACGCTGTCGAGGATGATCGCCCGCCAGTTGCCCGGGAGGTCGACGGCGCGATAGGGCGCCGAGAGGCCGAGGGTGTCGCAGGCCCACCGCTTGCCCCACTCCGGCTCGCCCCCGGTCGAGCCGCTCTTGGCCTTGTTCCAGCCCCAGATGTCGTGGTTGCCGAGGCAGTGGTCGACGGGCAACGGGCAGCCGTCGCGCATCACCGTGGTGTAGATGTCCCATTGCAGCCGGGTGCGCTCGCGGGTGGCGGCGAAGCCGTCCATGATGAGATCGCCGCCGGTGATGACGCGCTGGGGCCGGTCGGGCAGGGCCATCATGTGCCGGAGGCACGCCGCGACGCCGTCGAGCGCGCCCCGCTCGGGCTGGATGTGGCTGTCGGTGAGGTGGGCGAGCCTGACCGCGCGGCGCTTCGCGGGGGGCGCCGCCGCCTGCCGGGCGAGGGCCGCTGCGCCGCCCGGCACCAGCGCCGCGAACGCCGCCGCCGCCAGAGCCGCGGCCCCTCCCGCCTTGATCGCCTCGCGCCTGGTGTGGCCGTGGTGCATGGTCCGGTCTCCGAAGGCGGGCCTGCGCTACTCGCGCTGGGCCCGCCAGCCGTATGTGACGTATTGGTGCTGGAACGAACCGTCGTCGAAGAGGTCGATGAGCGAGTAGCCCTCGTCGCAGCGGTCCTCGCGGCCCCTCCACCACGAGCCGCTGGCAGCCCCGGCGCAGATGTACGTCGTGCCGTCGTATTCCACGCGGTCGTTCTTGTGGATGTGCCCGCTGAGGGCGAGCCGCACGTTGCCGTGAGCGCGGAACAGGGCCGTGATGTCCTGCGCGTCGATGTGCATGACGCCGGCGGGGATGACCCAGTCGCCCGAGGAGGTGCGGGCGTCGTGCTCCACCGCCGCCATCGAGAGGATCGGGATGTGGCTCACGACCATCACGGGCCGCTTCTTGTCGGTGGCCGTGAGCTCGCTCTCGAGCCAGTCCATCTGGTCCTGCTCCAGTTTTCCGATGTAGCGCCCGATGTCCTTGGGGGGGTTGCGCTGGCCCTCCTTGGGCTTGATGTCGAGATCGGCCGGGTAGATCGAGTCGAGGATGATCACACGCCACGGGCCGCGGTCGACGGCGCAGTACGAGCGGTCCACGCCCATCGCCTCCATCCACCACTTCTTGCCCCACCGCGCCTCGTTGCCCTTGGTGTTGCTCTTGCCCTTGTTCCAGCCCCAGACGTCGTGGTTGCCGACGCAGTGCAAGCCCTTGAGCCCGCACTCGTCGCGCAGGATCTTGCCGAACGAATCCCACAGGACCTTCAGGCGGTCCTCCGCGGTCGACATGCCGCGGTCGACCATGTCGCCCCCGGTCAGGATCTCCTGCGGCCTGTCGGGCTGCGCCATCATGTGCTTCAGGCACGCCGTCACCCCCTCGGCGGCATGGTTCTCCGGCATCAGGTGGCAGTCGTTGAGCATCGCGAAGCGGGTCACCCGAGACTGCTTGGAAGCGCCGGCCTGCGCCCGCGCGGCCGGCTCCAGCGAGCCGAGGCCGGCCGCCGCGCCCGCCGCGGCGGCGCCGAGTTTCATGAGGTCGCGGCGAGACAGTCCGTCGGCCATTCGTGCTTCGCTCCTGACAGTGTGAAGGGTGTGCAAGGTACGGCGGGTCAACGCGCCGTGCGACCCCGGGTTGCCTGATTCCTCAGCCCTCACAGAACCTTTGCGATGCAGGGGGCGCCCACGCAAACGCCCCCGGGGGCAAGCCCGAGGGCGCTGTGAGGCGGTGTGTGAGGATCGCCGGGGTGAGGGATTACCAGCCGCCGCTGCGACCGCCGCCGCCGCCGCCGCCACGGCCGCCGCCGCCGCCGAAGCCGCCGCGACCGCCGCCGCCGCCGCCAC
>CANJRL010000119.1 GCA_947476675.1 Phycisphaerales bacterium
CGGCCTGGAGCCGGGTGCGCTTGATCACGACGTCGAGGTCGCGCACGTACAGGTCGGGAATCGCCGGATTCTCGCGCGCGGCGAGCATGCGCGCCTTGGCCGCGGCCTCGGCGGCGCGGGCCTCCTCCGCGGTGCCCACCACCTCCACCATCTCGACCGTGGTGTCGCCCAGTTTGAGGGTCGTGGCCACGCGCGGCCTGTCATCGCGGACCACGACCGGGCCCGCAATCGGCTTGGGAACGAGGACCGGCGCCGCGGGCGGGGCCGACTCCGGGGGGCGCGAGTGCGGCGCGGGGGCGGCGCCCAGTTCGTCCAGCGCCCAGGCGCCGAGGGTGCGGATCGCCTGGAGCAGTTCGGGCCGATCGGCGAATCGCTCGCGGAACGCGGCGATGAGCGTGCGGCAGGCGTCGAGCGGATCGGGCTTGGGATGTTCCGGCATGGGCTGCTTTCCAAAGGGTCACCGGAATACCAAGGGCAGGATCGCGGGCGGCCCGGCGGGCGCGCCCGGAGTGATTTGTATCGTCGATTTCGTGTCCCGGATGCCCCGGGGCGGTTATTGCAGCCTCCGCAGGCCTGCCTCGGCTCTCGCCGCGTTCAGGGCGGCAAGGGCCGGCGGGTGGTCCTTGATCAGTTTCACGAGTTGGCTCGGCGACACGTCGAGGCGGACAGCAGCGAGGGTATGGTCCCACCCGGCGGCGTAGATGGCGTCGAGAGCCTCGGCGAGCAGGGTGGGGTAGTCGCCGTGGTCGGGGTTGCAGGCGATGCGGCCGCCAGCGCCGCGCTCGGTGGGAGGCTTCAGCCGGGAACGCCACAGAGGCGACCCGATCTCGCCTCGGGGGACCGGCTCGCGGTGCGCGGTGGCCAGGAGCAGGCGCAGGCGTTTGAGCGCGACGCGCTTGTTCTCGATCTGGCTGCGCCGCTCGCCGGCCTGGCCGATCAGGCCGCTCGGCTCGTGGCGGATCTCGACGTGGGTCTCCACCTTGTTTCGATGCTGGCCCCCCGGGCCGGCGACGCGGCCGGTGGTCACGGTGCACTGCGTGAGCAGGCGGTCCTCGGGCAGGGAGGCGGGATGCATGCCGAAAGCCGTCAGTCTCCGGCGGCGGAGAGGGTGGGGTGAGCGGAGAGGGTGAGGTCATCGGCCTCGCCGGCGACGAGCCGGGCGTGCGCGAGCCCCGCGATCATCGCGGCGTTGTCGACGCAGAAGGCCGGCGATGGAAGGCCGAGGGCGAGGCCGTGATCGGAGGCGAAGGCGGAGAGTTCGCGGCGCAGGCGCGAGTTCGCGGAGACTCCGCCCCCGACGAGCAACGTCCGCGGCCGGGTGCTGCGCGAGGCGAGGGCCCGCTCGAGCTTGAGCATGACGGCCCTGCACGCGGCGCGCTGGAACGAGGCGGCGAGGTCGGCGCGGGCCCGATCCGTGAGCGCGGGCGTTTCGCCGCCGGGCGGGCGGACGCGGTAGCGCACGGCGGTCTTGAGGCCGCTGAAGGAAAAGTCGAGCGAGCCGGCCCCGAGGCGGGCGATGGGGAAGTCGTGGGCGCGGTCGTTGCCGGTCTGGGCGAGACGGTCGAGGCGGGGCCCACCGGGGTGGGGAAGGCCCAGGAGCGCCGCGGCCTTGTCGAAGGCCTCGCCGACGGCATCGTCGATGGTGGCGCCGAGGCGGGCGCAGCGGAGGGGCGAGCCGCAGTCGTACAGCGCGGTGTGCCCGCCGCTGACAACAAGGCCGAGGGCCGGGTACGCGTCGGCGACGCTCTCGATCGTCGAGAGCGGGCTCTCCGGGGTTCCGGCGGAGCATCGGGCGAGGCGAAGGAACGAGGAGTAGAGATGCGCCCGGACGTGATCGACGCCGAGGATAGGCCGGCCCAGCGACCATGCGAGGCCCTTCGCCGCTGCGACGCCGACGAGCAGCGAGCCGATGAGGCCCGGGCGGTTGCCGACGGCGACGGCGCCAAGGTCGGCGAGCGCGACGCCGGCTTCCTTCACCGCTTCGCGGACAACGGGGAGGATGCGCTCGAGGTGGGCGCGGCTTGCGATCTCCGGCACGACGCCGCCGTACTCCTCGTGCAGATCGTGCTGCGATGCGATGACGTTCGAGAGCGCAACGCGGCCGTCGCGCACGACGGAGGCGGCCGTCTCATCGCACGAGGTCTCGATGCCCAGGACGAGCGTCATCGGTGCGCGGCGGGCGTCAGGGCTTCTCCGAGGCGGGGGCGGCCTCGGGCTTCAGCGGCGCGTCGACGAGCCACCGCGCCAGGTCGGGGCCGGTGATGGCAAGCGTGGCGATCTTCTTGCCGTCGGCGTCGAAGATGTCCACCTTCCCGCCGTTGAGCCTGGCGGTTTCGGGGAGGAGGTCCGCGGTCTTCCCGGGGTTGACGCCCTTGGAAAGCGTCTCGATGCGCTTGTCGGTGCGCGAGACCTCGCGGGCGAGGCGCTCGCGGGCCTGCTGCAGGCGGCGAAGCTCGCCCTGGGCGAGCGATTCCGGCGCCGCGGTGTCGCCGACGGGGACCCACTTGCCCTGGTCGAGGCGGGTGCGAAGCGCGCCGACCGCGGCGGCGAGTTGCTTGTCCTTGAGATGGGTGAGGATCCACTCGGGCTTGTCCCATTGGCTGCCGTCGTCGGCGGCCTTGGGATCGCGGCGGCGGATGATCTCTTCCTGACGGCGGATGTCGAGCATCGCGCGGTATTCGTCGTCGGTCATGGGGACGAAGAAGCCGGGGGTGGGATCGACCCCCCAGGTGGTGGAATCGTCCTTGCGCTGGATGTTCTTGCCCGAGGGCAGGTAGTAGTGCTGCTCGGTGATCTTGAGCTGGCCGGCGCCCGAGGGGAGGGGGACGACGGTCTGGACGAGGCCCTTGCCGAATGATCGCTCGCCGATGACAATCGCGCGGTCGTTGTCCGCGAGGGCGCCGGCCACGATCTCCGACGCGGACGCCGACTGGCGGTTGACGAGGACGACGACGGGGAAGTCCGGCAGGGTGTTCTCGGCCCGGGCGGTGAACTTCTGCTCCGGGTGGGCGCGGCCCTTGGTGGAGACGATGACGCCCTGCTTCAGGAACATGTCGGAGATGTCGACCGCGGCGGGGAAGAGCCCCCCGGGGTTGAAGCGCAGGTCGAGCACGAGCCCTCCGCTGGGAAGGCCGTCCTTGACCAGCGCATTGAGGGTCTCCTCCATGTCGGCGGTGCTGCTCTGGGCGAACTGGGAGAGGCGGATGTAGGCGATGCGGCGGTTGCGGTCGAACCAGTAGTCCCACTTGTCGTTGACGCGGTGCACGCCGCGGACGGTCGGGGTGAGGATGCGCTCGCGGGTGATGGTGAGGTCGAACGAGGCGCCGTCGCGCTCAATGGTGACGACAACCGGGGCGCCGGGCTTGCCCGTGAGCATCTCGATGCACTCGGTGACGGTCTTCTCGTGGGTTGACCTGCCGTCGACCGCGGTGACCTTGTCGCCGGCCAGGACGCCGGCGCGGTATGCCGGGGAGTCCTCGATCGGGGAGACGATGAGCAGGTAGCCGTCCTGGGTGCGGACCTCGGCGCCGATGCCGACGAACTCGCCCCGGGTCTGCTTGTCGAACTCGGCGATGTCCTTGGCGGGGATGAACTCGGTGTAGGGGTCGTTGAGGGATTCGAGCATGCCGCCGATGGCGGAGGTGATCAGGGCCTCCCTGTCGGGCTCCTCGACATAGTCGCGGGTGACGATGGAGTGTACGTCGACGAGCGGGTCGAACCACTGGTAGGTCGACTTGCCGCCGGCGGAGCGAGCGGCCGCGATGCCCAGGAGCATCGAGCAGGCGGCGGCGGCGGAGGCGTAGAGGAGGATTCGGGAGCGGGTGGGGGACATGGGGGCTCCGGTGGATGCGATGCGTGATCGTACGTCTCGAGGTGGGGTCCGGCCGCGGGGACCCGTTGGCGGCCCGTCGGCCGCATACAGTCCCGATCCATGCCCCCGAAACGCGAGCGCCAGAGCCTCGATGTCGCCGCCGAGCCTGCTGTGCTCGCGGCTGTGCACTTCCCGGACTCCAAGATCGACGCTCGCGACCCCCTGGGCGAACTGCGGGCGTTGGCCGAGACCGCCGGGGCCCGCGTGGTGGGCGAGATGATCCAGGCGAAGCAGAGGCCCGAGGCAGGGACGTTCATGGGCTCGGGAAAACTGGAAGAACTCCGCCGCCTGTGCAATGAGGTGGGGGCGCGGCTGGTGATCTTCGACAACGACCTCTCGCCGTCGCAGATCGGCAACATCGAGAAGGTGGTCGAGCGGAAGATCGTCGACCGCTCGGAACTGATCCTCGACATCTTCGCGGGCCGCGCCACCACGCACGAGGCGAAGCTGCAGGTCGAGCTGGCGCAACTGGAGTACACGTACCCGCGGCTCCGCGCCATGTGGGACCACCTGGAGCGCATCACCGGCGGCGCCGGGCTGGGGGGCATCGGCACCCGCGGCCCGGGCGAGCAGCAGCTCGAGATCGACCGTCGCCTGGTGCGCAAGAAGGTCACCGCGCTCAAGCGCGAGATCGAGGAGGTCCAGGCCCGCAAGCGCCGCGAGGTGAGGGCGCGGAACATGGAGTTCTTCACCGTCGGCCTCGTGGGCTACACCAACGCCGGGAAGAGCACGCTCTTCAACACCGTGACCGAGGGCGGGGCGTACGTCGCCGACCAGCTCTTCGCGACGCTCATGACCCGCACCCGCGAGTGGGACCTGGGGGGGGGCCTCCGGGTGATGCTCTCCGACACCGTCGGGTTCGTGCGCGACCTGCCCCACAATCTCGTCGCCTCGTTCCGGGCCACCCTCGAGGAGGCGACCCACGCCGACCTGCTGCTCGTGGTGCTCGACGCGTCGGACGAGGCGGCGGAGATGCAGCACGAGACGGTGATGGGCACGCTGGAGGGGCTGTTCAAGGACGTCGCGAAGACCGAGGAGCGGGAGACCGCCGAGCAGGTGCGCAAGGACGGGCGGCGCTCGGCGCCGACGGCGTGGGCGCCCCCGCGCACGCTGCTTCTGCTCAACAAGGCCGATCAGGTGAAGGACGCGGCGTCCCTGGCGGCGTGGGAGGCGAGGGTCCCCGGGAGCATCCCGATCGTGGCGAAGGACGCGGGGGGGCGCGGGCACGCCGAGTTGCGGGCCGCGGTGCGCGAGGCGCTGCGCGGGTCGATGCGCGAGGTCACGGTGACAGCGCCGATGGACGACGCGAGGGCTGTGTCGGCGATCGAGAGGCGGTCCGAGGTGCTGAGCCGCGACTATGAAGACGGCCTCGCGCGCTTCCGGGTGCGGATCGGCGCGCGGCAGGTGGACCAGTTGTGGGCCGCGGGCGCCACGGTCGTGGACGAAGACGCGCCCGCCGCGGCTCGGAACGGCCGCCGGGTGGACAGGGGCGGGTGACCCGCCGATACTCTGCCTGCTCGCGACGGATCCGGAGCCGGAACACCCGCCGCGATCGCCACCTTAGCTCAGTTGGTAGAGCGACGCTTTCGTAAAGCGTAGGTCACCGGTTCAAGTCCGGTAGGTGGCTTTCCCGCGCGCGGGGAGCGTGCCTGGCCGGGTGGAGCGAAGGCGCGCGAGCGCGCGCCTCAGCGCGCGGCGGCGGCCTTCTGCGTCCGCGGGTCGCCGGGCCCCGCCCCGGGCGCGAATCGTTTCGCCGCCGCGACGCTGAGCTTCTTGCCCACCTCCCACGCCGGCCCGGGGAACTGGTGGCAGGCCCCGATGGCGGCGTCGAAGCCGGCGATGATCTCGTCCGCGTCGGCCCGGCTCAGGACAAGCGCGGGGATGAGCTTGATGACGTCGAGGCGGTGGCCCGCGACCTGCGTGAGGATCCGGTGGTCGGTCATCAGCGGCATGATCACTGCCTGGCAGAACAGGCTCTGATCGAGCCGGTGCAGGAGCGTCCAGCCCATCCGCAGGGCGATGCTCCGCGGAGGCTGGAACTCGATGGCGATCATCAGCCCCTTGCCGCGGACCTCCTTGACCATCTCGTACTTGCCCAGCGCCCTGCGGAGCCCGGCGAGCAGGTAGTCGCCGGTCTCGCGGGCGTGCTCGACGGTGCGCTCCTCGCGCATCACGTGGAGCGTCGCGAGGCCGGCGGTCATCGCCAGGTCGTTCATGCTGAACGTGTTCTGGATGCGGGAGCACTGCTGCATCGAGGCGAAGGTCCTCTCCGCGATCCAGTCCTGCATGAGCACCGCGGACACCGGCACGTACCCGCCGGAAAGGGCCTTGGCGATCACCATGATGTCGGGCGCGACGCCCGAGTGCTCGCAGGCGAACATGCGGCCCGTGCGGCCCATGCCGGTCTGGATCTCATCCGCGATGAGCAGCGCGCCGTGGCGCCGGCACAGGGCGTGGGCCTCGCGCAGGTAGTTCTCCTCGGGCAGGTTGACGCCCTTGCCCTGGATAGGCTCGACCAGAAACGCCGCGGCGTCGCGCCGCGACAGCGCCCGCTCGAGGGCCGCGAGGTCGTTGAAGGGGATCTCGGCGGTGTCGGCCAGCAGAGGCCCGAAACCGTCGCGGAACTCGTGGTTGCCGCAGGCGGAAAGGGCGCCGATCGTCAGACCGTGGTAGGCCCGCTGGCAATAGATGATGCCGGACCTCCCGGTGGCGGCGCGGGCGAACTTGATGGCCGCATCGACCGCCTCCGCGCCGCCGGAGGCGAAGAAAACCTTGTCGAGCCCCGGGGGAGCGACTCGGGACAGTTCCCGCGCAAGCAGGGGCGCGACCCGGAACTGGCCGACTCCCGGCAGGTTGGGAAGATCCAGCTCCATCGCCTGCCGGAGCGCGTCGCGCACCACGGGGTGGTTGCGCCCGACGCCGAAGACCGCGTAGCCGCCGAGGCAGTCGATGTAGCGGTTCCCGCGGTCGTCATAGAGGTACGCACCCTCGCCGCGGGTCCAGTTCTGGTCAAAGCCGATGGTGCGGAGCACCCCGACCAGGGCGGGGTTGATGAACCGCTCGTGCAGGTCGAGCACGCCGGAGCGGTGCTCGCTGAGGAGCGTGGCGAGATCGAAGCGGCCGGCGGGGGCGGGGGCGGGCTGGCTCATTCGGTGTCCGGGAGGAGGCTGGACTGTGCGCGGAGTGTAGCGGCCCACCGGGCCGACGCTCGCCCCCAACGGCGGTTCCCGGCCCGGCCTCAGCAGTGCAGCCCGAAGTAGGCCAGGATCACCGAGAGGTCGTCGAAGTCCACCCTGCCGTCGCCGTTGACATCGCCCGGCAGCCCGCGCCCGGTGCGGCCGAAGTCTCCAAGGACGATGTTCATATCCTGAAAATCGATCTCGCCGTTGCCGTTGAGGTCGCCCAGACACAGCACCAGCAGCGTCGCCGGGGCCGACGTCGCGGTCCCGACCTGGTTGCTGACCACGCAATCAAACTGCCCGTTCAGCGCGATCGGGGGCTCGATAATCCGGAGCGTGTCGGTTCCCGAGCCGCTGTAGCGCGGGCCGTCCTGGAGGGGCACGCCGTTGCGGCGCCACTGGTAGGTCAGCGGCTGGGCCCCGGAGGCGACGATGTGCATGCCGGTCGAGATCCCCGGGAGGGTGACGACGGCGACCGGATCGAGCGTGACGATCGGCGCCCCGATGGGCCCGCCCGAGAGCGCCTGCCAGATCACCTGCGGGAAGAACACCGCGCCGGCCGCGTTCGGGTGAACCTGGTCGGCGAGGTATCGCGCGTTGAGACCCTCCCAGGGCCCCGTCAGCGCGAACAGGTTCAGGAAGGAGACGTCGGGGTTGGACAGCGCGATCTGGTGCAGGACCGCGGGTTCCTGGGCAACCCAGGGCCTCAGGAAGCCCAGGTCGTA
>CANJRL010000120.1 GCA_947476675.1 Phycisphaerales bacterium
AGAAGGCCGCCCTGGAGCAGATCGAGGCCCTCGGCGCCCGCAACATCATCGTGCGCTCGCAGAAGCCGCCGGAGACCGACCAGCCGCAGGGCGGCCAGGCGCGGTCGTTCGTCAGCCGCTTCGGCATCACCCGCGACGACCTCCGCGTGCTCCAGTTCAACCTGCCCGACGCCGAGACCATCGTGCCGCTGAAATCGGTGGGCAGCCAGGTGCTGCGCGACGGCCGCCGCATGGTCAGCCAGTCTTTCGGGACCACGCCGGACCTCCAGAAGGTGGCGAATCTGCGCATCGCCCGGGGCCGCTACCTCACCGCCGAGGACATGGAGCAGCGCATCAACGTCGCGGTGATCGGCTCGGAGGTCGCGAGCCGCCTCTTCCCCTTCGATGATCCGCTGGGCGCCACCTTCCGCATCGACGACAAGGTCATGACCGTGGTCGGGCTGCTCGCGCCCGTCGGGCTCTCGGGGGGCGCCGGGGCGGCGCTGGTCGGGCGCGACCTGAACCTCGACGTCCATATCCCCCTGACCACCGCCCGCCTGATCTTCGGCGACACCGTGATCCGCCGCGGCTCCGGCAACTTCCAGGCCAACGACGTCCAGATCGAGGAGATCTACATCTCCTCCCCGTCCCGCGACCGCGTCATGGGCGACTCCGAGCGCATCAAGCGGGTGATGGCCGCCCGCCACCCCAACCTCACCGACATCTCGCTCGTCGTCCCCTACGAACTCCTCGAGTCGGCCCGCAAGAGCGCCCTGACCTGGAACCTCGTCCTCGGCGCCATCGCCTCCATCTCGCTCCTGGTCGGCGGCATCGGGATCATGAACATCATGCTGGCCAGCGTCACCGAGCGCACCCGCGAGATCGGCATCCGCCGCGCCCTGGGCGCGACCCGCAAGCACATCGTCTGGCAGTTCCTCGTCGAGACCGGCGTCCTCTCGGCCATCGGAGGGCTCATCGGCGTGGCGATGGGCGTCGCGGTGAGCGTCGGCATCGGCCTGGGCGTGCCGCTGCTCCCCAAGGCCCCGCTCATCGGGTCGTACTTCCCCGAGAACGTGTCGCTGCCCACCGAACTCTCGATGTGGTCGATCCTCGTGTCCTTCGGCGTGGCGGCCGCCACCGGCCTGGTCTTCGGCATCTACCCCGCCCGGGTCGCGGCGAACCAAGACCCCATCGTGGCGCTCCGCCACGACTGACCAGGTGATCCCGCGACAGCCAAAACGAAAGCCCGGGGACCGCTGTCGCCGGGCTCATGGCCGAACGCCGATCCCGATGCTCAGGCCGCGCCGACCCCGAGGAGCGACAGCGCGTTCTCGGTGATGTGCTTCGCCGTCAGCCCCAGCATCTGCAGGATCTCCTCGGGCTCGCGGGCCGACTTGGGGATCTGCCGGACGTACATCTGACGAAGGGTGAAGGCGTCGCCCGACTCGGCCAGGGCGTCGGCCACCGCCGAGCCCAGCGACGCGCCGTAGTTGTCCTCGACGGTCAGCACGTAGCCGTTGCACTTGTTGGCCAGGTCGAGCAGGGCGTCGGTGTCGAAGGGGAGGGAATAGGCGTCGACGAGGGTCGCGCTCACGCCGGCCCGGTCGAGCAGGTTCAGCGCCTTGTTGCACTCGTGGACCATGTACCCCGAGGCGACGAGGAGCACGTCGCGCCCCTCGTTGAGCACCTCGAAGCCGCCGAGGTTGAAGACGGTGTCCTCGCTGTAGAGGAACTCGGTCTCGGGTCGCAGGGTGCGCATGTAGCACATCCCGTCGTGCTCGGCCATGGCCGCGGTGAGGGCGTACGCCGCGAACGCGTCGGAGGGCTGGAGGACGTAGCACCCGGGGCCGCCCTTGTGATCGCGGATGGTCGAGAGGGCGCGGAACCAGGCGACGTCGGGCAGCGACATCTGGCTCGGCCCGTCCGCCGCGAGGCTCACCCCCGAGTGCGAGCCGACGATCTTGAGATTGGCGCCCGAGTTCATCGCCATCTCGATCTGGTCGTACCCCCGGGTGACGAACTTGGAGAAGGTGGAGCAGAAGGGGATCTTGCCGGCGGCGGAGAGCCCGGCGGCGACGGAGAACATGTTCTGCTCCGCGATCTTGCACTCGACGAAGCGGCCCGCGAGCGCGGTGTCCTTGCGCACCATGTCCGCGAAGGTGGAGTTGCTCACGTCGCAATCGAGCGTGACCACGCGAGGGTTGACGTGCGACAGCGCCCGGAGCGCGAGCCCGTAGGCCTGACGCGTCGCCAGCCTGCCGGCCTGGAGCTTCGACTCCATGTCGTACTTCTTCATCGTCTCGCTGAAGGTCGGCATGTCGCCGGTCGACCAATCCTGCTGGGGCGCCTCCGCCGGCGGCTCGATGGTGAAGGAGTCGGTCGTCACCAGCGACGACGCCAGTTCGGCGCGGCGCTGGTCGAGCTCCTGCTTGGCCTTGACCAGCACATCGCCCGTCGCCGGCTTGCCGTGCCAGCCCGAGCCCTGCATGAGCGACGATCCCCAGCCCTTGACCGTCTTGGCGACCACCGCCATCGGCTTGTCGCCCCCCGGGGGCATCTCCACAAACGCGTCGAACGCCGCCTTGATCTGCTCCGGCTCGTGCCCGTTGATGATGCGGACGGTGTACCCGGCGGCCTCGAGCTTCGCCGCCGTGCGCTCCGCAGCCTGCTGGTGCGACACCTTGTCCGTCTGACCGTACCCGTTGCAGTTGAAGATCGGGAGAACGCGGGTGAGCCTTCGGTCAACGATGAAGTCGAGGGCCTCGGAGATCTGCCCCTCGCGCGACTCGCCGTCGCCGATGATGCAGTAGATGTGCTTGTCGATGCCGTCGAGCCGCGCCGCCTCGGCCAGCCCCCCGGCCACCGAGAGCCCCTGGCCCAGCGACCCGGTCGCCGCGTCGAAGAACGGGAACCCTTCCATCGGGTTCGGGTGCCCGTCGATCACCGAGTCCGCCGCGCGCAGCGACATCGCGTCCTCGATGGTCATGGGCCGACGGTTGTCCGGATCCTTGCCGATCTTCACCCCGAGTTTCGCGCACGCCGCATACACGATCGGCACGGCATGGCCCTCGGACAGCACGAGCCGGTCGGAGGTGGGATAGTCCGGCTCGTCCGGGCTCCAGCGCATCGTGTGGAACATCAGCACCGTGATCAGGTGTCCCAGCGACATGCACGTCGAGGGGTGCCCCGAGCCGGCGGCGGCGGTCATGTCGAGCGAGATCTGGTCGAGTTCAATCGCCTGGGCGTGGACGGCGGCTTCGAAAGACATACAGGGGCCTCGCGGAGGTGTCTCGACCGGGCGTGCGTGTCGGTGAGAGCCCCCTCGCCGGGGGCCGTCACCGGCGATTCGCCGAAGTGGTCGAGTGACGGGGACACAATCGGTCGCGCCGGCGGAGACGGAATCCGGGCTGCCGGCGCGGCAGGAACGAACGCCGAAACAGGATACGGGCAGCCCCCGAGCGCAGCAAAGGGCTTGCCACCGTCACCCCACCCCAATCAGGACCCGCAAGCCTGCGGCGGTTGCCCATCTCTCCGCCCTCCCCCTGAGTTGTGGAGCGCCTGTCGGTACAACGGCCGGGGGCCTCCCGGCTTGGATACACTGCCGGTTGGTCCGGGAGTGCGCCAGGCGGAGCCGGCGCGGCAACTCACGAGGAGCGACCGTCCCATGAAGGTGATCTGCGACCGCCCCGCCCTGCTCGACGCCGTCAATCTGGTGTCCGGCGTGGTCGCCACGCGCACGCCCAAGCCGCAACTGCAGTGCGTCAAAATGATGGCCGCCAAGGGCGCCGGGGGCGTCGGCTCGCTCACCATGGTCGGCACCGACCAGGAAGTCTCCATCCGCCTGACCACGACGCAGGTCGACGTGCAGAAGCCCGGCGAGGCCCTCATCCCCGCGGACAAACTCCGCCAGATCGTCCAGGCCGAGGATTCCGAGCCCACCCTCACCCTCGAGACCGAGGGCGACGTGTGCCACATCCGGGGTGGCGACGCGCGATTCAAGGTCTACGGCTACCCCGCCGCCGACTTCCCCCCGATCCCCGAGTTCCCCGCCTCCAAGGCCGCCATGACGATGACCGCCGGGGACCTGCAGGACCTCATCAGCAAGACCATCTTCGCCGCGGCCCGCGAGACCAGCCGCTACGCGATCAACGGCGTGCTCCTCCGCCGCGACGGCAAGCGCCTCGAGATGGTCGCGACCGACGGCCGCCGCCTCGCCCTCGCGCGCTCCTCGCTCACCAGCGCCGACGGCGCCGCCAAAGAGCCCCAGTCCTGCATCATCCCCACCAAGGCCCTCAACCTCGGCCTCAAGTTCATCCGCGACCCCGAGCAGGCCGTCCGCCTCTCGATCACGCCCAACCAGGCCCTGTTCTCCTTCGGCGATGAGGGCGACGCCACGCGGTGCGTCCTCGCCACCAACCTCGTCGAGGGCGCCTTCCCCCCCTACGAGGACGTCATACCCAAGGAGCAGGACAAGAAGGCCACCTTCGACCGCGACGTGCTGGCCAGCGGCGTGAAGCGCGCCGCCCTGCTCACCAACGAGGAGTCCCGCGGCGTGCGCCTGGCCCTCGAGAACGACCGCCTCCGCCTCTCCAGCCGCGCCCCCGAGATGGGCGAGGCCGAGATCGACGTCCCCATGACCGGCTACGAGGGCGAGCCCATCGAGATCGGCTTCAACCCCCAGTTCATCACCGACGCCCTCAAGGTCATGAGCGACCAGAGCGTGGTGGTGGAACTCAAGGCCCCCAACAAGCCCGGACTGATCAAGAGCGGCGCCGACTTCCTGTACGTGGTCATGCCGGTGAACCTGCAGTAATGTCCTCCCTGTTTTCGAACAGCCTCCGTGCGCGCGGCGATCCGGACGAGGCTGCCGAGGTGAGCACGACCCACCGCGTCCTGCACGGTGATGCGCGTGATCTGAGCATCTTGCCAGATTCGAGCATTCATCTTGTTGTGACTTCGCCGCCGTATTGGACCCTGAAGCGGTACAACGAAGGGCGCGCCCAACTGGGCCACATCGAAGACTACGAAGATTTTCTCGACGAGCTCGACAAGGTATGGAACGAGTGCATGCGCGTGCTCGTCCCCGGTGGCCGAGTGGTCTGCGTGGTCGGAGACGTCTGCCTCTCTCGCAAGGAGTTTGGCCGCCATCTGGTGATGCCGCTGCACGCGGATATCTGCGTACGCTGCCGAAAGATCGGCTTTGACAACCTGAACCCCATCCTGTGGCTCAAGATCTCGAACGCGGCATTCGAAGCGAACACGTCGAGCAAGTTTCTGGGGAAGCCCTACGAGCCCAACGCGATCATCAAGAACGACATGGAGTTCGTCCTGATGCAGCGGAAGCCCGGCGGCTACCGCCAGCCTTCGATCGAGCAGCGAAGGCAAAGCAGGATCCCTCCGGAGCTGTTCTCGGAATGGTTCCGGCAAACGTGGACGATCCGCGGTGAATCGACGAAACAACACCCGGCCCCATACCCGGTCGAGCTCGCCGAAAGGCTGGTTCGGATGTTCAGCTTTGTCGGCGACACCGTGCTCGACCCTTTCTTCGGGACCGGGACGACGTCCGTCGCGGCGGCTCGATGGGGTAGAAATTCTGTTGGGATCGAAGTGGACCAGCGGTATCTGCAACTCGCCACCAAACGACTTGAAACAGAGTTCGCTCAGTGGCCGAACTGCACTCTGGAGTTCTGATGGATCCGGCAACGCAGCACGCGGTGAGGATGTTCTGGTTAGCGCTCGCCAAACAACGCAAGAAGCAAGCCGGTCGATTGGGGCAAAGGGGAGATCGCGGATCAAGATCTAGCGTTACAGGCGGCGCGCAGATGGATGGGTTCGTCGAGGTCATGTGCAAGGATCTCGAGCTCGCGGGGATTGAACGATCCTGCATGCATGTCAAGACAACCGTCGAGCTTCCCGGGTACTACCGACCGACAAAGAAGTGGGATCTCATCGTTGTTCGAGGGGGGCAGTTACTCGCCGCTGTTGAGACGAAGTCGCACATCGGACCATCCTTCGGGAACAACTTCAACAACCGCGTTGAAGAAGCCATCGGAAGCTCGACCGACTTGTGGACGGCATTTCGCGAGAAAGCGTTCAAGAGCTCGCCGCAACCGTGGCTCGGATATGTGATGCTCTTGGAAGACTGCGAAAAGTCCAAGGCGCCAGTGCGCGAGAAGGAGCCGCACTTCGAAGTGTTCCCCGAATTCAAGGGTGCGTCGTATGCACGGAGATACGAGCTTCTTTGCGAGAGGCTCATTCGCGAACGCAACTATTCAGCCTGCGCTCTGCTCATGAGTTCGAGGGAGCAGGCTCACGACGGGCGGTATCGAGAGCCTGTAGAGATGATGTCGTTCGTACGGTTTCGACGGCAACTCGTGGCTCATCTCGCATCGCGATGACGACCCTCTCCGTCGCCATCGTCTGCAAGGACAACGCACCCACCGTCGGGCGCACGCTCGAGTCCGTCGCCGGGCTCGCCTCCGAAGTCGTCGCGCTCGACTCGGGCTCGACCGACGCCACCCCCGAGATCCTGGCCCGCCACGGCGCCCGCATCGAGCGGGTCGCCTGGCAGGGCCACGTGCGCACCAAGCAGGCCGCGCTCGACGCCTGTCGTAGCGACTGGATCCTGGCCCTCGACTCCGACGAATCGCTCACGCCCCGGCTCCGCGCATCGATCGAGGCCGCCCTGGCCCGCAATGACCCCGCGATCGCCGCCTACGAGGTCAACCGCAAGGTCTGGTGGAACGGGGCGCCGCTCGAGCACGCGTGGCAACCCGAATGGCGCCTCCGCCTCACCCGCCGCGGCTCGGCCCGGTGGGGGGGCGACGATCCCCACGACGCCCTCGCGCTGACCGCCCGACAAGGCCGCGTCGAGCGCCTCGAAGGCGATCTGCGCCACGATTCCATCCACACCCTCGCCGATTTCCTGCGCAAGCAGGTGTTCTTGTCCCGCATCGCCGCCGAGAGCCTCCGCGCCAGGGGCGAGCGCGGCAGCGTCTTCCGCCTCGTCACGTCCCCACCGGCGGCGTGGCTGAAACAAGTCCTGATCAAGCAGGCCTGGCGCGACGGATGGCACGGCTGGTGCGCCGCCTCCGCCGTCGCCGCCGCAGCGCTGATGAAGCACGCCATCCTCCTCGACCTCGCCCGGAGCGCCGCGGACCAGCGCGGGGACGCCGCGCCATGACCGACGCCGCGCGATGGGCCATCTCCACCGGCCTGTCCTTCGTGGCCGGCTCGATCCCCTTCGGTCTGCTCATCGCCCGCGCCAGGGGCGTCGACATCCGCCTCCACGGCTCCAGGAACATCGGCGCGACCAACGTCTGGCGCGTCCTGGGCAAGGGGCCGGGCCTGCTCTGCTTCGCGCTCGACGTGCTCAAGGGCGCCGCGCCCGTGGCCCTCGCCGGGCTCTGGCTTGGGGTCCTCGGCGCGCCCGCGATGCCTCCCCGCGACGCGGCGCTCTGGATGGCCGTCGCCGCCGCCGCCATGCTCGGGCACATGTTCACCCCCTTCGCGGGGTTCAGGGGCGGCAAGGGCGTCGCGACCGGGCTCGGCGCGTGCGCGGCGTTGTGGCCCGCGGTCTCCGTCGCCGCCGCCGCTGCCTTGCTCGCGTGGCTCGTCTCGGCGCGGGCCACCCGCTACGTGGGTCTCTCTTCATGCATCGCGGCGGGCGTGCTTCCTGTTGCCGTCGCCCTCGCGCACGCCGCCGGCCTCGCGGGCGACGCCCC
>CANJRL010000121.1 GCA_947476675.1 Phycisphaerales bacterium
CCGGGGGTCAATGGATCCGGGCGGCGCGGGGGTAGCTCCCGAGCACGAGCAGTTCCTGGCAGTGGGCGCCGGCCTCGCGGAGTGCGCCCTCCAGCGCCGGGTCGTCGCGGTGGCCCTGGGCGTCGATGAAGAAGGTGTACGACCAGTTGTCGCGCCCGGAGGGGCGCTTGTCGATGTGGGTGAGGTTGACCCCCGCACGGTCGAACTCGCGCAGGACGCCGACGAGCGCGCCGGGCCTGTCGGCGGTGCGGAACATGATCGAGGTCTTGTCGTCGCCCGACGGGGCGGCGCGCTGCCTGGAGATGAGGAAGAAGCGGGTGATGTTGTTGGGGTTGTCCTCGATGCGCTCGCAGACGGGGTTGAGCCCGTGCAGCTGCCCGGCGAGGAGGGAGCCGATCGCCGCGGGCCTCGCGGAGGCGTCGGCGTCCGCCTCGGCGCGGGCGATCTGGGCGGCGCGGCTCGTGCTGGGCGCGGGGACCAGTTCGGCGCCCGGGCACTGCACGGAGAGCCACCGGCGGCACTGGGCGAAGGCCTCGGGCTTGCTGTGGATGCGGCGGACCTCGCTGGGCGGGCAGAGCGCGAGCAGGTTCTGGTGCACCCCGAGCAGCACCTCGGCGTAGATCGTCGCCTCGGCGCGGGCGTCGAGGAAGGCGTCGAGCGTCTCCGCGACGCCTCCGCCCGTCGAGTTCTCGATGGGGACCAGCCCGTGGTCGACGTGCCCCCGGCGCACGGCGTCGAACACCCCGGCGATCTCGTGCAGGTCGTCCAGTTCCACGGATGAGCCGAAGTGCTTGACCGCGGCCTCGTGGCTGAACGACCCGGCCGGGCCCAGGTAGCCGATGCGCATGGGCAACTCCAGCGCGAAGGAGCCGGACATCAGTTCGCGGTACACCGCCTCGATGGTGCGGTCGGTGAGCGGGCCGGCGTTGGCGCCGAGCACCCGCCTGAGCACGGCTGCCTCCCGGTGCGGGGCGTACACCGGCGCGCCGGTGGCCCGCTTGACCGCCCCTACCTGCACGACCACCGAGGCCCGCTCATTGAGCATGGCCACGATGCGGCGATCGAGGTCATCGATCCGGGCGCGCAGGTCGTCCAAGGATGGCCGGGATGCGGGGTCCGGGGCGAGTTCTGGGGCCACGAGGCGTCCTTTGCAGGCCGGGAAGCCGCCGAGCGGCCTCGACTGGGGGAGGCGGAAGTGTAGAAATCGGCGCCGCCGACCCCCGATCTATTGTTCGGGAGGTCGCGAGGCGGAGATGTCCCGCCCGGCCTCATGCGAAGGAACCCTGCCGTGACGCCGCTGCTGGCCGAAACACCGTGGCTCGAGAGCGCCTGGGAGGAGGCCCGCGCCGCGGCCTCGGGCGGGCAGTGGACGCCGGTGGCGCTGGCCGTTGGCGTGGCGGTCGCGGGTCTGGTGATGTGGCTCTTCGGCGCCGGGATCGTGCGGCCGCTCGTGCGACTGATCACCGTCCTGGCGGCGGGATTTGTGGGCTATGCGCTGTTCCCCCGGCTGGGGCTCGACGCGCCGCAATGGCTCGGGGCGGTGGGCGGGGGCTTCGCCGGGCTGATCCTGAGCGGGCTGGTCTTCCGCGCCACGACCGCGCTGCTGCTGGCGGCGACGCTGGCGCTGGCCGCGCCGGCTGCGGTGAGCGTGTTCGGGGGCATCGACCTACGCGAGTCGCCGGCCCGGGCGGTGCTCTCCGCGCCCCAGGTCAGGGCGGAGGGCGACGCCGCGGCTGCGGAGCGGGCGCGGGAGCGCGAGGCGCGGCGTGCGGAATCGGACGCACCCGGCGCCGAGAGGCAAGACCTGTGGAGGCGCACCGGCGAGGTTGTCGGCCGCGCCGGGTACGCCGCGGCGGGGGTCATCGACGAGTGGCGGGCCTGGTGGCTGGGGCTGGACGCGCAGCGGCAGACGTCGCTGCTGCTGGCGGCGCTTGCCGCCGGGGCGCTGGGGCTTGCCGCCGGTGTGCTGTTCCCGACGATGGCGGCGACGGTGGCGACCGCCGGGCTCGGCGCCGCGGCGTGGATGTGGGCGGGAACCTGGCTGGCCTTCGCGATGTCGGCGCCGAAGCGGGAGATGCTCCCGGCGCAGCCCTCGACGTGGCTGATGCTGTGGGGCGGGATCGCGCTGCTCGGCGCGATCATTCAGACGGGCGTTCCCGGGAGGCGCTTGCGCAAGGAACCGAAGCCCGCGCAGGCTCCGACAGCCGAGGCGTGAGCGAGCGGCTTCAGCGATCGGAGGCTGCGGCTGCCGCTCGAGTCGGCGGAGCGTGCGCGTCGGCCGGGGCTTGGGCGACGGGGGCCGGGGTGCTCACGGCGCGGCGCCCGGCGGCGTGCAGGGGGCCGATGAAGGGCAGCAGCGCGACCGTCGACAGCGCGGACGCCACCGCGGCGAACACGCGGCCGCTGAAGGGCGTGACGTGGCCGGAGGGGAGGCGCTCGTCGCGGTCGTCGAAGTAGGCCGCCGACACCAGCCGCAGGTAGTAGAACGCGGCGATGGCCGAGTTCACGCCCATCACGACGGCCAGGGGCAGCTCCCCCGCCGAGATCGCGGACGTAAACAGGAAGAGCTTGGCGAAGAACCCGAGCAGGGGCGGGAACCCGAGCAGGGAGAGGGCGCAGACGACCATGGTCCAGCCGAGGGCTGGCTGGGTGCGGCACAGGCCGCGGAGGTCCTCGACGGTCTCGATCTCCGCGTGCTCGTCGGAGCCCCGGGCGCGGCGCTCGACGCAGGCGAGCACGGCGAACGCGCCGAGGTTCATGGCGGCGTAGGAGAGCAGGTAGAACAGCGAGGCGGCGAGGCCGTTGCGCCACAGCGAGCCGTCGCCCGGGCCGGCGATGAGGCCGACCAGCATGTAGCCGGAGTGGGCGACGGAGGAGTACGCCAGGATCCGCTTGATGCTGGTCTGCAGGATGGCCATGACGTTGCCGACCGTCATGGTCAGCGCCGCCATGACCCAGAGCGCGACGCGGATGGGCTCCGGAAGGCCGGGCCCTCCAACGGCGGGCAGGGCGCTCCATCCCAGCGTGGTGAGCAGCAGGATGAGGGTGAGGAAGCCGGCGGCCTTGGGCGCGAAGGCCAGGTGGGCCGCGACGGGCGCCGAGGCGCCCTGGTAGACGTCGGGGGTGTAGAAGTGCATGGGGACGGCGGCGATCTTGAACCCGACCCCGATGATCGCGAAGAGCATGCCCACGACGGCCAGCGTGCCCACGCCGTGCTCGCCGAAGGAGCGGGCCATCTGGAGGAGCATCGTGGTCCCGGTTGCGCCGTAGAGCATCGCGAAGCCGTAGAGGAACATCGCCGCGCCGAAGGCGCCGAGGAAGAAGTACTTGACCGCGGCCTCCTGCGACCTGAGCCGCGAGGTGGAGATGGCGACCATGATGTAGGTCGGGAGGCTGGTGAGTTCGAGGGCGAGGAAGAGCCAGATCAGGTCGTCGGCGGAGGCGCAGAGCATCACGCCCATGACGCTGAAGAGGAAGAAGGCGTAGAACTCTCCGCGCGTGGCGCGGATGGGGTCGAAGCGCTCCCCCCGGGCGACGCGGTGCTCGTAGTCTCGATCGACGGTCCCGGTGAGGAGCAGGAGGATCGGGAGGGCGGCGGCGGCGATGAGCGTCTTGGCGTAGGGGATGAGTTCGGGCATGAGCCCGGCGCCGGTGGCGATGCGCGGGACGGGCGTGGTGGCGGCGAGAAACCCGGCGACCACGAGGCCGACGCCGCAGATCCACGCGCACGCGGTGCGTGTGGCGTGCTGCTTCGACAGGCCGACGATCATGACGATGCACGCCGCGATGAACAGCGCGATCTCGGGGCGGATGAGTTCGAGCTTGAGGGCCATGGTCAAGGCCTTGCCTCCGTCGCCTCGGCGTGGCGACCCTCGATCATGGGCGCGGGGGCGGGGCGGGCCTCGAACGCGGCGTGGGCCGGGGCGATGGCCTGCTTCACCGGCGCCTCCAGCGCGTGCAGCGCCGGCGTGGGGAGCACGCCGAGCGCGAGACAGAGCAGCGCCAGCGGGGTCAGGATGCCGATCTCTCGCACGGTGAGGTCCTTGGGCAGCCCTTCGTGGGCATCGCCGGCCCCGTGGCCGTGGTCGTGATCCCCGTGGCCCGGCGGCTCCTTGAGCGGGCCGAAGACCACCTTGCCAAGCATGTACAGCAGGTACATCGCGGCGACGATCATGCCGACCCCGGCGATGGCGGCGTACCAGGGCCCGAGGGGACCCGCGCCGCCGCCGACGCCCCAGAGCGCGCCGCTCTGGTAGGCGCCCAGGAGACAGAAGAATTCGCTGACGAAGCCGTTGAGCCCGGGAAGGCCGACGGATGCCATGGTGAAGAAAACCGTGAACGAGGCCCAGACGGGCATGACCCGGGCCAGGCCCCCCACCTCGTCCATGGAGCGGGTGTGGTAGCGCTCGTACATCATGCCGATGCAGAAGAACAGGGCGCCGGTGGAGAGCCCGTGGTTGATCATGTAGAGGATCGAGCCCGACGCCCCGACCGGCGTGAGGGCGAAGAGGCCGAGCACGCAGAAGCCGAGGTGGGCGACCGAGGAGTACGCGACCAGTTTCTTGACGTCGCGCTGCACCCAGCAGATCAACCCCCCGTAGAGGATGCCGATGATGGAAATGGTCGCGATCGCCGGGGCGTATTCCGCGACGGCGGCGGGGACGAACGGCACGACGAAGCGGTACAGCCCGTAGGTGCCCAGTTTCAGAAGGACGCCGGCGAGCACGACCGAGCCCGCCGTGGGCGCCTCGGTGTGGGCCAGGGGGAGCCACGTGTGCACGGGGAAGAGGGGGGTCTTGACCGCGAAGCCGGCCATCAGGGCGAGCAGCACCCAGGCCTGGTCGCGAAGAGGCATCGCCTGCGCGGCGCGCATCAGCGGATCGATGGCGACCGTCCAGGCCCCCGCGCCGGGGCCCGCGCTCGGGGGCATCCTGACGGCGTTGAACCACACCACGTACAGCAGGCCGACCAGGGTCATCATCGACCCGGTGAAGGTGTAGAGGAAGAACTTGACGGCGGCGCGGCGCCGGTTGGTGCTGCCGAACAGGCTGATCAGCACGAACATCGGGATGAGCGTGAACTCGAAGCCGATGTAGAAGGTGACCATGTCCTGGGCCATGAACACCGCGGCCATGGGCGCCTGCAGGGCGATCAGCCAGCCGTAGTACGACTTGGTGCGCTCGGTGATCGCGCTGAACGAGCCGATCACGCACAGGGGGGCGAGCAGGCCGGTGAGCGCCAGGAGCATGACCGAGACGGCGTCGACGCCGAGGGAGAGCGAGGCTCCGGCCCCGGAGCCGGGCAGGAGGTCGACGTACTCGACGGAGAACTGGCGGAGCGCGGGGCGGAGCCAATCGAACTGGGCCGCGATGAGCGCGGTCATCGCGAAGAACGCCAGCGAGGCCACCGTGGCGATGCGCCGCGCGGAGTCCTTCGAGGACACCGCGATGAGCAGCGCGGCCAGGGCGGGGATGAGCAGCGTCGCGAGCAGCATCAGAGCAGCACCCAGACGATGAGGAGGACGAACGCCAGGCCCCCCGCCATCCCGGCGGCGTAGGACTGCAGGACGCCGTTCTGGCTCGGGCGGAGGCCGGACGCGATGCCGCGAGGAAGCAGGCCGAAGAGGTCGACGAGGCCGTCAACCAGCAGCCGGTCGACGAGGTGGAAGAGGTTCGCGAGCACCCACAGGGGCTTGCGGATGAGGAAGTCGTAGAACTCGTCGACGTACCACTTGTTCCGCGCCCACCGGGCGACCGGGCCGAGCGCGGGGACCAGTTTGTCCGCGGCGGCGCGGTCCGCGGTGGTGCGCCCGGCGAGGTGGAGCGCGTAGGCGATCGCGATGCCGATCGCGCCGATCCCCCCGGAGACGTAGTACATCGCCTCGTGGGGGTCCATGCCCAGGAACCTTCCGGCGTGGGCGTCGCCGTGCTCGCCCGGGGATGCGAAGGCGGCGGTCGAGTGGTGCACCATCATGCCGACCCAGCCGTGGTCGCCCCCGACGAAGTACGCCCCGGCGGCCAAGATCGAGAGAGTCGCGCACACCGCCAGCACGGTGTTGACCGCCCAGCCCGGCGGGTGGGGGTGGAAGGCATGGTCGTCGTGATCGCCATGAGAAAGCGGCTTGGCGTGAGCGTCGTGATCGGCGTGAGCGTGCCCGTGGCCGTGGCCGTGATCCTCGCCTGCGCCGTGCCCGTGCAGTTCGTCGCCCGGCTGGAAGTGGACCGGCCCGAGGAAGACGCGGAAGAACGCGCGGAAGGTGTAGTACGCCGTGAGCCCGGCGGTGGCCAGAAGGATCCAGCCGATGCCGTGCGAGCCCGGGATCATGCTGCCCTTGGTCGCGAAGGCCTGGGCGAGGATCATGTCCTTGGAGAAGAACCCGGCGGTGAGAGGCACGCCCGCGAGATTGATGCCGCCGATCAGCATGGCCAGCCCGACGAGGCCGAAGCCCTTGATCTTCATGACGCCGCTGAGTTTGCGCAGGTCGAGTTGCCCGGCGAACCCGTGCATCACGGCGCCGCAGGAGAGGAAGAGCGTCGCCTTGAAGAATGCGTGGGTGAACACGTGGAACGCCGCCCCGGCGCTGGTGAGCACGCCCAGGCCGGCGAACATGAAGCCGAGTTGCGACGCGGTGGAGTAGCCCATGATCCGCTTGATGTCGTAGACGGCCATGCCGATGGTCGCGGCCCAGAGCGCGGTGATCGCGCCCGACCAGGCGACGATGGTCAGCGCCGTCCGCGCCTCATCGAGCAGGAACAGGGGGTAGAGCCGCGCGATGAGGTACACCCCGGCGGTCACCATGGTGGCGGCGTGGATGAGCGCCGACACCGGCGTGGGGCCCTCCATCGCGTCGGGGAGCCACACGTAGAAGAAGAGCTGCGCCGACTTCCCGAACGCGCCCACCATGAACATGATCGGGAGCCAGGTGCGGACCCACTCGGGCAGTTGATGCCCGGCGCCGTCGACGCCGGCGCGGAACATCTCGAAGAGCGGGGCGTACTCCAGCGTGCCGAAGGTGACGAACGTGGTCATCACGCCCAGGGCCAGACCCAGGTCGCCGATGCGGTTGAGGATGAACGCCTTCTTGGCCGCCGCCACCGCCGCGGGCTTGGTGTAGAAGTAGCCGATCAGCAGGTACGAGCACAGCCCCACACCCTCCCAGCCCAGGTAGAGGAGCAGGAGGTTATCCCCCATCACCAGGCAGGTCATGGCGAGCACGAAGAGGCCGAAATACGCGAAGTAGCGGCAGTACCCCGGCCCGGCGTCGCCGGCCATGTATTCCGTGCTGTAGAGCGCGATCAGGGCCGCCAGCCCGGTCACAAAGAGCATCCAGAGCAGCGTCAGCG
>CANJRL010000122.1 GCA_947476675.1 Phycisphaerales bacterium
ACTTCAACAACAACGGCGTCATCGACGCCGGCGATGTCGCGATGCAACTCAACGCCATCAGCACCATCGGCGACCAGTGACCCGGCGCTGAGGGCGCCTCATCCCGGATCCGTTCACCCCGTGCGCAACCGCCGGGGTGTTTGCGTGGGGAATCTGGGCCTGGATCTCCCGGCACGCGACATGGAGCACTCACACGGTCGCTGGCCCCGGGCGCGGCGACCCAATCGCCTGTCTCCTCCGCCACCCCCACCACGCCAGCGCGACGCACGCGACCGGCCAGATCACCATCGCCGCGGTGTTCATGTCCTTCGTGAACACGTACGACCCGACCTTCCAAGGCAGGTGATCCCCGCCCCAGAGGCCCAGCCACCAGTGGCCCATGGTCTCGTTGAAGGCGAACCCGGCCAGGAACTTCGCCGCCTCGCGTGCTCGGAACGCCATGGCATCCTCCTTCTGCAACGTGCCCGGCAGTCTAGGCCCCTGACCCAGGGTTTTCTCTGGGTCCGAGCCGGTTCTGGCTCCGCTTGCCCTCCCGGAGCGCCCCGCTACACTGTGCAGCTCGGTCCGCCCCGGCCAACTCCCGGGCGGGCCGCCGTTCCGCCAATCCCGTCCGCGACGTTCCGGCCTGCATCCGCACGCCGGAGGCGGGTCCATCACCCCTGTCCCCGTCCTTCCAGCGCACCATGCCCACGATCAACCAGCTGATTCGCAACCCCCGCGTGCCGCAGGTCTCCCGCTCGAAGGTCCGCGACCTTGCGGCGTGCCCCCAGCGCAAGGGCGTGTGCCTGCTGGTGCGCACCGTGACCCCGAAGAAGCCCAACTCGGCGCTGCGCAAGATCGCCCGCGTGCGGCTCTCGAACGGCAAGGAAGTCTCCGCCTATATCGGGGGCGAGGGCCACAACCTGCAGGAGCACTCGATCGTGCTGGTCCGCGGCGGCCGCGTCCGCGACCTTCCGGGCGTGCGCTACCACATCGTCCGCGGCGCCCTCGACTGCCTCGGCGTCGAGGGGCGCAAGCAGGCCCGATCGAAGTACGGCGCCAAGAAGAGCAAGGGCAAGTAAACCGTTTGACCAGCGAGGCGCCTCTCCCGGCGCCCGCTCGTTCCGTTCCCGTCCCCGCTCTCATTCACCCGGCGAGTAATCGGCAGCCGCGGCCCGCGGCGCGCCGGTGAACACGGGCCCGGCAGTCGCCGGGCGTCCGAGCCACAGGAGTTCTCACCATGGGCGGCAAGATCACCGCGTCCGCGACCACGCTCCGCCCCGATCCCCGCTTCGGCGATCGGACGCTGTCGAAGTTCATCAACTGCATCATGCAGGACGGCGCGAAGGGCGCCGCCCTCCGCGTGATGTACGACGCGATGGACATCATGCAGGAAAAACTCTCCAAGGAGACCGACCCCAACGCCCCCAAGACGGCGCTGGAGGTCTTCCACATGGCCCTGGAGAACGTCAAGCCGCACGTCGAGGTGCGCTCCAAGCGCGTCGGGGGCGCCAACTACCAGGTGCCGATGCCGGTGAACAACAAGCGGCAGCAGTCGCTGGCGTTCCGCTGGATCCGCGACGCCTGCCGCGGCGAGAAGGGCCGGCCGATGGCGTCGAAACTCGCCGACGAGATCTACGCGGCGGCGAAGAAGGAAGGCAAGGCCATGGCGACGCGCGACCAGACGCACCGCATGGCCGATGCCAACAAGGCCTTCGCGCACTTCGCGTGGTGATCGAGACGACAAGCCGCTGACCGATTGAGCCCCGCCTCGTGCGGGGCTTTTTCATTACCTCGGTGGGCGGATGGCGCGTAACGGGGAGGGCACCCCGGATCGGCCGTCATGCCGAGCACGAACCGAACACTGTTCGCAGCGGTGCGGGCAAGTCGCTTCGAGGCAAGCACTTGCGTCATCGTGTGCGGTTGCATACTGCAATCCACATGGTGTCCACCAGGACCTTGATGTGTTGCAAAGTGGGGCTAAGTGGGTTATCTTCCCATCGGTTCCCGCCGAAGGGGTCTGATGCGTGCTCTTCACCGGTCAATACGAGCACACCATCGACGCGAAGCAGCGTCTGGCTATCCCCGCCTCCATCCGGGCCAAGTGGAGGCCGGAGGTCGACGGCGCCGGGTTCTTCGCCGTGCCCTGGAAGGCCAACAACTCCATCCGCCTCTACCCCGAGCGCGAGTTCGAGCGCATGGCCATGGAGCAGGCCCGCACCCTGCTCCCCGACGAGGACGATGCGGAGATCGACGCCACCTTCTTCGGCTCGGCCGAGCACCTGGAGATCGACAGCGCCGGACGCGTGCGGATCCCGGAGCCCATGCTCCGGAGCGTCGGCCTTGGAGCCGAGGTCACCCTGGTCGGGGCCCGCAACCGGCTGGAGATCCGCGACCGCGCGGCGTGGAGGGCCTCCGAGCCTGACCGCGCCGCTCAACTGCCCGGCCTGATCGCCCGCACGCGAAGGCCCGGCTGAGCGCACCGCCCGCCGCGGGAACGCGACGGGGAAGGATTGTCGGAAGCCGTCGGCGGCTCAGGGACGAGCCGGGCGACGGGCGGGCGGCGCTGGAGGCCTCCCGGCGTGTGGACGCAACGGATTGCAGAGCGAAGCACGGCGGGCGGCCGCCGGCGTGCGACGGCAACGCGAAAGGATTCGCCCCGCCCCCGCAGGACAACGCCCGCCGACGCTCGCCGCAAGGACGCGGGGTCGCCGGAGGGAGCAGGAGAGAACCGGCGCGAGCCTCGCCCGCCGCGCCGGGTCAAGGGTCGGTGTCCGCCGCACGCTCTTTTCGCAGCCGCGAGGCCTTTGCGGGCCGCGCGGCGATTCGCCGGCCCCTGCCGGGCGCGCCTCGGAGCCGCGCCCGGTCGGTGCGCGGCGGCTCGTCCGGCTCACCCCGGTTCGAGAGAGTGAGATCGTCCGCCCGCGGGGCTTGATCGCCTCGCGGGCGGTTTCCACGGGCCTGGCAGTATCTTCGGGCCATGCCCACGAAGACCGCCCCCCAGCGCCGCCCCGTCATCGGCGGCAACTGGAAGATGAACACCACGCTCAAGCCCGCCGAGGCGCTCGCCTTGGCCGTGGGCAGGGCGGCGATGCAGCCCCCGCTCCACAAGGCCGTCGAGGTCGTGGTGTTCCCGCCGTTTGTCTACCTCGCCCACGTCGCGCTCACCTTGTGCCATGCCAACTCCGACCTCGCGGTGGGCGCCCAGGATTGCTGGCCCGAGCCCCCCGGCGCCTTCACCGGCGAGATCAGCGTCGCCCAGATCAAGGATGTCGGGGGACGGTGCGTCCTGACCGGGCACTCCGAGCGCCGCCACGTCATCGGCGAGGACGACGCCCTGGTCTGCCGCAAGACCCGCGCTGCGCTCGCCGGCGGGCTCTCCTGCATCCTCTGCGTCGGCGAGACCCTCGCCCAGCGCGAAGCCGGGGAGACCGACGCGGTCAACGAGCGGCAGGTGAGGGCCGGGCTCGAAGGCGTCGCGGCGGCGGACATGAAGCGCGTGGTCATCGCCTACGAGCCGGTCTGGGCCATCGGCACCGGCCGCAACGCCAGCCCTGACGACGCCCAGGCCGCCCATCAGCGCATCCGCGCGGTGGTCGCCGACATGTTCACCCCGGACATCGCGGCGGCGCTGCGCATCCAGTACGGCGGGTCGGTCAAGCCCGACAACGCGGCCTCGCTCTTCGCGATGCCCGACATCGACGGCGCGCTGGTCGGCGGCGCTTCGCTCAAGGCCGAGGACTTCCTGGCCATCTGCAACGCCGCGGCAAGCGCAGCGGCTCAGCGCTAAGGCCCCGTTACACTCGCCCGGTCATGCCCGACCCGGCCCACGACCCTCCCGCGACCCCCCACACCGGCACGCCGGCCTCGCCCCTCCACCGCTACACGGCGCGGCTCGCCGACGAGATCGAGCGCCGCTGGCAGCACGAATGGGAGCGCCAGCAGGCCTTCCGCGCCCCCAACCCGGGCGAGCCCGGCTTCGATCCCTCGAAGCCCAAGGCCTACATCCTCGACATGTTCCCCTACCCCTCGGGCGCGGGGCTGCACGTCGGCCACCCCGAGGGCTACACCGCGACCGACATCGTCGCCCGCTACCTCCGCATGCAGGGCCGCGCCGTCCTGCACCCCATGGGCTGGGACGCCTTCGGCCTCCCCGCGGAGCAGTACGCCGTCCAGACCAACGTCCACCCCCGGCTCACGACCCAGCGCGCCATCGACACCTTCCGGCGCCAACTCCAGCGCTTCGGCTTCTCCTACGACTGGACGCGCGAGGTCAGCACCATCGACCCCGGCTACTACAAGTGGACGCAATGGATCTGGCTGCGCATGTACGACGCGTGGTACGACTTCCGCGCCGGGGGCGGTAAGGGTGCGGCGCGGCCCATCGCGGCCCTCATCGACGACCTTGCCAACGAGAGGCTCGTCATCAACGCCCTGACCGGCGACCTCGCGGAGGCCGAGCAGATCGCCGGCCCTTCCCTGATGGGAGGCAACCCCCTGGGCGGGTCCGGGGGCGGGATGTACCGCAAGTGGGTGGAACTCACCGACGAGGAGCGCCGCGCCGTCATCGACAACCGGCGCCTCGCCTATCTCGGCGAGCAGACCGTCAACTGGTGCCCCGCCCTGGGCACGGTCCTGGCCAACGAGGAGGTCATCGACGGGCGCAGCGAGCGAGGCGGGCACCCGGTCAAGCGCGTCGCCCTCAAGCAGTGGATGTTCCGCATCACCGCCTTCGCGGAGCGGCTGCTCGACGACCTGGCCCTGGTCGACTGGCCCGAGTCCACGCGCACCCAGCAGGCCGACTGGATCGGCCGCTCCGAGGGCGCCCAGATCGATTTCGACATCGAGGGCGACGACGGGCTGGACATCACCGTCTTCACCACCCGGCCCGACACCCTCTTCGGCGCCACCTACCTCGTCCTCGCGCCCGAGCACCCCCTCGCGGAGGACCTCATCACCGACGCGCGGCGTCACGACGCGGTGCGCTACCTCGAATCGATCGCCGGCCGAACCGACGTCGAGCGCCAGGAGGCAAGGGAGAAGACCGGCGTCTTCACCGGCTCCTTCGCGGTCAACCCCGCCACCGGCGCGAAGATCCCCGTGTGGATCGCGGACTACGTGCTCATGGGCTACGGCACCGGGGCGATCATGGCCGTCCCGGCCCACGACGAGCGCGACTTCGAGTTCGCGAAGAAGTTCGGCCTGCCCATCCGCGATGTGGTCTACACCCCCCCGCTCGCGGCGATCCACGCCTTCTGCGCCCGCCACGCCGGCGCGGCGATGGGCAGCGAGGAGTCGCTCGAGATGCTCGCCGACTTTGTCGGCCTCGCGCTCTCGCGCGACACCCGCGGCTTCGATACGGTCTACTCCGACGTCTCGACCCGCCGCGTCGCCTGCACGCTCGACGAGCGCCACCGCCCGGCCATCCCCACGCTCTCCTCGCTCGCCACTGGGAGGGTGACGGCCGAGGGCTTGCTCTCCTCGATGGCCGGCGAGCGCCGCGGCGGGATCGCGTTCATCTGGCGCGAGTCGCTCTCCGAGGTGTGCCGGGGCGACTTCTCCCGGCTCGCCGACGCCGCCAGAGAGGGCAGGCTCGTCGAGATGCTCGGCTCGGCCGTCACCGAGCCGGGCTACGCGGTGCATTCCTCGCGCGACGGGCTGTCGATCGACGGCCTGCTGACCCCCGACGCCAAGGCCCGGGTGATCGCGTGGCTCGACGCCGAGGGCTACGGGGCCCGGCGCGTCAACTACAAGCTCCGCGACTGGCTGTTCAGCCGCCAACGCTACTGGGGCGAGCCGTTCCCGGTGGTGTATGACGGCGACGGCGCCCCGTGCGCCCTCTCGCCCGACGCGCTCCCGGTCGAACTGCCCGAGATGGCCGACTTCAAGCCCGTCGAGAGCGACACCCCGACACCGCCCCTGGGCAAGGCGCTGGACTGGGTGAGCGTGGAGATCGACGGCGCGCGCTACCGCCGCGAGACCAACACCATGCCCAACTGGGCCGGCTCCTGCTGGTACTACCTGCGCTACTGCGACCCCCGGAACACCGAACGCTTCGTGTCCGACGCCGCCCAGCGCTACTGGCTGGGCGAGGGCGAGCGAGGGGGCGTCGACCTGTACATGGGAGGCGCGGAGCACGCCGTCCTCCACCTGCTCTACGCCCGATTCTGGCACAAGGCGCTCTACGACCTGGGCGAGGTGTCCACGCCCGAGCCCTTCAAGCGGCTGCGGCACCAGGGGCTGATCCTCTCCTACGCCTACCAGCGCAAGGGAGGGGGGCTGGTCCCCACCGACGAGGTCGAGGAGACCGCCGGCGGCGCGTTCGTGCACACCCCGTCGCGCGAGCCGGTGACGCAGATCATCGCCAAGATGAGCAAGAGCCTCAAGAACGTGGTGAACCCCGACGACGTCATCGCGGAGTTCGGGGCCGACACGTTCCGGCTGTACGAGATGTCGATGGGTCCCATCGAGGCCTCGAAGCCCTGGAATCCGCGCGACATCGTGGGCTCGTTCCGGTTCCTGCAGCGGGCCTGGCGCCTCGCGGTCGACGAGGAGAACGGCGCCAGCCGCGCACTGCCCGACGACGCCGCCAATCCCGACGTCGAGCGGGCGCTGCACCGCGCCATCAAGAAGGTCGGGGCCGACATCGACGCGCTCTCCTTCAACACCGCGATCGCCGCGATGATCCAGTTCGTCAACGACGCCACCGCCACCGGCGCGACGCGCTCGCAACTGGCCCGCTTCGCCCGCATCCTCGCCCCCTTCGCGCCGCACGTCGCCGAGGAGATGTGGGCCAGGCTCGGGCACACCTCGCTCATCTGCCATGAGCCCTGGCCCGAGCACGACGAGGCGATGCTGGCCTCGGCGCTGGTCGAGATCGTCGTGCAGGTCAACGGCAAGGTCAGGGGCCGCGTGATGACCGCGCCCGACGCCGACGAGGATGCGCTCCGGTCCGCCGCGCTCGCCGATCCGGCCGTGGTCGAGGCGCTGCAGGGAAAAGAGCCGCGCAAGGTCATCGCCGTCAAAGGGCGGCTTGTCAATCTGGTGGTGTGACCGCCGCGAGTCGCCGCCTCAGCGGCCGAGGGCACCCCGGAGCCGCGCGATCCTGCGCTGCGAATCGGCGAGGCGATCGATGATCGCCTGCCGCGCCGCCGGGGTGAGCGCGGGGTCCTGGATCGCGGCCTGGTCGCCGGCGATCTGGGCGGCGAGCGCCTGGATCTCGCGCTGCGCCGCCTGCGCGTCGAGCCCGTTCACGACGATGTTGACCCGGTTCCCCTTGTTGGCCCGGCCGTCGATCATCCCGTCCTGGACGCGGATGCGGGTGATCGCGGCGTTG
>CANJRL010000123.1 GCA_947476675.1 Phycisphaerales bacterium
CCTCGATCTGCTCCAGGGCGGCCTTCTTGGAGCCCTCGCCGATGGACACCATGGTGATGACCGCGGCGACGCCGAGGATGATGCCCAGCGCGGTCAGGATCGAGCGCAGGAGGTGGCGCCTGAGGTTGCTCAGGCCGAGCCGCATGGTCTCGGTCAGGAAGTTCATGGCGCCGCGGTGATCCTACCGCCGGCCTCGCGCCGGGCTGCCACGGCGCCGCGGCCCGCGGGCGCTCAGGTGCCCGAGAGCGGCTTGCTCGGCGCCTGGGCGGGTGGAGGTCCGATGGCCGCGCCGGTCGCGCCCGGGCCATCGGCCTGCTCGTCGCGCGGCTTGCCCACGTCCTTCCAGCCGAGGCGCTCCTTGAGCCGCTCGAAGGTGAAGGGGTCCTCGATGCCCTCGCTCATGACGTCCGAGGCGCGGGCCCTCATGAGCATGCTCGCCATCGACTCGCGGGCCTTTTCGCGCGAGAGCAGGTCGAGCCCGTTGATCTGGGCGATGGCCAAGGCCAGCGCGGGCCGGACCGACACCGCGACGATCCGTCGGTCCATGGGCGCGTCGGCGACGGGCCTGGTGGGGTCGAGAGCGTCGGCGGCGGCCATGACGGCGTCGCGGAGCGCGGGGGTGTCCAGGGGCTGGTAGGCGACGAACGCCCGCTCGCGCGACACCGACGCCGCGACCGGGACCGCGCCGGGGAACTCGGCGGCCAGCGCCGCGAAGCCCTTCTCGCGGACCGAGGCGGCCAGTTCGTCGCGGCGGGCTTCGAGCATCTCGAAGGCGCGGAGGCGCCGGAGGTCGCGGGCGACGGCGGGCCGGACGGCGTCGAGCGAAGACGGCGGGCCCTCGACGCGGGCGGCGGTGATGCGGAAGAAGTAGAGGTTGCCCTGCCCGTCCGCGGCGGGGCCGTTGATGAGGCCCACCTGGAAGCCGCGGGCTTCGCGCCCGCCGATCTCGCGCACGTCGGGGATGATCTGCGGGAACGCGGCCAGACGCGCCCCCACCGCGATGCGCGACGCGCCGATGCCGGGCATGATCGCCAGGTCGTTGGCGGAGGCCCAGTCGTCGCGGCGGGAGACCGGGGGCTCGATCCGCTGGCCGAGGCGCTGGGCCAGGCGCTCGGCGGCGGCGTTGGCGACGTCCTGCAGGGGCCGCGCGCTCTCCGACCAGTTCTCGGGGATGCGCTTCCAGCGCCCGTCGTCGGCGTAGCGCTTGGCGTCCTGGGCGGCCTCGCCTCGGATGATCTGCTCGGCCTCGCGGAGGGCGGCCTGCGTGGCCTCCGAGCGGAGCTCGCTCTCGACCTTGGCGCGCTCGTCGGCGAACTCGCCGGGGAAGCGGTCGCGGGCGCTCTGCCAGCGCTTGCGCACCTCGACGGGGTCGAGTTTCACCGCCGCGGCGACCGCGGCCGCGGGCAGCGAGATGGTCTCAATCTTGATCGAGGCGGGCTGGAGGTAGCCGAAATCGGCCTCGCCCTGGCCCCTGGCCCTGGCCTTGTACTGCTCGAAGTGCGCGAGCAGGGCCGCCTCGTCGGGCTCGGGGACCTTGTCGAGGAGGGAATCGGCGCGGATCGCGACCAGGTCGACATCGGCGCGGTCCTGCTGGCGCGACGCGACGCGCAGGGCCCGCTGCTCGGAGGCCCGGGTCGCGCCGAGGTAGGCCTCGGTGAGTTGGAAGATCGAGGCGGCGCCGGCCAGCGACTTCTCGGAGAGCCCCGGCGCCTTGCCCGACATCATCGAGCGCATCTGCTGCACCTGCGTGGGGATCTGCTGGAGCTGGTTGATGGCCTCCTGGATGCGGTCCTGAGGCAAACGCTCGATCTGCCGGAAGCCGGCCTGCATGTGCTCCTGCGCCGCCATGTTCACGAAGGCGTCGACCTGGGCCGCGGTGGCGACGAAGCCGGTCCGCTTCGCGAGTTCGGTGAGCATGTACCAGTGCTCTGGCTTCTCGATGCGGGCGATCTGGGGGAACACGCTGAGCAGCGCGCCGAACCCGTCGGGGGCCAGCGCCGCGTGCCGCTCGCGCTCGGCCTCGAGCAGTTCGCTGGCCATGACCTTGCGGCCATCCATGCGGGCGACGGCGCGGTCGCCCCCCCCGAACCCGCCGCGGGTGATCGCCGAGGGGAGCAGGAAGGCGATCATCAGCAGCGAGCCGCCGACCGCGAGGATGTACTTCTGATACTTCCGCAGGAACTTCTGCATGGGCGTGCCCCTCTCGCCGCCGCGCTGCGCGAGCGCGGCGGCGGCGCGGAGCCCGGGGCGCGCCGGCCTTGGCGCGCCCGGGGCCGCGATGGACGGTCGATCAGCGGTAGAACTCGACGATCAGGTTGGTGTTGACGTCGAAGGGGATCTGGTCGGAGGTAGGCAGCGAGAGCACCGTCGCGGTGAGTTCCGCCGGGCTGACCTCGATCCACCCGGGCACGATGTGCCCGACCATCGACTCCATCGCGTCGCGAATCACCGGCTGGATCTTCGGCTTCACCGTGATCTTGTCGCCCACGTCCACCTGGAACGAGGGTCGGTCGACCTTGCGCCCGTTGACCAGCACGTGCCCGTGGGCCACCAGTTGGCGCGAGGCCCAGATCGAGCGGGTGAACCCGGCGCGGCGGACGGCGTTGTCGAGCCGGCGCTCAAGGATCTGGAGGAGCAGCTCGCCGGTGTTGCCGGTGCGGCGGGTGGCCTCGGCCATGTGGCGGCGGAACTGGCGCTCCAAGACGTTGTAGTGGTAGCGGAGCTTCTGCTTCTCGTTGAGGCGCACGCCGTAGTCGCGAAGGCGCCGACCGCGGTACCCGTGCATGCCGGGCGTGGTGAGTTGCCGCTTGGCGGTGTGCTTGGGCAGGTCCGCGATGGGGACGCCGACCTTGCGCGACAGTTTGACCTTGGGGCCGAGATAGCGAGCCATGGGGTGTCTCCGTCCGTTCCCGGGGCCGGACTGGTCCGGACGCGGGGCGGTGCAGCCCTTCCGCTCGGCTGGGCCGAGTCGGGCTGCGATCGCGTGGCCGGCCGCGACTGCGGGGCGACGCTCGATGATCCGGTCTGTGACAGGGGCTCCCCGGGGGGAGGCCCGAACAAGGCTGAAACGTACGCGCCGCGCCTGCCTCGCGTCAACTCTCCTGCCCCGCGCCACCTATGATCGGCTTCTCTCCCGCGATGCAAGGCCGCACACCCCAAACACGACCCGACCTGAGTCTGCCCGTGCTCACCGGCGCCGCGCGCGTTGGGGAGGGCGGTCCGGACGCGCCCAAGGAAAAGTGCGGCGTCTTCGGCGTCTGGGGGGCCTCGGACGCGGCCCATCTGGCGTACATCGCGCTCTACGCACAGCAGCACCGGGGGCAGGAATCGGCGGGGATCGCGGTCAGCGATGGGGGCGTGCTCGCCGCCCACACCGGGATGGGGCTGGTGGCGGAGGTCTTCGACGCCCGCGCCCTGCGCGACCTGGAGGGCGACGAGTGCCGCGCCGCCATCGGGCACAACCGCTACTCCACCGCCGGCGGCTCGTTGGCCTGCAACGCCCAGCCCCTGCTCGAGCAGTACATCGACGGGCAGGTGGCGCTGGCGCACAACGGCAACATCACCAACGCCGAGGTCCTGCGCCGCCTCTACGAAGAAAACGGGCACATCTTCCACACCCAGGCCGACACCGAGGTCGTCGTGCACCTGCTCGCCTCGCCCCGGCAGCAGCGCTCGCCGGACCCGCTCGCCGCGACCCTGCGGCGTCTGCAGGGCGCGTTCAGCATCGTGTTCCTGTTCCCCGACCGCATCGAGGCGGCCCGCGACCCCTGGGGCTGGCGCCCGCTGGTGCTCGGCACGACCCGCGAGGGACGGCCCTGCGTCGCCAGCGAGACCGTCGCCCTCGACGCGATCGGCGCGACCGTCGACCGCGAGGTCGAGCCCGGCGAGATCGTCACCCTCAGCGAGCGCGGCGTCGAGACGCGCCGCTTCGCCGAGCCCGCCTCCCGCCCGGCCCACTGCGTCTTCGAGCACGTCTACTTCGCCTCGCCGGCGAGCACCGTCTTCGGGCAGACCGTCCAGACCGTGCGCGAGCGGCTCGGGGAGCAACTGGCCCGCGAGGCGCCGGTGATGGGGGGCGCCGACTTCGTGTGCCCCATGCCCGACTCGGGACGCTCCGCCGCCAACGGCTACGCCCGGGCCAGCGGGCTGCCCTACCACGAGGCGATCGTCCCCAACCGCTACGTGGGGCGCACGTTCATCAAGCCGACCCAGCACGAGCGCAACGCCGCGGTGCGCCTCAAACTCAACGTCATCCGCGAACTGGTCGAGGGCAAGCGGGTGGTTGTGGTGGACGACTCGATCGTGCGCGGCACGACGACCAAGGCGAAGATGGAGCAGATCCGGGCCGCCGGGGCGCGGGAGATCCACCTGCGCATCTCGTGCCCGCCGATCCGGCACCCCTGCTACTTCGGCGTCGACTTCGCGAGCCGCAATCAACTCATCGCCCACGGCAGGTCGGTCGAGCAGGTCCGCGAGTTTCTCGGCGTCGATTCGCTGGCCTACCTGTCGATCGACGGCATGCTGTCCTGCGTGGCGACCGGGCGCCGCCCGGCGGCGCACTACTGCACCGCGTGCTACTCGGGGGATTACAGGATCGACGTCGAGCACCCCACGGCCCGCGAGGTCATGGAGCCGGGGCAGTTGCAGTGGTTCTAGAACGAAACGCCCGCGATGCTCTCGCGGGCGCGGGACGAACTCCGATGCGGGGGCTCAGCGTCCGTATCGGGAGACCGCCTGCAGCAGCAGCCACATGTCGCGCGAGTCGGCGCTGCCATCGAGGTTGAAATCGACGGGGTCGACGACCTGCGCCGCCACGTCGGCGCCGTCGAGGACCTGATCGCCGTTGCGGTCGAAATACTGGATCATCTGCAGATCGCAGACGTCGACCAGTTCGAAATCGAGAGCAAACTTGGCGACATCCTGCGTCCCGCTGACGACGCCATCGACGTCGCGGCACTTGAGCGCGCCGTCCTTACGGGTCAGGCGGTACTTGCCCACCCCCCACGCTCCCGCGTTGTTGACGGCGAACTCGCGGTAGTTGTTCGCCGACACCGTGTCGGGCGTGCCGAAAGTGCCCGACGCCGCGGTGTACGTGCTCCCGTTCCAGGCGAGCACGTTCACGGTCGATGCGACGTAGTCCGTGTCCAGGGGGGATGGCGTCGTCCGCTCGACAGGACCGTAGAACCGCAGCCGCGGCGTGAAGGGCACGTCGACACATTGGGGATCGGCGCCCAGGCCGTTCACCTGCATCTTCCGAATCGCGAACACGGCGTTGGGAACCGGGAAACAGGAAGTGGCGTGCAGGTCATAGCCCGCTCGTCCGCCGCCAGCAACAACAAGCCCGGGGAACCCGGCGGCGCCTCCTCCGATGCTCGCGGCGGTTGGGGTGTAGGCCGGCGTCGGGCTCAGCGTAGTCGAGCCCACATTCACGGTGCCCGTCCATGCCGGGGACGCGCTGGCCACATTGGCTCCGACGAGAATCTGGCCCAGCGGAGCGATGCCGCCGAGGGCCGGATTGGCGTTGAGCGCGGGCACTTGGATCGTGCCGGACACGAACGACTTGCCGATGCGGATGTATTGCTTCTGTTGCGCGCCGGTGTCGATCTGGTAGCCGAGGGCGGCGCCGGTGAGTGTGATATCGCCTTGGAGATCGTTGTCGATGGAGATGCGATTCAAATCCCCGCCGTTGCTGCCGTAGAAGCCTGTGGCCCTGATCGAGCCCTTGAATGAACTGCCGGCCACTGAACCGAGACGCCCGGTGCTGTTGTACGCGTTGGCGTCGATGTTGGCCCAGATCATGCCGGTGGTGGAGGTCACGCTCTGGATGGTGTCGCGTGCGTAGATGTTCACAGGCCCGATCGGCGGATACACCGGCGGCGTCGCGCTGCGAGCGGTGATGTCCCGATTGGCCTTCACATCGCCAATCAGGCCGTACTGCGCGACGATGTTGCCGAATATCCCGCCTTTCACGTCGACGCGACCGACGTTCGAGTTGCCTCCCGGCCACGATAGGGCAACGACATCGCCGACCAGGTCTCCTGGGGAGCCTCCTACAACAATCGAGCCGATCTTGGGAACACGCACATTGCCAAGGGTGCCGAAGGCGTTGAGAGTGGCCAGCAGGACATCGCGACCGTAGGCCTCATCAAGCACTACGTCGCCGATCTCCCCATAGCTGGCTCCCGACCCAGCGGACGAAACAACGGTCACGTACAGCTGCGTCTGAGGCCGGCCCTGCGCCTCGCCCGAACAGTTTCGAAGAATGATGCTGCTGACGACCTCGCTCTGCAAGTTTGCCGTCAGAAGGTTGACCGCGGTTTGCTGGGATGGAAAGCCGGGGGGCGGGTCCTTCGAGGTGATCTGCACCTCATAGAAACGAACGCCCGGCCGAGCCGGGTTGTCCTGCAAGAGATTGACGTCAACAGTGGCATAGTTGGAATCGTACTGCGCGGCGGGCGCCGCGAACGAGGGGACACTGCAAGCGGCCACGATCACGAAGCAGGCAGACAAGCGCATGACGATCTCCTTCGGATTGAACCGACGGCCAGGAAGAGGCCCAGCGCCACACCGGCGCCGGGGCTGGGAACAGCGGAGGCGATGCGGATGCCATTTGTCTCGTCTGCGGGCGAGCCGAGTCCGAAGGCGCCGAGATTGTCGGCATAGGGCAGGACATAAGGGTTGAAGTTGGCCGAGCCCATGACGACGCGGATCTGACCATTGCTGGTCTCGGTCCATTCTGAGGCCCCGCCCGAGGCATCGAGCAGGCCCCAAGGGCTCCTCGCGTTCGGGTACGCCCCCACGGGAGGGGTGAACGGGGCGGTCAACACGCCCGCCGCGCTCTGCGCCCCCGGAGTTCCGGGCAGTCCGTAGACCGGTGGCGTGTCCTGACTGACGGGGTATCGCCAGTACCCCTCCTGTCCAGGGCCGTACTTGTTCGGGTCGTAGTACACGGCCTTGACCCACTCATCCATGGTGGGGATCCAGTACCGCGCCCCGGGCGTGTGGTCGCGCTGGTCGGGAAAAAAGCCCTTGGGATCGGGAGGCCCGAACGTGCTGGTGTCGTACGCCCCGCTCTCGAAGGCGGCGCGGGTCAGGGCCTTGCCGTTGTTCAGCCAGTTGACGAAGCGGGCGGCGAAGCGCCAGCCGACGTTGACGGGCAGGTTCTCCGCGCCCTCGTTGAGCCGGTACTGCGGCACGCCGTTGGAGAA
>CANJRL010000124.1 GCA_947476675.1 Phycisphaerales bacterium
ACTGGTCACACGGATGGAAGAAAAGCGATTGAAAGAAGAAGCCGCCGCCGTCCGCGCGGCCATCAACCACCCGGGTTCGACCTGAGCCGTCGAGGCGTTGCTTCGCTCACCCCGCGCCCCACACGGAGCCCACCGACTTGTCCGAGACCGCCCACGAGGCCCCCGCGAAGCAGCAGCCGTTCATGCAGCGGCATCACTTCCTGCTCCGCCGGCTCCACTCGCTGACCGGCGTCATGCCCATCGGCGTCTTCCTCATCAACCACCTGCTGACCAACTCCTCGGTGGTGTGGGGGATGATCGACCCCAAGGCCGGCAAGACCGGCCACGGAGGCGTCGCCACCTTCCAGCACGAGGTCGATTTCATCCACTCGCTCCCCTACCTGATCATCATCGAGATCTTCGGGCTGTGGCTGCCCATCGCGTTCCACTCCGTGCTGGGGGTCTACTACGCGACCACGGGCCGCGCCAACAACGCCCGCTACCCATTCCAGGACAACTGGCGCTACACGCTCCAGCGCGTCTCCGGCTATGTCGGCGTGCTGTTCATCTTCTATCACGTCGCAACCCTGCGCTGGGGCTGGACCTTCCTGGTCCCCGGCGGCACGCGATGGTCGGCCGAGTACGCCGCCAGCACGCTCGCCCAGACCCTCCGCGGCCACGCCAGCGGCCTCACCCTCGCCGGCGTCGGCGTGAGCCTCTTCTACATGGCGGGCGTCTCGCTCCTGGTCTTCCACCTCGCCAACGGGCTGTGGACCGCCGCCATCACCTGGGGGCTCACGGTCTCGCGCCAGGCGCAGCGGCGCTGGGGCTACGCCTGCGCCGGCCTCGGAGCCGCCCTCATGGCCATGGCGTGGTCCGCGGTCATCGGCTTCGCCACGCTCGACCCGGTGCGCGCCCGACTCGTCGAGGAATCGCTCCGCTCCGCGCACCGCGCGGAGCCCGCGCTCACCGCGGCCCCCGACGCGGCGCCCCGAAGGCCCTGACCCACCCGTTTCCAGACCCGCCCCCGGGCGTCATCCGACTCGCGTCGCCCGTCGAAATCTCCGAGGTCATGCCCATGAACGGCTCGAAGCATCGCGTCATCGTCGTCGGGGGGGGGCTCGCGGGCCTCGCGGCCTCCGTCCGCATCGCCGAGGCCGGCCTCCCGGTCGACATCTTCTCGATCGTCCCGGTCAAGCGATCCCACTCGGTCTGCGCCCAGGGCGGCATCAACGCCTGCAACGAGGTCGCCCGCCAGCAGGGCTACTCCGAGTACGAGCACTTCGACGAATCCATCTACGGGGGCGACTTCCTCGCCCACCAGCCCCCGGTCTACGAGATGGCCCACTGGGCCCCCAAGATCATCGACCTCCTCGACCGCATGGGCGTCCCCTTCAACCGCACCAACGAGGGACAGCGCGACCTCCGCCTGTTCGGCGGCTCGCTCTACAAGCGAACCCACTTCGCCGGCGCGACCACCGGCCAGCAGGTGCTCTACGCCCTCGACGAGCAGACCCGACGCTACGCCGCCGAAGGCAAGGTCACCAAGTACGAGCACTGGGAGTTCCTCTGGCCGATCATCGCCGACGACGGCGCCTGCCGCGGCATCGTCGCCCAGGACCTCCGCACCATGCAGATCCGCGCCTTCCGCGCCGACGCGGTCGTCATGGCCACCGGCGGCAACGGCCTGATCTTCGGCCAGTCCACCAACTCGGTCATGTGCACCGGGGGCGCCGCCTCGCGCTGCTACCAGGCCGGCGCGAAGTACGCCAACGGCGAGTTCATCCAGGTCCACCCCACCGCCATCCCCGGCGCCGACAAACTCCGCCTCATGTCCGAGTCCGCCCGGGGCGAGGGCGGCCGCGTCTGGGTCCCGGCGATCAAGGGCCCGAGCGGCGGCTGGACGAGGCACCCCGACCCGGCCCGCGACCCGCGCCAGATCCCCGCCTCCGAGCGCTACTACTTCCTCGAGGAGCGCTACCCCAAATACGGCAACATCGTCCCCCGCGACATCGCCACCCGCGAGATCTTCAACATCTGCATGGAAGGCCTCGGCGTCGCCGGCGGGAACATGGTCTACCTCGACCTCACCCATCTCGGCCGCGAGTACATCGAGCGCAAACTCCTCGGCATCATCGAGATCTACCGCAAGTTCGTCGGAGAGGACCCCGCCGAGGTCCCCATGAAGATCTTCCCCGGCGTCCACTACACCATGGGAGGACTCTGGACCACCTACACACCCAAGCCCGACCTCAAGGGCATGACCCTCGGCGCCCCCAACTCCATGATGTGCTCCGTCCCCGGACTCTACGCCTTCGGCGAGGTCAACTACCAGTACCACGGCGCCAACCGCCTCGGCGCCAACGCGCTGCTCTCGTGCATCTTCGACGGGCTGTTCTGCGGCCTGGGCGTCGCCAACGCCGTGCGCGACGCCAAGCGCCTCGCCTCCGATGAGCCCCAGGCCCTCTACGACCGCGCCGCCGAGCAGGAGAACGCCAAGCAGCGCCGCCTCGTCGAGGGCAAGGGCGATCAGAACCCCTACCAGATCGCACGCGAGATGGGCGCCGAGATGACCGCGGCCTCCACCGTCGTCAAGTCCGGACCACGCCTCGAGCAGGCCCTCGCCAAAATCGCCGAACTCCGCGACCGCGCCGCCCGCATCAGCCTCGCCGACACCGGCATGTGGACCAACCAGAACCTCTCCTTCGCACGCGCCACCGCCGACATGCTCACCCTCGCCGACGCCATCCTCCGCGGCGGGCTCGAGCGCCGCGAGTCCCGCGGCTCGCACTACCGCACCGACTTCCCCGAGCGCAACGACGCCGAGTTCCTCGCCACCACCGTCGCCCAGTGCAACCCCGACGGCACGTCGCGCATCGCCTTCGAGCCCGTGCCCAAGGGCATCGTCGAGCCGCGCAAGCGCACCTATGGCAAGAAGGACGACGCCCCGGCCTCCAAGCCCGCCGACGCCCCCAAGGCCCCCGCCCTCGCTCTCGCCGCCACCTGAGCAACCCCACGATGCCAACCGCCACCCCCAACGCGCCGACCTCCTCCCGCTCGCGCACCGTCCGCTTCGCCATCGTCCGCTGCGACGGCCCCGGCAAGCCCGAGCGCACCGAACTCTTCGACGTCCCCGTCGAGCCCGGCGCCAACATCATCTCCTGCCTCCAGTGGATCGCCGCCAACCCCGTCACCATCGAGGGCGTCCGCACCACCCCCCCCACCTGGGACTCCGGATGCCTCGAAGAGGTCTGCGGCTCGTGCACCATGAACATCAACGGCAGGGTGCGCCAGGCGTGCAGCGCACTCATCGACGCCGTCTCGCCCTCGACCACCCCGCCGGGCCCGGGCGGCGCGACCATCACCCTCGAGCCCATGCGCAAGTTCCCCGTCGTCCGCGACCTCTGCGTCGACCGCGCGCGATTCTTCCGCAACCTCGAGCGCATCAAAGCCTGGGTCCCCGTCGACGGCACCTACTCCCTCGGCGCCGGCCCCACCGAGTCCCCCGACCACCAGGCCACCCGCTACGCCCTCTCCACCTGCATGACCTGCGGCTGCTGCCTCGAAGCCTGCCCCCAGTTCCTCCGCGAAGATAAGCCCGAAGCCTGGGACACCTCCTTCGTCGGCGCCGCGGTCATCAGCCAGGCCGTCCTCTTCAACGACCACCCCACCGGCGCCACGCTCAAGCCCCAGCGCCTCGACGTGCTCTCCGGCCCCGGCGGCGTGAACGATTGCGGCAACTCGCAGAACTGCGTCAAGGTGTGCCCGAAGGAGATCCCGCTGACCGAATCCATCGGCGCCGCGGGCAGGCAGGTCACGGTCCACGCGGTCAAGAAGTTCTTCAGCGGCAGGTGACTGGGGCGTCGCGACCGGGGCGCCCTCTTCTCAACCCCGTACACTCCGCCGACCGATGCGTCTGTCCCTTTCTGAGATCCGCGCCAACGCCATGAGGTTCGCCGCCGAATGGGCGGATGTCGTCAGCGAGCGGGCGGACGCCCAGAGTTTCTGGATTGACCTGTTCGCGGTCTTCGGACTCAAACGCAGGCAGGTCGCCACGTTCGAGGAAAAGGTCAGGAACCTCAAAGGGGCGTACGACCGCATCGACGTGTTCTATGCCGGTGTCATGATCGGCGAGCACAAGAGCGAGGGCGAAGACCTCTCGAAAGCCGCCAGTCAGGCGTTTGACTACGCCCAGTCCCTGATCCGCGAGGGCCGCGAGGCGGAGTCGCCGCAGTACATCGTCGTCTCGGACTTCAAGACCATCGTCGTCTACAACCTCGACAGCGACGACCCCGCCACCCCGGCCGCGACGTTCGAGACCGCGAGGCTCCACGAGAACATCAAGCACCTCGGCTTCCTGTCGGGCTACACCACCAACCCCGTCGATCCCGAAGACCCCATCAACATCAAGGCCGTCGAGGTCCTCGGCAGGCTCCACGACGCGCTCGAGAAGGGCGGCTACAAGGGCCACGCTCTGGAGCGGTTTCTCGTGCGCGTTCTCTTCTGCCTCTTCGCCGACGACACCGCCATCTTCGAGAACGAAGAGTTCAAGGCTCTGGTGAACGGGTCCCGCACCGACGGCAGCGACCTCGGACCCTTGCTCGCACGATTCTTCAAGGTTCTCGACCAGGATACGCCGGACAGGCCGGCCCGCCTCCCCGAGGAACTCCGAGCCCTGCCCTACGTGAACGGCGACCTCTTCAAGGAAAACCTGGGCTTCGCCGAGTTTGACGCCTCCATGCGCAAGGCGCTCATCGAGTGCTGCGAGTTCAACTGGTCGCGCATCAGCCCCGCCGTCTTCGGGTCGCTGTTCCAGTCCATCATGGCCGGAGAGAGCGGCGCGAGGAAGCGCCGCCAGATCGGCGCCCACTACACCAGCGAGCGCGACATCATGAAGGTGGTGCGCAGCCTCTTCCTCGATGACCTCAAGGCCGAACTCGCGGCCTGCGGCTCGGAGAAGCGGAAACTCCAAGCCTTTCAGGACAAACTCGCCTCGCTCCGCTTCCTCGACCCCGCCTGCGGCTGCGGCAACTTCCTCGTCGTGACATACCGGGAACTGAGGCTCCTGGAACTCGAAGCCCTGCTGCGACTGTCGGGAGGGAAGGTGGATTCCGCCCGCCTGCTGCTCGACTCCCTGCTCAAGGTCGATGTGGACCAGATGCACGGCATCGAGATCGAGGAGTGGCCGGCCCGCATCGCCGAGGTGGCGATGTGGCTCATCGACCACCAGATGAACCAGAAGGTGGGCGAGGCGTTCGGAGAGCCCGTCCGGCGCTTGCCCCTCAAGAAGTCCGCGAAGATCGCCCACGCCAACGCGCTCCAGATCGACTGGAACTCCGTCCTGCCCGCCAATCGCTGCAGTTATGTGCTAGGCAATCCGCCTTTCATTGGCCACCACCTGCAAACGGCAGCCCAGAAGGGGGAACAGAACCGCATCTGGGAAGGCGTCGATGCCTCGGGCGTGCTTGACTACGTGACGTGCTGGTATCTGGTCGCGACACAGTACATCTGCAAATCGGCCATACGCGTCGCGTTCGTTTCGACCAACTCGATCTCTCAGGGTGAACAACCGGGCATTTTCTGGCCAACGCTTTTGGCCAAGGGCATATTGATCCAGTTCGCCCATCGCACCTTCAAGTGGGAGAGCGAGGCGCGTGGGAAGGCCCACGTGCACGTCGTCATCATCGGGTTCGGCTTAGAGGATGTTCCCAACAAGACACTCTGGGAGTACGAGAAAGACGACGGGAACCACGGCAAGATGGTCGCGGTGCGCCAGATCAGCCCGTATCTCTTCGAAGGGCCTGCAGTTCTGCTTACGAATCGTACTCAACCACTCTGCGCCGTTCCGAAGATGCGATACGGGAACAAACCGACGGACGGCGGACACTTACTGATGACCCCGGAAGAGCGCGCGGATTTGCTCAGGACGGAGCCTACAGCAAAGAAGTACGTCCGCCGCTACATCGGCGCGGAGGAGTTTCTCGACGGCGTCGACCGGTACTGTCTTTGGCTGCCCGACGTTCCGCCGTCTGAGTTGCGATCCATGCCGCTGGTTGCCGCCCGAGTCCAAGCGGTCCGTGACTTTCGGCTGGCGAGCAAGGCCGCGACGACGCGTGAGTACGCAAACTATCCCACGCGCTTTCGGCAGATCGCTCAACCGAAGGGTCGCTTCATCCTTGTCCCGGGGCATACGTCGGAGACGCGCCAGTACATTCCCTTCGCATACTTCCATCCCGAGGTGGTTGCCAGCAATGCCTGCTTTATCATCCCCGACGCTTCGCTCTACCACTTTGGCGTGATTAGCAGCCTCATGCACATGACATGGGTGCGGCAGTTTTGCGGACGGCTTGAATCGCGCTACCGATACTCCAAAGACATTGTCTACAACAACTTTCCGTGGCCCAACACCACCGACAAGCAGCAAGCCGCGGTCTCGGCAGCGGCGGAGCACGTCCTCGCCACACGCGATACCTTCAAGGGCCAAACGCTGGCCGATCTCTACGACCCCCTCGCCATGCCCAAGGCCCTGCGCGACGCCCACAAGGACCTCGACCGCGCCGTCGACAAGTGCTACCGCGCCGCTCCCTTCACCAGCGAGCGGCAGAGGGTCGAGTTTCTCTTCGACCTCTACCAGAAACTCGTGACGCCCCTGACCGCGCCGGTCAAGGGCCGGAAGCGCAGCAGCGCTCGGTGAATCAGGCCCCGCTCACCCCTCCTTCGGGTGCAGCACCCCCCACACCGTCTCCAGCAGTTCCCGCAGGTTCAGCCGCGACGCCCCGCTCGCCCCCAACAGGATGTCGCGACGCCCCAGCCGCATCGCCCGGCGCAGGTCCTTCACCGCCGCCTCGCGCTCCTTCTCCGTCGGGAGCAGGTCGAGTTTGTTCAGCACGATGATCTCGTCCTTCTCCGCCAGCACCGGCGAATAGTCGAACAGTTCCTTGCGGATCGCCTCGTAGTTGGCCTGCGGCGTCGAGCCGTCCTCGGGCATCGCGTCGAGCAGGTGCACGATCACCCGCGTCCGCTCGATGTGCCGCAGAAAGTCGTGCCCCAGCCCCGCGCCCTGCGCAGCGCCCTCGATCAGCCCCGGGATGTCGGCGATCACGATGCGGCGCTGCATGTCGATCTCGGCGATGCCCAGTTGCGGCGTGAGCGTGGTGAACGGGTACGCCGCGATCTTGGGCCGCGCCTGCGTCAGCGCCGCGAGCA
>CANJRL010000125.1 GCA_947476675.1 Phycisphaerales bacterium
CGCGTTTCGATGGGCAGCGTACAGGGGGGATGGCGCGGGGGCTGCGCGCGGCGGGCGGGGCGGGCAAAAAAGAAAGCCGCGGAGGGGAGTCGCCCTCCGCGGCGGATCGGTCAGACGAGCCGGTTCAGAGCCGCTGCGGGATTAGGTGCAGGGGACGCCGAAGCCGGAGAGGACCGCGTTGAGGTCGTTGAAGTTGACGGCGTTGTCGGTGGGGAAGCCCTGGCCGGTGGGGTCCGGGGCGACGTTGCCGGTGATGTCCTGGTTGGCGCCGGTCTGGCCGAAGAAGCCGAGGACGTTGTTGAGGTCGGTGAAGTTGACGACGCCGTCGTTGTTGGTGTCACCGATGCAGGGGAGGGCCCAGGCGCGGATGTTGTCGACGTAGAGCTGGGACGAGCCGTTGGCCGGGGCGGTGTTGTCGTCCGGGCTGGCGGTGAACCAGGCGTTCAGGTTCTTGGGGGAGACGACGTTGGCGCCGTCGCGGGTCTGGAGCTGCTGGCCGATGACCGGGGCCCCGGTGCCGTCACGCAGGAGCTTGCCGTTGAAGCGGTAGGTGAAGGTGCCGTTGAGGTTGCGGTGGATGGAGAGGTTGAACCAGGTGTTGAGCGACAGGCCGAGGGTGCTGAGGGTGGCGCCGGTGTTGGTGAAGGTGGTGAAGGGGGCGGCGGCGGGGAGGGGGAGGATCGGCGTGCGGACCCAGAAGGTCTTGGTGACCGAGGAGAAGGCGAGGTCGGTGACGAGGTAGAAGTTGGGGATGCCGGCGGGGGTGGTCTCGCCGATCTGGAAGTCGCGGGAGGAGAGATCGTCGGTCAGGGCGAGGTCAGCGCGGGCGACCCAGCCGCGGGTGCTGCCGGCGATGACCTGGGGCAGAATCGTGCGGGCGTCGGTGCCGAGGGCGGTGGCGTAGGTGGGATCGCTGGGGGCGACCGGGGCGAAGGTGCGGAGGGTGTTGGAGATCTTGAGGACCTTGGTGGTGTTGCCCGCCCCGAAGCCCTGGACGACCGGGCTGCTCGCGGCGGAGGCCCAGCGGAAGATCTCGAGGGGGTTGGTGGTCTCGCGGTTGGCGCCGATGGTGATGCCGAGGTTGGCCCACTCGAGGTTGTCGCTGTAGACGAGGGTGAGGGCGGGGAGGACGACCAGGGGCAGGGTCTGGCAGGTGAGGACCACGTTGCCGACCTGCCACGAGTTGCCGTTGCCGCCGGTGTTGTTCTTGTTCTCGAACGCGAGGCGGTCGACGGAGTTGGTGAAGGCGGTGCCGGTGTAGATGTTCGTGCCGCCGACCGAGACGGTCAGGTTGCGGGTGTTGTCGACGGTGAAGCAGACGGTGCGGCGGTCGGCGGCGGTGCTGCCGGCGGTGTTGGGCCAGGAGAAGCCGGTGAGGGCTGCGCTGGTGCCGACGACGTAGTTGCCGCCGGTCGGGGGCGTGCCGGTGGGCGCGAAGGGAGTGGTGCTGTCCTCGGCGTCGATGGGGTTGAAGTTCGGATCGGTCTGGATCGCGACGCGCGAGGTGAAGGGGTTCACGCCGTCGTAGAACCCGATGAACATGCGGGTCACGTCGAAGCCGTCGGCGATCGACTGCGGGGAGACGTTGTGGGGGGTGACGTTGGAGACGGTGTTGGGGATGAGGAGGTCGACGCACACCGAGAAGGGGGAGGAGGTGGCGTAGGTGGTGGGGAGGGTGGTGCGGAACTCTTCGCGGGTCAGGTCGTTGGGGAACTGGTTGATCTGGCGGATGTACTGGAGCCCGCCCCAGACCACGCTGCCGGAGGCCTGCACGGTGGCCTTGGAGGAGAGGGCGTCGACCCACCGGGTGCCCTGGCCGAAGAGGGGGCCGGTGTTGAGCCAGGAGAGGTTGTCGGTGTAGTTGCCGCTGTTGCAGACGAGGTCCGGGGGAGTCGGGATGATGAACTGCACGCCGGTCTGGGTGAGGTTGTCGTAGTAGACGGCGTCGTTCAGGTGCTCGAAGGAGGAGTTGGTGGCGTGACGGTCGGTGCGGCCGACGTTGATGCCGATGTTGTCGTAGATCTTGACTTCGCCGGCGCCGTAGGGGGGCGCGCCGTTGGCGTCGATCTTGATGATCACGCGGAAGGAGGGGTCGTTCTCGTGGATGATCTTGAACCACGAGGCGACGGGGGTCGGGGCCAGGGTGCCGCCGGTGACCGCGTTGAGGGTGCAGGGGACGAAGATGCCGGTGAGGAAGGCGGCGGGGTTGGGCCCGAGGGAGTAGAAGCTGGGGATGGGGCCGACGGGCAGGCCGACGCCGGTGGTGGTATTGGTGCCGCCCCAGAGGAGACGGTCGATGATGTAGCCCGAGGACACATAGATGGCCTCGGAGGTGAAGATGGTGGTGATGGCGGTGACGTAGGTGTCGAGGATCTGGCGGGAGTTGGCGCTGGCGGTGCCGGTGAAGACGAAGCGCTGGCCGATGTTGGTGAGGGTGCCGGTGCCGCCGCCGGAGTTGCGCTGGACGTAGTTGTAGTTGGCGCCGGTGAAGAAGCCGCCCGCAGCCTGCTGGGAGGCGGTGAAGATGCGGAGCTTAAAGGTGGTGTTGCCGCCGGCGTTCTCGTTGGTGATGCCGGCGAACGGGGGGGACTGGGCGGAGGAGATGACGCTCTGGGTATCGCCGTTGTTGGCGGGAGCGCCGGTGCCCGACCAGACGCTGCTCAGGGAGCGGCGGCCGCCGCCGTTGATGCCGGTGGGCAGCACGGGGAGGCCGGCGGTGCCGGAGGCGACGGTGGTGTTGCCCGAGCCCGGGGCGTAGCCGTTGGCGGCGACGTCGAAGGAGTCGGTGAGGGTGATGGTGGCCTGACGCTCGCCATCGCCGTCGGAGAAGCGGGTCACGTTGCCGAAGGACGACGACATGATCATGCCGCCGAGCTGGCGACCGGCCTTGCCGTCACGGAAGGGGAACTCGGGCGTAACGGGGCGGCCGTCCGCCTCGTACGCGCGGATGTCCGTCTTGGGGGACGGGCTTGCGAGGGCGGGGATGCCGGCGACCAGGCCCACCGCCCCAGCGATCAAACCGATTCTCATGACTGAATCTCCTCTTGCGACACGCTCGTCACAAACGTGCGCTCTGCTGAATGCGACCACCGCATTCGGATCGGTCTCTCGCCGGCGACGCCGCCGGCGAGGAAGTTGCAATCTGCGAACGGCCATTGGAGGCCGATGATCTCAGCGTTCTCTCAGCGTGCAGGGCTCCTCCGCGCGCGTGTGCCGCCGCAACCCGATCTCACCGCGGCCGACCGGGCCTGGGCCCAAGGTCGGGGGCGGATGCACGCATCAGAGCAATTCTCAGGCATCGCGGGATGGCGGATCGACAACGCACGGCGCGGGCGCACCTCGCCCGACGCACCATTTCGGAATATGCACCCGGATCGTCAGTCTTTCAAGGGTTTGCCAACCCGATTCGCGCAGATTCCCGCAACTGCCGCCTTAACAGGGCGGTTCGCTCCGCCGGCGGTCCGGAAGCCCACCGCCCGACGCACCTTCGGCCCGAGAACCCCCGGGGCGGGCGAGGGGCTCTCCCGCACCCCTGGGCGGGTTTCCCGCTACCATCCGATAGATCCCCGGTCGTCCGACGCCGCCTGTCCACGCCAGGAACCCCCTGATGCACGACTGGTCCGACGCCGAACATCACGTCGAGCGGGCCCACCAGCTCTACGAGGCGGGCCGGTGGGATGAGGCCGAGGCGGCGCTCCGCCAGGCCCTCGCGCTGCAGCCCGACCGGGCCGAGTGGCAGTTCAACCTCGGGCTGACGCTGGAAGCCGCGGGCAAGACCGACCTTGCGCTCCGCGCCTTCACCGACGCCCACGACCTCGCGCCCGACGACGCCCAGATCCTGATCGTGGTCGGCGTCACGTGCCTGCGCTTGGACCGGCCCCGCGACGCCGTCGCCTGGCTGGACAAGGCCCAGCGCCTCGACCCCGCTCGCCCGGAGCCCTACATCCACCGCATCGAGGCGTACACGCGGCTCGACGAGCACGACCAGGCGGAGATCCAGTATTACCTGGCGCTGCACTGTCGCGACCACCGGGAGAAGCACCGCGAGGAAGGGCGCGACGAGTCGCCCGGCGCTGCGCCCCCCGCGTCCGAGGCGGCCGACGACGGCGGCGCCGAAGCCTCGTCGCTCGGCCCGGCGGACCACGCGATGGCCCTCGCAAACCTGGCCGAGTCGCTGATTGCGCGGGGCCTGTTCGAGAAGGCCATCTGGTGCCTGCGCGAGGCCTCGCACCTCGACCCCTCGGCGCCGCACGTTCACGCGCGGATGGCCTCGGCCTACGCCTCCACGGGCCGCCATGAGCGTGCGCGGCAGTTGTATCTCCGCGAGCTGCGCGACCGGCCGGGGTGCATCGACACCCTGCTCGATCTCGGCGCCCTGCTCGTGAGCATGGGGCGTTTCACCGAGGCCGGGGAGAAGTTCCGCCGCGTGCTGGAACTCGAGAGCGACTGCCTCGACGCCCATTTCGCCCTGGGCGATCTGGCGGCCCGCCAGGGGCTCGACCGCGACGCGGTCGCCGCGTTCACGGTGGTGCATCGGCTGGACCCTGACTTTGTCGGCGTGCGGCGCCGGCTCGCGGAACTGGCGCTGCGACGCCGCGACCCCGCGGAGGCGCGGATCTATCTCGAGGCCGAGGTGCGCTGCTTCCGGGACGATTCGGGCGAGCGCTCCCCGCGCTGGTCCTCGGACGAACTCCGCGACCTGGGCCGCCTGCTGCTGGACGCCGGGATGCCCGGCGAGGCGCGGGACGTCTTTGCGGCCCTTGCGGCGCAGGACCCGTCCGACCCCGTGTCGCTGCACCACCTCGGGGTGGCCTGCTTCCAGAGCGCCGACCGCGCCGGCGGCATCGCCGCGACCCGGGCGTCGCTGCGGCTCGACGCCTCGCGCATCGCCGCGATGCACAACCTGGCCCTCGCGGCGCTGGAGGCGGGCGACCTGTCCCGCGCCGCGGTGTGGCTGCGCCGGGGGCTCGCGGTCGACCCCGACGACCACTCGCTGCGGCGGCTCCGCGCGGTGCTGCGCGTGCGGCGGCTGTCGGCGGCGCTGGGGCGGCTTGCGGCGAGGGCGCTGTCGCCGGTGCAGCGCGGGGTTGGAATCCGCTGAGCGACGCATGCCCGGCGCCGAACAACCGGAGCGGGGCCGGTTCCGCTGGCGCGGCCGAGCGGCCTTCCTCGGCGCCCTCGCCCTGATGCTCGGAGTGCTCCGGCTCTCGGGCCTTATGGAACGGCTGTTCTTCTTCCCCGACCGCGCGCCCTTCGCGACGGACCCCGGCGCGACCGACATCTTCATCGCGACGCGCGACGGGCTGGCGCTGCACGGCTGGATGCTCCACGCGCGGGGCTCGCCCGACGCGGACCGGAGCGCGGCGGTCCGCGCCCCGGCGGTGCTGTTCTGTCACGGGAACGCGGGCAACGTGTCGTCCCACGCCGCGTACGCGTCGTGGCTGGCCGAGCGCGGCTTCCACGTGCTGGTCTTTGACTACCGGGGCTACGGGCGGAGCGACCTTCCGAGGGGCGCCCTTTCGCGCGACGACCTGCTGGCCGACGCGAACGCGGCCCTCGACTGGCTGCTCGCGCGCCCCGAGGTCGACGCCTCGCGCGTCGCCGTTTACGGGTACAGCCTGGGCGCGGCGGCGGCCTTGGCGGTGGCCGCCGAGCGGCGCGAGGTTCGCGCCGTGGTGACGACCGCAGGGTTCGCTTCCTGGCGGTCCATCGCCGACGACCACGCGCCGCTGCTCGGCAGGCTGATGATCCGCCCGGGGATGGACCCGGTCGACAGCGCCGCGAGGCTCGGCGACCGGCCGCTGCTCATCGTCCACCCCGGCCGCGACGAGATCGTGCCGGTGTCGCACGCATCGCGGCTCGAGCAGGCGGCGCGCGGGGCGGGGGTCGCGGTGGAGACGTACATCTCGCCGGGCACATCGCACAACGATGCGCCGTTTGATGACGCCGAGATCAACCGCCGCATCGCCGCGTTCCTGGAGCGTTGGCTGCTCGCGGATCGGCGTTGACGCCGCTCAGCCGTGCGCTCCGCTCTCCCCCAGCAGCCGCGCCGCCTCGTCGACGTCCTTGTCGCCTCGCCCCGAGAGGTTGACCAGGACCACTTGGTCGTGGGCCATGGTCGCCGCGAGGCGCACCGCCTCGGCGATGGCGTGGGCCGTCTCCAGCGCAGGGATGATGCCCTCGGTCTGCGCGAGGAGCGTGAAGGCGCGCAGGGCCTGCTCGTCGGTCGCGGCGGTGTAGCGGACGCGGCCGGCGTCCTTCCAGTACGAGTGCTCGGGCCCGACGCCGGGGTAATCAAGCCCCGCGGAGCAGGAGTGCACATCGGCGGTTTGCCCGTGCTCATCCTGGAGCACGTAGGAGAGTGAGCCGTGCAGGACGCCGGGCGAGCCGTGGGTCAGGGGCGCCGCGTGGTTGCCCCTCCCTTGCCCGCGCCCGCCGGCCTCGACGCCGATCAGGGCCACGCCCTCATCCTCGACGAAGGGGTGGAAGATGCCGGCGGCGTTGGAGCCCCCCCCGACGCAGGCGACGATCGCGTCGGGGAGTTTGCCGAGTTCGTGGCGGCACTGGGCCCGCGCCTCGACGCCGATGACGCTCTGAAAATCGCGCACGATCATGGGGAAGGGGTGGGGGCCGACGACCGAGCCGAGGATGTAGTGGGTGGTGTCGCTGCTCGCCATCCAGTCGCGCATGGCCTCGTTGGTCGCGTCCTTGAGCGTGCGCGAGCCGGTGTTCACCTCGATGACAGTCGCGCCCATAAGCCGCATGCGCACGACGTTGAGGCGCTGGCGGCGGACATCCTCCGCGCCCATATAGACCTCGCAGGAGAGACCCAGGTGGGCCGCGGCGGTCGCCGACGCAACGCCGTGCTGGCCCGCGCCCGTCTCGGCGATGATCCGGGGCTTGCCCATGCGCTTCGTGAGCAGGCCCTGGCCGAGTGTGTTGTTGATCTTGTGGGCGCCGGTGTGGGCCAGGTC
>CANJRL010000126.1 GCA_947476675.1 Phycisphaerales bacterium
CTTTGCAATCGCCAGAATCGCCGAGAAACCCGCGACAAACCGCGATCTCGGCCACGCTCTATATAAGAGCGCAATGAACAAGCGGAGAGGGGGAGATTCGAACTCCCGAAAGGCACAAGTCCTTTACTGGTTTTCGAGACCAGCCCGTTCAACCGCTCTGGCACCTCTCCGAACAGGGGCGGTAGTGTATCGGCTATCCCCCCGCCGGGTCACCTGCCGCCGTCCCGCTCCTCGACGCGTCGCTTCCCACAGGGCCGCCCTGCCACCCGGGCGAGCCCGGGGCGGGTTTTCGGCCAAACCCGGGGTACAGTTCACCTGAAATCCACCCCCGCCGCGGCCGAACTACCGGTGTCGGCGCGCCCCGCCCGCCGTCGCGGAGACGTCCTTATGCCCCACCACATGCTGACCCTCGCAAGCGCGTTCGATGACGGCAACGTCTTCTGGCTCGTCGGCGGCACCATCGCCGTCAGCGCCATCGTCACCGGCGCCGCCGTCCGCATCGCGCGGGAGGCGTTCCGCGAGCGCTCCCGCCGCGAGATCGCCGCCTACATCGCCGAAGGCTCCATGACCCCGGAGCAGGGCGAGCGGCTGATGGCGGCCGGCGCCTCCTCCGACGACAAGTCCTAGCCGCCAGCCCACCCCCGCGCCCCGCGCAGAGGCCACCATGCTCACCACGCTTGCATCCGAACTCATGCCGCGCGACGTCATCCCCATCGTCGCCATCTCCTTCGGAGGGCTGATCGCGATCGTCGCGGTCATCGGCTCGCTCATCAAAGGCGCCATCGTCGGCCAGGCCCGCGAGCGGTCCCGGCGCGAGATCGCCGCCTACATCGCCGAGGGGAGCATGACCGCCGACGAGGGCGAGCGCCTGCTCCAGGCCGGGACGGCCGCGTCCTGCTCCACCAAGCGATAAAGGAGTCTCCCCGATGCTCCCGGTCCACCACGCGATTCCCGTCCTCGCCGCCGCCGACTCCGTCGGCCTGGCCGCGGTGATCATCGGCCCGTGCATCGCGATCGTCGCCATCGTCATGGGGACGATCAAGAAGATCGAACTCACCAAGGCCCGCGAGCAGTCGCGCCGGGAGATCGCCGCCTACATCGCCGAGGGCTCCATGACCCCCGAGGACGGCCGCCGCCTCATGGCGGCGGGCCGCGCCGCCGGCGACTCCGGCGATGAGGACGAAGACAGCGAAGCCGCCCCGCCGGCGAAGCCCGCCCGCCCGGCCAACGCCTGAGTCACATCACGATGTCGATGGCCGTGCCGACCGCCGCCCGCACGCGGTGCTCCACGCGCAGATCGACCGACACCCGCCGCTCCACCCGCTCGGGCTCCGAAACATCGCCGATTCGAGGCGACGCGTGCGCCGCCCGAGGCAGGCCGGTCGCCCCCGCCGATGGCGGCTGGTCCGCGCTCCCGACGCCTCGTCGCTCCAGAGCCGAGTACGCCGCGATGGCCTCTCTCGCTCCGACCTTCGCAAACACGTCGGCCGTTGTCGGCGCCGCGTTGCGCAGATTCATGCGCTCCAGGTAACGCCAGAAGGGAATCGGCGTCGAGGGCCCGCCCACCGGGCGCGGCGCGGCATCCCCGTCGTCGCGCCGGCAATCCACGGCGCGATGCCCCGGCCCGGCGAACGAACGCGTCGAGGGCCAGCCTGTGAGCGGCGTCATGTCTGGAATTCCGATCCGCACGATCGAGCAGGTTCGAATCGCGCGCCGCCCGATTCGGCCACGCCACGGCCAACCGCTCCCACCCCATAAGATTCACCCCGAATGCTCGGGAACCTCGCCCGTGAACAGAGCCCGTCCGGGAACGCGCCTCCGCGGCACGCCGGGACCCAGGTCCGTCTGCAACGGCGAGCCGCGCGGACGCCTCACACCCCGGGGGCCTGACGCCACGTGCTCCGCACCAGCGACCTCGACTACAGCCTCCCGGCCGACCTGATCGCCACCCGCCCGGCCGACCCGCGCGACGCGGCTCGCCTGCTCGTGCTCTCCCGAGCCGACCCCTCGGTGCGCACCGATGCTCACGTTCGCGACCTGCCCTCGATCCTCCGCGCCGGCGATGTGCTCATCACCAACGTCTCCTCCGTGCTCCCCGCCCGCCTCGAAGGCCGCCGCGCAAGCGGAGGCAAGATCGATGGCCTCTTCCTCGCCGAACTCTCGCGCGACGACGCCGGCACGGTCTGGGCGGTCATGCTCCGCTCCGGCCGCAAGCTCGCCGCGGGCGAGCGGATCGACCTGGTCCGAGCCGCGGCCCCCGATGGCCCGCCGGCGTCCGCCCTCACCCTGATCGAGCGCGCGGGCGACCATTGGCGCGCACGCATCGAAGGCCCGCTCGGGGCCGCCCCCACGCCGCAGATCCTCGGAACCATCGGCGCCACCCCTCTGCCCCCGTACATCCTCGCGGCGCGTCGCGCCCACGATGACCGCATCGCCGACGCTCAGGACCGCGCCTGGTACCAGACCGTCTACGCCCGCCCCTCCGCTCCCGGCTCCATCGCCGCGCCCACCGCAGGCTTGCATTTCACCCCCGCCCTCCTCGACGCCCTCCGCGCCCGCGGCGTCTCCCGCGCCGAGGTCACCCTCCATGTCGGCGCCGGCACCTTCAAGCCCGTCGAGGCCGAGCACGTCGAAGAGCACCCGATGCACGAAGAATGGCGCCAGGTCCCGCGCCAGACCCTCGATGCCATCGACTCCGCCCGGGCCGCCGGCGGCCGCGCCATCGCCATCGGCACCACCTCCGCCCGCGCCGTCGAATCGCTCCAGTCCGATCGGCCACTCACGGATGCCGAACTCTCCGGGTCAACCCGGCTGCTGATCTCACCCGGTCATCGCTGGGCCCGCCTCGACGGGCTGCTCACCAACTTCCACCTCCCCCGATCCACTCTCCTCGCCCTCGTCGCCTCCCTGCTCGAACCCGAACCCCCGCGCCCCGACCACGCTGCCGGTGAGGGGGTCCGCCGCCTCCTCGCCGCCTACCAGCACGCCATCCGCGAGCGATACCGCTTCTATTCCTACGGCGACGCGATGCTCATCCTCCCCTGATCGCCACGCTCCCCGCAGGTACACTCCCGCCGCGCCTGACCGGGGCGCACGCACGGAGGCGTTTATCGGCGTGTCCCGCTCGATCACCATCGCCGAACTCACCGAGGGCCTGGGCCTCGCCCACCGCGACGGCCCCTCCCCGCGCACCGTCCGCATCGCCGACATCGCCGACGACAGCCGCGCCGTCACCCCGGGCTCGCTCTTCATCGCTCGCCCCGGCCCCGTGCACGACGGCGGCTCCTTCATCGCCGACGCCCTCCGCGCCGGCGCATCGGCAGTCATCGCCGCGCCCTCGGCGTCCTTCCCGACCGATGCCCGGGCTTGCCTGCTCCAGGCCCCAGACGCCACCGCCGACACGATGGCCCGCCTCACCGCCGAACTCGCCGAGCGATTCTTCGGCGAGCCTTCCTCCGACCTCACCGTCCTCGGCGTCACCGGCACCAACGGCAAGACCACCACCTCCGTCCTCCTGCAATGGCTCATCGGCGGCGCGGCCCGGAGCAACGCTCCCTCGCGGTGCGGCCTGATCAGCACCGTCGCCATCGATGCCGGCCCGGCGCGCGCCAAGGCGGTCATGACCACTCCCGGCGCCATCGACCTCAGCCGCGCCCTCGCCGAGATGGTCGGCGCCGGGCGCACCCACGCGGTCGTCGAGACCTCGAGCCACGCCCTCGATCAGCGCCGCGTCGCCGCGCTCAACTACCAGGTCGGCGTCTTCACCAACCTCACCGGCGATCACCTCGACTACCACAAGACCATCGAGAACTACGCCGACGCCAAGGCCCGACTGTTCGAGATGCTGCCCGACGACGGGCACGCGATCGTCAACCACGACGACCCGTGGTCCGAGCGCATGCTCCGCGATTGCCCGGCGCGGATCACCGTCTGCTCGATGGGCGCCCCGGCCCTCTCCGCGGGGCGGGGCTGGACGCGATGCCGCGCGGCGATCGAGTCCGTCGCGATGTCGGGCATGAACCTCGCCCTCGACGGGCCCTGGGGCTCAATCAAGGTGCGCCTGCCCCTCATCGGCGCCCACAACGCCATGAACGCCCTGCAGGCCGCCGCCGCCGCCTTCGCGGCGGGCGTGAGCCGCGCCGACATCGCCGAGCGCCTCGCCGCCGCGCCGGCGCCCCCGGGCCGGCTCGAGCCCGTCACCCGCGCGCCGGGCGCGCCAGAGCCCTTCGCCGTCCTCGTCGACTACGCCCACACCGACGACGCGCTCACCCGCGTGATGTCCGCGGTCAAGCCCCTCGTCGCGCCCGGCGCCTCGCTCACCGTCGTCTTCGGTTGCGGCGGGGACCGCGACCGCACCAAGCGACCACGCATGGGCGCCGCCGTCGCCGCGCTCGCCGATCGCATCGTCGTCACCAGCGACAACCCCCGCACCGAGGACCCATCGTCGATCATCGAGATGGTGCTCGGCGGCATCCCGGCGCACGTCCGGGCAAGGGCCCATGTCGACCCCGACCGCGAGAGCGCCGTCCGCCACGCCGTCGCCTCGGCGCAGCCCGGCGACATCGTGCTCATCGCCGGCAAGGGCCACGAGGACTACCAGATCCTGCCCGACGGCCATGGGGGGACCGTGCGCCGCGATTTCGACGACCGCCTTGTCGCCCGCGCCGCGCTGACCGATCGGTTCGGCCCGGTCGACACGACGCACGCGCACGGGGCGCCGGCATGACGTTCTGGAGGCCCGACAACCTCCGAGCCTGCCTCGGCCCGGGTGCGGCGTGGGTCTCCCGCGGCGAAACCCCCGAGATCGAATTGGCCGGGCTCTCCATCGATTCGCGCTCCATCCGCCCCGGAGAGGCCTTTCTCGCCCTCCCCGGCGAGCGATTCGACGGCCACGATTTCATCCCCGCCGCCCTCAACGCCGGCGCCCGCATGCTCATCGTCGAGCGCCCCGAGCCCGCCTCCCCCGAGCGCATCGGCGCGGACATCCCCGTCGTCCGCGTGCCCGACGCCCGCAAGGCCCTCGCCCGCCTGGCCCGCGCCTACCGCGACGCCCTCCCGGGCGTCCGCGTCATCGCCGTCGCCGGCTCCAACGGCAAGACCACCACGGTCCGCCTCATCGACGCCGTCCTCTCCTCCCGCCTCCGCGGCGTGGCCAGCCCGAAGTCCTTCAACAACGACATCGGCGTCCCGCTCACCATCCTTCGCGCCAGACCGGGCGATCAATACCTCCTGTGCGAGGTCGGCATGAACGCCCCGGGCGAGATGGCCAACCTCGCCTCCCTCATCGGGCCCGACATCGCGGTCATCACCGCGATCCAGCGCGAGCACCTGGAGTTCCTCGGCGGCCTCGAGGGCGTCGCACGCGAGAACGGATCCCTGCTCACCTTCCTCCGCGCCGGCGGCATGGCCGTCGTCCCCTCGGGACAGCCCCTGCTCGCGGACTTTCTGAAAAGCATCGGGTCAGTCGTCACCTTCGGCGCGGACGACGAGGCCGATCTCCGCATCACCGCCGCCCTCCACGAGCGCGACGAGGCCGGAGGGGTGGGGGTGCGGGTCACCCTCAACGACCGCTGGACCTACGACGTCCCCCTCGCCGGCCTGCACAACGCCACCAACGCCGCCGCCGCCGTCGCCGTCGGCCGAAGATTCGGGCTCGACGACGACTCCATCCGCCTGGGCCTGGCACGGGCCAAGGCGCCGGAGATGCGGATGCAGCGACGCGTCATTGGCGGCATCGAAGTGTTCAACGACGCCTACAACAGCAACCCGGATTCCGCGATCGCCGCGGTGCGCGCCTTCGCCGAGATCGCCCGCACCGCCGCCCGGAGGGTGATCATCCTCGGCGACATGCTCGAACTCGGGGAGCACGCCCTCCCGGGCCACGAGGAGGTCGCCGACGCGATCCTCGCGTCGCGCGCCGCCGACATGGTCATCCTCGTCGGCCCGTTGGCCGGGGCATCGGCGCAACGCCTCCGCGCCGGCATGGCCCCCGACCGGGTGACCGCCGTCCCGCACGCGGCGCCGACCGGCGGCGCGGCGGCCATCGCCTCGATGCTCCGGCCGGGCGACACGGTCCTGCTCAAGGGCTCCCGCGGCGTCGGGCTCGAGCGCGTCGAGGCGGCGCTCGCCGAGGCGTTGGATTCCTCCGCGTCGCCGGCGCTCGCCGAGCCCAAGCACCCTCTGCCTCCCTCGCTGTTCCCCTCCCCGCCCGCCGGTCGATGAAGGGAGTGCCCGCACCCCGGCCCGGCGGCAGCGCCGCGCGCCCCGCATGCCGCCCACCGCTTCGCCGCGCCGATGCTCTACAACCTGCTCGACGCATCCCGTGACTGGCTCGAGGCCCGCAACGCCTATTGGGCGTTCATGGTGCTCGATCAGATCCAGTTCCGCGCCGTCGGCGCCGCCCTGCTGGCCTTCGCCATCGTCATCCTCTTCGGCAAGCGCACCATCGCCTGGCTCCGCCGCAAGAAGATCGGCGACACCGGCCTCACCGACGCCAAGGCCCTCGAGAACGCCGCCGCTTCCAAGAAGAACACGCCCACCATGGGAGGCCTCCTCATCGCCGGCGCAATCGGCGGCGCCACCCTGCTCCTCGCCGATCTCACCAACCAATACATCCAGATGGGCCTGCTGTGCCTCGTCTGGCTCGCGGCCCTGGGCGGGGTGGACGACTGGCTCAAACTCACCGCGGCCTCGCGCCCCGGAGGCTCGCGCCAAGGCCTCCACGCCTGGGAGAAACTCGTCTTTCAGCTCGGCCTCGCCCTCCTCCTCGGCTACTTC
>CANJRL010000127.1 GCA_947476675.1 Phycisphaerales bacterium
CCGGTGGAGGTGCGGCGCGCGGACGTGCTCGCCCTGCCTCCTTCGCGGATCAACACGCTCATCCCGCAGCACGAGCCGGTGGTGGTCGTGCCGCACGGGCTGGAACTCAAACTGGTGCTCAACCCCGGCGCGGTCTTCGGCATAGGCCCGGGCAAGCAGGGGTTCTTCATCCTGTTCACCGCGGTCGCTCTGGCCTTCGGCGTCTACATGTTCAGCGCGTGGACGCGGGCCCGGGACCACTGGTCGCACGCCAGCCTCGCCCTGGTGCTCGCCGGAGGCGTGGGGAACCTCTACGACCGGCTGGCCTACGGCTGCGTCCGCGACTTCCTGCACCCCTTGCCCGGGGTGCGGCTGCCGCTCAACCTGTCGTGGCCCGGGGGCGACGGGCAGGTCTGGCCCTACGTGAGCAACGCGGCGGACGCGATGCTGATCGTGGGCATCGCGGCGCTGCTGATCATGACGTGGCGGGGCGAGCCGAAGAAGGCCAAGGCCTAGCGGCGGGGAGGGCTCATCGGATCCCCGCCCCCGCCAGCCTGCTGGCGCGCTCGCGGAGCGTGTCGAGCATCTCGCGGGCCTCCCCGGCCATGCGCGAGTTGGGAAACTCCGCGACGATGCGCTCGCCCACCTCGACCGCCTCGTTCCAGTTGCGGTCCTGGACGGCGAGCTTGAAGCGCACGCCGAGGTTGTCGCGGGCCTTGCCGATCACGCCCCGGGCCACCTCGCGGAAGGGCTCGGCCTCGCTCTCGGTCAGGTAGTGGTCGAGTTCCTTGAGCACGCTCATCGCCTCGTCCACCTGCTCGCGCTGGGCGAGGCCCAGGAACCGGCGCTCGAGATCGAGCTTGTAGCGGTTGCGGGCCTCCTCGGTGCGCTCGCGGAGCCGGACCACGCGGTGCGAGTCGGGGTAGAGGCGAGTGATGCGCGAGGCCTCGGCGAAGGCTTCCGGCCACCGCCTGGCGCGGATCAGCCCGTCCAGGTGCTCGAGCGCGGCGACGACCACCGCGTCCTGCGACTGGGCCCGCACCCGCTCGATGCGGGCCCGGAACTCCTCCGCGTCCGCGCGGTAGCCGAAGCGGTCGGCGAGTTCCTGCACGAGGATCATGGCGGCGTCGTAGTCCCCGTCCTGGATGTCCTGCTCGATGGCGTGCCGAAGGAGGTTGCGCTCCTGCTTGCGGTGGAGCACGCGCTTGGCGGTCTCGGAGAGCCCGCCCTCGTGGGTCAGCCGCTCGACCGCTCTGGAGATGCGGTCCATCGATTCGCGGGGCGACGGCCCGTCCATCGGGGTGGCGGCCCTCAACGCCATCGGGAACATCGCGGCGATCAGGAACGCGGCGACCGCGCCGGCCGTGCGCAACGCGCCGTCGGCGGCGAGCGACGCCATCGCGATCGAGCCGCCGAGCAGACCAAGGAACAGCAGAATCACAGCGCCCTGGGGCAACGCCAGGGGTTTGCGGGGCTGCGGCGAGTGGGGTCCACGCTCGGCGGGCTCGGCCAAGGCTCGGCTCCTTCCGTCGGCCGGCGGCGGGGCGTCGATCGTCCCAAACACGCCGCGGCCGATTCCTTGTCGATCATCGGGAGGCCCGGGCTTCAGTCCCGGCGCCGTGATCGGGGCACAATCCGTCCTTCTTAACTTCCGGGCGTTGGGTCGCCGCAGTTCCGCGAGACCGGCACGAGGCACAGAAATCGCAGCCCCCGGGACCCGGCGGTGAACTGGTGCTCCTCGTCCGCCGGGACATAGACCACGTCGCCCTTGCGGATCTCGCGCTCGGCGCCCGCGAGCAGCACCCGGCCGTCCCCATCGACGACGAACACCTCGTGCTCGTAGTCGTGGCTGTGCCGCGGCGAGTGCCCCCCGGGCGAGACCTTGAACTGGCGAAGGGCGAAGTTCGGCGCGCCGTGCTCGCGCCCGCACATCACGGCCATCTCGACCCCGGCGACCCCGGGGATGGTCACGGGGCTGGTCGGCACCTCGTCGATGTTCGCGATATGCATGGAAGGGCTCCCGCTTGGCGTGCGCCGAGCCCTCCGGGCGACGGCGACCCCCGAGAGTGTACCCTGCCCCCATGGCTGGACCGACCGCTCTCCCGCAGATCGAAGCCTTCGCACTCGGGCCCTTCGGCACCAACTGCTATCTGGTGCACACCGGCCACGGGGGCGAGGGGTGGATCGTCGACGCCTCCTACGGGCCCGAGGAACTCATCGACCGCGCCCGCGCCCTGGCCCTGCGGATCACCGGCATCATCATCACCCATGCGCACGGCGACCACATCGCCGGGCTCGACGACATCCGCGCGGCGTTCCCCAACGCCCCGGTGTACGCCCACCAGGCCGAGGCCGACTGGTTCGGAAACCCGGACCTGAACCTCAGCGCCGCCTTCGGCGCCCCGGTCAGAGTCAAGGGCCCCGACAGGCTTCTCCACGGAGGCGAAACGCTGCATCTCGGCGCGTGGGAGTGGAAGGTGATGCACACCCCGGGTCATTCGCCGGGGATGATCGCGCTGCACTGCGCAGCGTGCCACGCCGTGATCGTCGGCGACACCCTCTTCGCGGGCTCGATCGGCCGGTACGACTACCCAACCAGCGACGAGGCGGCTCTCTTCCGCTCGATCCGCGAGGGGCTGATGGCTCTGCCCGACGACACCCGCGTGCTCGCCGGTCACGGCCCGGCGACCACCATCGGGCGCGAGCGGAAGTTCAATCCGTTCCTGCGCGGCCCTGCGGCCGGCGCGGGCGGCTGAGCCGATGGACCCCCGGTTCGCCGCCATGCCCTCGGCCCTGGCCCGCAATGCGCGCACCGTGCGGCTCGCGCCCGACCCGGCGAGCGAATACCGCCGCGAGGGCGTCCCGGCCCTGCTCGCCCACCCCGACTGGGCCACGCCGGCCCCGGTCATGCTCTGGATCCACGGCCGCACCGTGCGCAAGGAGATCGACCCCGGGCGGTACCTGCGCTGGATCCGCGCCGGCATCGCCGCCTGCGCCATCGACCTGCCGGGCCATGGCGAGCGCTACGAGCCCGGGCTCGACGACGTGAAGCGGACGCTGCCCATCGTCGAAGCGTGCGCCGCGGAGATCGACCCCGTGCTCGCCGCCCTGGCCGCCTACACAAACTCGGGCGGCGAGCCGGTCTTCGACGTCTCGCGCGCCGGCATCGGCGGGATGTCGGCCGGGGGGATGGTGACCCTCCGGCGCCTGTGCGAGCCCCACCGCTTCGCCTGCGCCGCGGTCGAGAGCACCTCGGGCAACTTCTCCTTCATGCCCGCGTACCGCGAGCGCTACCCGGCGGACCTCATCGAGCGGCTCGACCCGATGGCCCTGCTTCGCAAGGGCGCGCCGTGGCGGCCGATCCCGCTGCTGGCCCTGCACTCCGAGGCCGACGAGTGGGTGCCCGCGGCGTCGATGCGCTCCTTCATCGAGGCGCTGCGCCTCCACTACGAGCGGGAACGCGCCGACCCCTCGTGGATCGAGCTTGTGACCTGGCCGACCACCGGCGCGCCCAACGAACACTCCGGCTTCGGGCGGGTCGCGAACGACGCCAAGAACCTGCAGACGGCGTTCCTCGCGCGGTGGCTCAGGCCCGCGAAGCCGCCGGGCTAGCCGGGGCGAGTTTTCCCGCGACCATGGCCGCCGAGCGCGGTAGGCTGTGACCGGCCCCGAGCCACCACCGAAAGGACAGCGGATGCGCCCGACAAGATTCGCCGTGCTCGCCCTGCTCGCCGCCGGAACGCTGCGCGGGGGCGCGCTGGCCGCGCCCACCGACGACCAGGTCAAGGCCGCCAACGACGCCTTCCGCGCCAAGGCGCAGGAACTCAGCAAGGCCAACCAGGCGACCGACGACACGCTCCGGGCCGCGGCGCTCGACGCCATCAAGGGGCTCCCGATCGAGGAACTCACCGCCGAGCAGATCGACATGCTCGCCTCGGCGCTGAGCAACGCCGACGACAGGACCAAGGCCGCCGCGATCGCCCGGCTCGAAACGTTCGCCAACGCGAACGACCTTTCGGGCCTCAACGCCGCGACGCTGATCCTGTCGTTCATGGACGAGGATAAGACGCCGGCCAGGGAGCAGGCGGCGGCGCTCTCCCGGGCACTGCGGCACCCGGCGCTGCACGCGGCCCTCAAGGAGGCCAAGGGCCTCGACGTCTTCATGCAGGCCGCAGGGGCGTCGAAGGAGGCCATCCGGATGGCGGCGCCGGACCTGAAGGCGCTGGAGGCTTCGCTGACCCCCGACCTGCCCGGCCGCGTGGCCCTGATGGGCACCGGGCTCTTCCGGGCCCTGGTCAACATGGGCGAAGAGGGGGCGGCGCTCCGAGAGTCGTTCCGCGGCCGCTTCCTCGCCATCGCAAAGAACGCCGGCGCGACGGCCCCCGAGGACCAGAAGGCCCGCTACGCCAGCGCCGCCCAGTTCTTCGACGGCGCCTTCGCCAAGGGAACGCTGATCGGCGCCCCGGCGCCGCAACTCTCGATCGCGTGGTCCAGCGACCCCACCATCAAGAGCCTCGCCGACCTCAAGGGCAAGGTGGTGGTGATCGACTTCTGGGCGACGTGGTGCGGGCCGTGCATCCGCTCGTTCCCCAACATCCGCGAGATGCTGGCCCGTTACGAGGGCTACCCGGTCGCCGTCGTCGGGGTGACCAGCGCCCAGGGGTACGTGATCTCCAGGGACGGCCGCGTCGACACCAAGGGCACGCCCGACAAGGAGTACGCCATGATGCCCGCGGTCATGGAGTGGAGAGGGATGACCTGGCCCGTCGTCTTCACCGAGCAGAACGTCTTCAACCCCGACTTCGGCGTCGTCGGGATCCCCCACGTCGCGATCCTCGACCCCTCGGGCAAGGTGCGCTACAACGGGCTGCACCCGGCCAGACCACTCGAGGAGAAGGCGGAGAAGATCGACGCCCTGCTCAGGGAAGCCGGCCTCGCGACGCCGCCGAAGATCTGACCCGGCGCGGATTTCCCCACACGAGTGACGGCCTCGCAGATCGATTCGCGCGCGGCTCGGTCGCCTGACCGCACGTCGCGCAGACGGGCTCGCGCTCATCGAAGCGTCTGCCACATCGGCCGCAGATGAAGGCCATCGCCGAATCCGCTCGCGGAAGCCTCCGGCGTGGTGCGGCGTCAATCCACGGAGCGGGGCGACCGCCCGCTTCCCCGGCGCGGATCAGCAGGTGGAAGCCGCGGAGCGGCGATCGCCCACCGGAACGTTCGACGAACGCGCAACCTCGATCAGCGACCGGGCCGCGTACCGCGCATCGCCCTCGGAGTTGAACGCCCCGAACGACAGCCGCGTCAGGCCTCCCCCTTCGAGCGTTCCGGCGTTCTCGTGCGCCAGAGGGGCGCAGTGCAGCCCGGCGCGGGTCAACAGGCCGAAGTGCGATTCCAGGATCATCGCCAGTTCGTGCGGCGAGACGCCCACGATCGACACCGAGAACACCGCGACACGGCGCTCGGGCTCCGCCGGACCGACCACCCGGACCGCCGAGCCCTCGAGTTCATCCAGGAACGCCCGGCACAGCCCCAGTTCGTGCTCGCGCAGAGCCTCCACCCCTCGATCGAGAATCCACCGCGCCCCCTCGCTCAGGCCCACAATGCCCAGCGTGTTCAGCGAGCCCGGCTCGTACTTGTCCGGGAGTTCGTCGGGCTGCCGGTCGAGTTCGGAGTGTGAGCCGGTGCCGCCCTCGCGGATGGGCTCGACCAGCGCCTCCATCCCCGGCGCCAGGTACAGCCCCCCGGTGCCGGTCGGGCCCAGCAGCCCCTTGTGCCCGGGGAAGGCCAGCATCGCGATGTTCATGGCCCGCGCGTCGATGGGCATGTGCCCCAGCGACTGCGCGGCGTCGACGAGCAGCGGCACGCCCCGCTCCGCGCACGCCGCGCCGATGGCCTCGATCGGCTGGATCACCCCGGTCACGTTGCTCGCATGATTGAGGGCAACAAGCCGCGTCGAGGGCGTGATGGCCGCGGCGACCGAGCGCGCGTCGAGCGCCCCCGTGAACGGGTCGCACGCCACCCGCGTGACCGAGATCTCGCCGCGCTCCTCGAGCGCCCGCAAAGGCCTCAAGACCGAGTTGTGGTCCATCGCCGAGGTCACGACGTGGGGCATCGCGCCGCCCTTCGCTTTCGCCTCGCGCGACAGAGGCGCCAGCAGACCCTTGATCCCAAGGTTCAGCGCGTCCGAACAATTCAGCGCGAAGACGATGCGCTCCGGACCGCCCTGGCCGCCGATGAGCCGCAGAATCCGCTCGCGGCACCGTATCACCGCCTGCCCGGCGCGGCGCGCCTCGGCGTAGGCGCCGCGGCCCGGGGAGCCGGCGCCGAAGGCCGGATCGGTCGAATACCGCGCCATCGCCTCGTGCACCGCATCCGGCTTGGGAAAACTGGTGGCGGCGTTATCGAGATAGACGCGGGCCTTGCTCATCCGAGAACATCGTAGACCCCGCGCCCGCCGCGGCGCCCCCGGCGAATACCATCGCCCCATGACCCCCGCCGCCGCCGCCGCGCCCGCCCCCGCTTCCAGGTCGGTCCCCGACGCCTCGGGATACTTCGGCGCCTACGGAGGCGTGTACGTGCCCGAGACCCTCGTCGCCGCGCTCGCGGCGCTCGCCGAGGAATACGAGCGGGCCCGCAGGGATGCGGCGTTCACCCGCGAACTCTCCGAACTGCTCCGCACCTTCGTCGGCCGCCCGACCCCCCTGCACTTCGCCAAGCGCCTCACCGCCTTCGCCGCCTCGCAGAGCACCAGCGGCAAGGCCGCCCGCATC
>CANJRL010000128.1 GCA_947476675.1 Phycisphaerales bacterium
AACCCCTCGCCATCGCCGGCGTCAACAAGGTCATCCGGGGCGAGGCCAGGTGCTTCTTCCTTGGCGACATCAACTCCCGCGCCGGCGACGGCTCGGCCCTCCCGCCGTCCGCCTTCGACTGGGACCTCGACGGCGACGGCGCATTCGAAGTCCGCGGCAACCCGCGCCCCGTCTCCATCTACCACTCCGACGGCGTCTACACCGCCACGCTCCGCGTGACCGATCCCGCCGGAGGCACCAGCACCGATTCGATCACCGTCACCGTCTACGGCGTGCAGGGCACGCTCGATTCCATCGACCCCGACACCGTCACCCGCGGAGCCGCCACGCCGATCACCCTCACCGGGACCAACCTCCGCTCGGTCACCGCGATCTCCCAGGTATCGGTGTCGGGCTCGGGCGTCCTCGTCAGCGGCTCACCGACGCCGAACGCGTTCGGCACAGTCCTCACCGGCGTCCGCCTCGATGTCGCCCCCTCCGCGCCGCTCGGAAGCCGGCTCCTCACCGTCCAAACGCCCACGGGCCCCGCCTCCATCCCCTTCACCGTCTCCGACCGCCCTCCCTGCCCCGGCGACGCCAACGGCGACGGCGTCGTCAACTTCTTCGACCTCAACATCATCCTCGCCCAGTACGGCCAATCCGGCCCCGTCGGCTCGCTCGAGGGCGACCTCAACCGCGACGGCATCGTCAACTTCTTCGATCTCAACATCGTGCTCAGCGCCTACGGCGTCGCCTGCCCGTGACCCGGGCGCGGCTCACCGCGTCTCACGCTCCACCGCCTCGATCGTCTTGCGCACTTCCTCCGCCGCCGTCGCCTGGCTCTTGCGCCACATCGACCGCGCCGCCCAGGGCAGCGGCAGCACGGTCAGCGGGAGGTACCACGCCCACGTCGGCCACCAGTCCTGCGCCGGGGGGTAATACGCCTTCAGCATCGAGTCGGTCAGCCAGACGCCGGGCCAGATCGCCACCAGCGTGGTGATGCCGAGGACCAGAGGCATCATCGGCATCAGCCGCAGCCGGAAGCGGACCACGCTCCCTTCACCCTCGGGCGCGATGCTCGCGATCAACTCGCGCTCGAAGGCCTCGCCGAAGATCCGGACACGGAAGGAGCCGACCGCGGGGTGAAACCCGGGCATCCGACCACGCCGCGCCGCCGTCTCCAGTCGCTCGAGAATATCGGGCACACCCAGGGGCGATCGAACCTCGCGGATCTCCGCACCAGGCCGAGCCGCGGGCGCTGGCTCCCGCGCGTCGCCCGCCGCCGCCGCCGGGATGCTCATGTTCTCGGTCTGCTGCACGCAGTTCTCCAGCCGCGCCGAACCGGGCGGAGAGGGGAATCCATCCCCTGCGTCTCGCCGCCGCCCGCCGGTCCGCGCCCCACTCGGATGTCCGCCGCAATCTATCGACCGAACACCGGCGCGGCTTCGTGCGAAGAATTCCTCGGGCACGGAGGCCCGTCCGATCCCCCCGAGCGACGCAGCCAAGTGGCTCCAATGGGGGAGGACAACCTGTCGCCCAGGCCCGCTCACGCCGGCGGGCGCTCACTCTGCCCCACGTGGACCGCCTCCCCCTTCCCCCCATCGATCACCCCCGGTTCCGCGCTCGGGCGCTCCAGAACGACCGAGCCGCCTCGGACGCCGTCCGGCCTGGCCTCCGGCTCGTGGGAGCGGATCAGTCGCCTTCATGGTCGCCCGCAGCCACGCCGAAAGCCCGCGCCGCGCGCGCCGTCTCCCGCGAGAACGCCGCCGCGGCGTCGATCCCCGAGGCCGACGCCCGCCGCCTGCTCGCGGCCCGGGTCGCCGAGATGCTCGACGGCGGCACAGCCGCTCGTCTCGCTCCGGAGAGGCGCGCCCGCGCCGTGCGCCTCGCCCGCATCCTCGGGCTGCGCGAGTTCGATGCCCACCTCGTCATCGCCATCGCCCAGGATGCCGCGCGCCGCGGCGCCCGGCCATCGTCGATCTCTCTCGACGGTCGCCTCACGCTCGTTGGTCACCCTTCAACCCCCCAACAGCCGCCCCGCGCGAGGGGCCGCGCCGGCCTTGCCTGGGCCCTCGCTCTCGGCGCGGGGCTCGGAGCCGCAGGAGCACTCGGGCTGATCCGCTGGGTCGCCTCGTAGCGCCAATCCTCATCGCCGGCGACGAAGGGGCAGGGCGGCAAGCCCCCCAAACGCCCGGAGCGCCGGCGTGCGCGTCGGCGCCCAGGAACCGCGGCGCCGCAGCGCAGAGCTCAGCCCACGCGATGCAGCCGCGATCGCTCGCGAAGCAGCACGAAGCCCAGGCGCAGGCCTCCCCACGCCATCAGCAGCACCGCCGCCACCGGCAGCAGCCACGCCAACGCCGGCTTCACCACCGCCCGCTCCAGCCACCCTTCCGGCTGGAGCAGGACGGGCTTGCCGTCCGGACCAATCACCATCTCCGCCGCGCCGCCCAGGAACTTCTCGCTGTTGGCAAGGAACACCGCCCCGGCGCCGGCGATCAGGAAGAACCGCGGGTGCTTGTCGAGGAACGCCGCCATCCGCGCCGGCTGCGCCAGCAGCAGGCGGGTCACCCCGGCGCGCTCCGACGCCGGGAGCGCCGCGATCGATTCCGCGTGCCTCGCCGCGCTGATCGCCTGACCCGGTGACAGCGCCCGCGCCAGGCGCACGCCATCCTCGCCCAGCGACGCGACCAGCCCCGCGCCGACCCCCGGCTGCAGAGCCGCCGCCTCCAGCGCATCCTTCCCCGTGCGCGCCACCAGCGCCGCCAGCGCCGGGCCTTCGCCCTCCCGGGCCAGCGCCGCCAGTGCCGGCCTCACGAGATCGCTCGGCATCGCCTCGACCGCGTCCACCACCGCGCGCGCCGCGCCGGCCGGCGCCGATCGCACGGCGAGCAGCCCCTCCACGCCGTGACGCTCCACCAGCGCCGCGATCCGTGCCCCCAGCGCCCCGCCCCCCTCTGCGACCGCGCGCTCCATCGTCTCGCGCACCGCCGCCTCCCCGCCGGCGCGGGCCATCGCCGCGGCCGTCGCCTCCACGCCCTGCGCAGCCCCGCGGCGCCCGAGCGCCTCGATCACTTCCTTCGCCGCCGCGCGCGACGCCGCCCCGGCCTGCGCCATCGCTCCGGGCGCGGCGCTCACGCACACCGCGACGCACACCGCCGCCATCCGCCGCGCCTTGCCGTTCATCGCCCCGCTCCTCGTGCCCGCCCGACCGCCTCGTCCACCTCGCGCCGCGCCGCCGCCGCTCGCTCGCGCACCAGCCGCGCCGCGACGGCGCGCACACCGACGGCCCTCTCACCCTTCATCGGACTCTCCCCCGCGGCGTTTCCCGCCCCGTCGATGGTCGCCCGCTCCGCCTCGTCGATCGCCGCGCCGATCTCGGCCCCCAGCCTGTCGCGGAACCGGTCGGTCATCCACCAATCGACCGCCGCCCCGGCCGCCACGCCGCCGGTCAGACCGATCGCGAAGCCCACCGGCCCGCCCAGTGCTCCGCCCGCCGCGCCTGCCCCGGCGCCCGACGCCGCTGCGCTTCCGGCCAGCGACGCCGCAAGACGCACCGCCGCCTGCGCCGCCACCTGCTCCCCCACCGCCCCCGCAAAGCCCCCTGCCACCAGCGCCGCCACGCCCTCCGACGTTGACTCCCGGGCCCGCAGCGCCGCGGCGCCCAGGGCATTGTCCGCGCGGGCGGCCGATGGCCCGAACACCGCCACCCCGCGCTCCTCTCGCTCTCCCATCATCGACGAGGGCAGGGGCAGCGCCGAGGCCGCCCACGCCGATGCCCGCGCCGCGTCCAGATCCTCGGCCAGCGACGCCAAGGATTCCCCCGCCGCGCGCTCGATCTCCCCCGGCGCGAGCACCGCCGCGCCGAACCGTTCCGCCACGTACCCCTCGACCAGCGACCGCGGCGGCTCGCCGGCTTCATCCAGCCCCATCGACCGCCGCGCCGCGCGCCAGCGGTCGCGCGCCGCCAGCCCCGCGATCCGCGCCCGCGCGCCCCACGAGGTCATGTCCTCCACGAATCCCGGCGCCGCCGACCGCGCCCCGGCGAACACCGCGCGCACCCGCGCGACCGCGGCCTCTTGCGCGATGGCCCCGCGCCGCTCGATCTCAGCCACGATCCGTTCCGCCTCGGCCTGCGCCGCCGCCTCGTCGAGCGCAGGGGCCCCGACCGTCGCGACCGCCCTCTCCGCATCCGGCCGCCCGACCGCGCGCAGGACCGCCCACGCTCCCAGGAGCACAGCCCCGGCCGCGACCATCGCCGCCGCGCCCCGGGCCCCGCGCCTTCTTGTCGTGATCTCGCCCATGCTCGCCGACTGTGCGTCGGCATCCCGGGTGTACCGCCGTGAATCATCCCCGGTTCGACTGCATTCGCGGTCACCCTCACCCCGTCGCTTCGCGGCGGCCCTCTCCCACGGGGGGAGAGGGTGCGGAGGCGCGGCCAGGGCGCGGCGCCCGAGCGCCCTTACATCGTCTCCGCCCGGCGGCTCCACTCGAACTCCAGAGGCTCCAGTTCCGCCACCGCCTTGGCCCGCTCGTCCCCGAGTTTCGCCGACTTCGCCGAGTCCCTCCACACCGCCGGGTCCGCCAAGCTCGCGTCCAACTCCCGGATCCGCCGCTCCACCGTCTCGATCTTCTGCTCCAGTTGCTCCGTCGTCATCCGCTCCAGGCTCGAGCGCATGCCCTTCTTGCCCGACCCCGCGCTGGCCGCGGCGTCGCGCTGCTCCTTCTTCTTCGCCTCCTCCGCCTCGCGGCGCTTCCGCTCGGCGCGCTCCCTCGCATCCTTCTCCGCCGCCTCGGCCTCGCGGCGGTCGCGCTCGCGGCTCTCGTGCCTCGCGTGCCACTCGGTGTAGTTGCCCGCGAACACCTCCGCCCGCCCCTCGCCATCCAGGGCGATGATCCGGTCGCACACCGCGTCGATCAGCGCCCGGTCGTGGCTGATCAGCACCAGCGTCCCCTCGTACGCGTCCTCGTCCGGCTCCTCCCCCGCCGCCTTCAGCCGGCTCGGCGCCTCCCCGAGCGCATCTTCCAGACGCTCCGCCGCCGGGATGTCCAGGTGGTTTGTCGGCTCGTCCAGCACCAGCAGGTTCTTGGCGCTGGCCAGCAACCCCGCGAGCACCGCGCGGCTCCGCTCCCCGCCGCTCAGCACCCCCAACTCCTTCTCCTGCTCATCCCCGCTGAACAGGAACGCCCCGGCCAGGTCCCGCGCCTGCTGCTCGCTCCACTCCGTCCCCGGGTTCTCCTTCGCCACGATCTTCTGCAGGTACCGGAACACCTGCATCCCCATGTCCATCCCCTCGTGGGTCTGCTTGTAATACCCGGGGATCACGTTCGCCCCCAGTTTCGCCGACCCCTCGTCCGGCCGGATCTCCCCTAGGAGCGTGCGCACCAGCGTGGTCTTCCCGGCGCCATTGGGCCCGATGATCCCCCACCGCTCCCCCCGGCTCACCGTCACGTCCAGGTTCTCAAACAGCACCCGGGGCGAGCCGTCCGGGTTCGTGTACCGCTTGCTCAGGCCCCGCGCCGCCAGCACCACGTCTCCCGACCGCGGCGCCGGGGGCAGGCGCATCCGCATCGCCCCCAGTTCCATCGGACGCTCCAGCGTCGACTGCTCCTTCTCCCGGTCCAGCCTGCTCTCGCGGCCCTTGGCCTGCCGCGCCCTCTGCCCGGCCTTGTACTTGCGGATGTACGCCTCTTCGGAGCGGAACTTGTCCTGCTGCTTCTCGAAGGCCCGCAACTGCGTGAGCCGCCGGTGCGCCCGGATCTCGCGGAAGGCCTCGTACCCCCCCGGGTAGTCGATCAGCCGCCCCTGCTCAACCTCGACGATGCGCGTGACCACCGTCTCGAGCAGGCGCCGGTCGTGCGACACCATCACCACCGCGCCGCGGTACTCCTCCATCAGGAACCGCTCCAGCCACTCGCGCCCGGCGATGTCGAGGTGGTTGGTCGGCTCGTCGAGCAGGAGCACGTCGGGGTCTTCGAGCAGCAGCCGCGCCAGCGCCAGCCGCCCCTTCTGACCGCCCGAGAGGCTCGCGACCCTCAGCCCGAACTCCGCGTCGGTCAGCCCCACGCCGTGCAGCGTCGCCTCGATCTTGTGGTCGATCGCGTAGCCCCCCAGCGTCTCGATCCGCCGCTCCACGTCGGCCTGGCGCTTCATCACCTTCTCGAGCGCGTCCCCGGTCGCCGTCGCCATCTGCTCGTACAACTCGTGCTGCTCAACGTGCAGGCGGTGGAGTTCGGCGAAGGCGCCCTCGGCGGCGTCCCGCACCGTGTCCTGCGGCGTCAGGGCCGGGTCCTGGTGCAGGTACCCCACCCGCCTCCCCCGGGCCACCTGCACCTCGCCGGAATCGGCGTCGAGCAGCCCGGCGACGATCTTCATGAGCGTCGACTTCCCCTGCCCGTTCCGCCCCACCAGCCCGACCCGCTCCCCGGCCTCGAGCGACAACGACACCCCGTCGAGGATGATGTCGACGCCGTAGGCCTTCTTCAGATTGACCGCGGCGAGGAGGGGCATGGGGTGGGGATGATAGAGGGACGGCCGCGGCGAAACGCCGGGTATACTTCTGCCAGAACTGGAGAGGCGACGTGGTGAGCGTCCTCAGCGACACCGGCAGGCAGAGTCTCGGGGTGCGGTACAGCGCCTACGGCGTGCCCTTCGGCATCCCGGCCGGCGACCTCAACGCCGACGGGGCGGTGGACTTCACCGATTCGAACCAGATCGCCTCGTGGATCGCCGGCTCCATCTACGACGTCCGCGC
>CANJRL010000129.1 GCA_947476675.1 Phycisphaerales bacterium
CCTGGTGGTCTTCGACCCCTCGGACCCGGCGGGAGGGCGCGAGGTCGAGCGCTTCTCGTTCCCCCGGCAGGAGGGGCGGCAACGGCTGTGCATCGCCGACTTCTTCCGCCCGATCGACGGAGGCGTGCGCGACGTGCTGGGCGTCTCGTGCGTCACCATGGGCTCGGAGGCGACGGTGAGGGCCAGGGCGCTCTTCGAGAGGAACGAGTACGCCGAGTATCTCTACCTGCACGGCATGGGGGTCGAGTGCGCCGAGGCGCTGGCCGAACTCTGGCACAAGCGCATGCGCATGGAACTCGGCATCGGGGGCGACGATTCGCCGCGGATCCGGGAGTTGTTCACCCAGCACTATCGCGGCTCGCGGTACTCCTTCGGGTACCCGGCGTGCCCGGACATGAGCGACCAGGAGAAGTTGTTCCGGCTGATCGGGCCGGAGCGCATCGGGTGCCGCCTGACCGACAACTGGCAGATCGACCCGGAGCAGAGCACCAGCGCGATCGTGGTGCACCACCCGGAGGCGAAGTATTTCGCGGTGTGATGGCGGGCGAGGCGCCGAGGCATCAGGGCGTCCGGGCGTGGAGCGGGCATGAAAAAACGCCTCCCATCGGGAGGGTTCGGCGGGGCATGGCTCACGTCTTCAGCCCGGGCCGCAAACGCAGACGACGCCGAAGTTGCCGAGCACGAGATTGAGGTCGGAGAAGTTGACGATCCCGTCGCCGTTGACGTCGCCGGCGAGCGAGCCGGGCGCGCCGACCTGGGCAAATTGGCCGAGCACGGCGTTCAGGTCGGCGAAGTCGGTGCGGGCGTCGCGGGTCGCATCGCCGGGGCACAGCGGCGTCACCGTCCCGCCGGAGATGCGGAGGTTGTCGATGCGGACGGCTTCGGTTCCTCCGGCGCCGCCGACGCGAGCGAACGCGACGCGGTCGAACGCGGTCGTGCCCGAGAGCGAGGTCGACGAGCCGAGCGGCCTGGGGCCCTGGCCGTCGTTGCGGTCGATGGTGTAGGCCACGCCGCCGTTCTCGGCGATGGCGGCCTCGATGCGGTACCGGGCGTTGAGCGGCACGGCGACGCCGGTGTCGACGAAGGCGCCCTCGGGCGTGCTGGGGCAAGGCCGAAGGATGAAGATGTTGGGCGAAGCGCCGCTGGTCGTGCCGTTGCAGCCGGTCGCGATCGGGCTGTCGGCGCCGAGGAGAAGCCGGCCGATGATGAAGCCCGTCGAGACATCGGCGACTTCGAAGGTCGTCGATTGCAGCGTGCCGCTCTGAACGGCGTCGAACGACACCCGCGCGGGGGCTGACGGCAGAGCGGAGAAGCGCACGCGGAGGTTGCCCGGCGCCCGGCCCGCTACGGCGTCCGCCCTCAGGCTGCTCCCGGAGAGGCCCGAGAGCTCGATCTCGGCAACACTCGTGCCGCCGACGGAGCCGACAACCGACAGTCCAGTGCCGGACCACGAAGGGCAACCCGGGAACAGCGCCGGCTGATTCGCGGGGAGGGGCTCCCCCGGAGCGAACCGGTCGAGGGAATCGAAGATCGACGTGGGCTGCCCTGGGCGCGCGGCGGCGCCGGAGGCGATGGCGAGCCCCAACGCGGCGGCAACCACCGCGGGGCCGTGGACCAGAGACTCCCGGACGGGGCACGTTCGCATGATGCACCTCGCGATTGCAGCGGCGGGCGAGCGCCGCGGGTCACTGCCCGGCGAGGACCCCATGGGCACAGGGCGACCGCCTCAGCCGGACCGGAGGGGACCGATCCCGATACGCGGCTCGCTCGGACGGGTTTCTGCGACCTCATGGCCTCATCGAGAACTCACACTCGGGGGCCACGAGAAGGCGCGGCGGACGGAGGGCCTATCGCCCGTAGTTCGCCAGCACTTCGTTCAGGTCGAAGAAGTCCACCACGCCGTCGTTGTTCACGTCCCCGTTCAGGCCGGGGCCGGATCGGCCGTAGTCCGCGAGGACGAAGTTGAGGTCGAGGAAGTCGACCACGCCGTCGCCGTTGGTGTCGCCCAGGCGGCCGGGAAGGAGCGTCAGGCGTGGGCCGCGGCCGAAGATGTCCTCGTGGGAGTAGATCTGGAGCGCGCCGGTCAGGTCCGGCGGCTGGCCGGGCTGCGAGGGGGGCTGGGGCGAGCCGTTGGCGGTGATCGCGAGGAAGACCTGCCCTCCGGTGAACCAGGGGCGGAACTGCGCGGGGCTGATCCTGCCCGGGATCGTGAACGTGATGGTCGTCCCCTGGCCTGTGGCGCCCGAATCGTTGCCGGCGATGCGCCCCGGCGCCGCCAGCGGCACAGGGGTGTTGGTGACGCTCCACGTGGCCTCATCGAAGCCGCGGCTGATGAAGCGGATGAACGCGTCGGACTGCGCGGGCTGCCAGGTGTCGGAGGCGAGGGTGACGGTGATGGTCGCGCCTCCCCATCGATAGTTTGAAGGAAGGCCGGTGAGCCGCCAGCCGAGGAAGGCGTGGGAGTAGAAGTTCGCCCCCGTGGGAGGCCCTCCCGGCGACGCGGGGAAGCCGGCCGGGTTGATGTCGGTGTCAGGAGGCACACCCCAAACCGAGAGCACGGTGTTGGTCGAAGGGTTGATGGCCGACACATAGCCCCAGACATCGTCTGTCGTGACACCGACGACGATGGGCTGCGCGGCCGCGCCGGCCGCGGATGAAGCCATGGCGATGGCGAGGGCAAGGCGGATGAGGCGGTCGGCGTGGGTGATCATGGAGGCTGTCTCCTTCGCGAGGACGAGGGCGGACGCCCGCGGAACGGCATTGATGCACTCTGCGATGCATCCGGCGAGCAAAGGCATCCGATCGTGTGAAGAACAAGGGGTTTCAGCAGTTGAGAATCAGTCTCAAACGCGAAAGGATATCGCCGTCCGATTCCAGATCAAGCAGCCTGCGGCGCCGATGCACAACCAGGACGAGTTCTCGAGACCAGCATGACAAGACGCCCCGATGTCCCCGCTCGCTCAGGCCGCGGCGCCGCCCGTGGCTTCACGCTTGTCGAAGCGTTGGTGGTGGTCTCGATCATCGGCCTGCTCATGGGGATCGTCATCCCCTCCATCGGGTACGCGCGGCGCAGCGCGGGACGGGCGCGGGAACTCGCGGGCCTGCACCAGATGACGGCGGCGTACCTCACCGCGGCGGCGGAGCGCGACGGCGAGGTGATGCCCGGCTTCATCACCGGGCCGATCCCCTCGGCGTTCTCGCTCCGATTCCCTCCTCCGGCCGCGACCGGTCCGTCGGGCCGCACGCTCGGCGCGGACAGTTTCCCGACCGGCGGGGGCATCCAGGCGTCGGCGGCGATCGCCCGGTACCCGTGGCGCCTTGCCTCGTACCTCTCGGGGAGCGTCGAGGCCCTGTTCCGCGACAAGCAGGCGTACACAGACCTGCGGGAGTTGCAGGACGACCTGTTCCTCTACGGCGTTTCGGAGCACCCCGGCTTCGGGCTGAACCAGCGCTTCGTGGGCGGCGATTACCAGGATTACGGCTTCGACCCCCAGGCCCGCGGTTACTGGGGCAAGGACTGGGTCGTGCGCAACCTCGCCACGGTCAGGAAGCCCGCGTCGCTCATCGTGTTCGCCGCCTCCAGCGCGCGGAACGTCGCCTCGATCGGGCGCAGCGACACGCAGTTCTACGGCAGGCCGATGCCCGGCTATTTCAAGGTGCAGTCGCCGAAGTTCTACGCCGGGGGCCCGGAGTGGACGGCGGCGCCGCCAACGGCGCTCACTGACGCGAGCAAGACCGGCTACATCGACGCCGAGGGAGGCGCCACGGCGGTCGGGACGCTGGACGGCGGCGGGGCGCACCTCGACTGGGCCGAGATCAACGACATGCGGCGGTGGTCGAACCAGGCCGACAAGGCGGCGTGGGCGCTGCCGACGCCCGGGCGGTGATCGTCTCGCTCAACGAGACGCGCCGTGAGGGAGCGTGAGCGCCGCTCGCATGCCCAGCAGAGGCTGGGCATGCCACCCAAGGGGCGAGCCGCGCCGTGCTACGCTCGCGTTGATGACCGCCGCGCATCCCGAAATCGCCGACCTGCTCGAAGAACTGCGCTGGAGGGGGCTGCTGAACCAGTGCACGAATGAGGAGGGCCTGAGGGCCCACCTGGCCGCGCCGTCCGAGCACCCCCGCCGCGCGTACTGCGGGTTCGACCCGACCTCCGACTCGCTGACCATCGGCAACCTGGTGCCGATCATGCTGCTCCGCCACCTGCAGCGGGCCGGGCACGTGCCTGTGGTTGTCGTGGGGGGCGGGACGGGGCTGATCGGCGACCCTTCGGGCAAGACGCAGGAGAGGCAACTCAACACGCGGGAGCACGTTGCGCGGAACGTGGTCGGCCAGATGCGGATCTTCGGGCGGATCCTTTCCTTCGAGGGGCCGAGAGCCGCGGTCATGCGGAACAACCTCGACTGGCTGGGGTCGATCACGTACCTGCACGCGCTGCGCGACATCGGCAAGCACTTCTCGGTGAACGTGATGATCCAGAAGGACTCGGTGCGCGAGCGGCTGAACAACCGCGAGCAGGGGATCTCGTACACCGAGTTCTCGTACCAGGTGCTGCAGGCGTACGACTTCCAGTGGCTCCGCGAGCACCAGAACGTCACGCTCCAGGTGGGGGGATCGGACCAGTGGGGGAACATCGTGGCCGGGGTGGACCTGTGCCGCCGCATGTTCCGCGAGGAGGTCTTCGGGCTGACCGCGCCGCTGGTGACCAAGGCCGACGGCGGCAAGTTCGGCAAGACCGAGACCGGGGCGATCTGGCTCACAGCGGATCGGACATCGCCGTACGCGTACTACCAGTTCTGGCTGAACGCGGACGACCGCGACGTGGGAAAGTTCCTGCGCATCTACACGTTGCTCTCGCGCGGGCAGATCGAGGAGTTGGAGGCGCGGCACGCCGCCGACCCGGGGGCGCGTCACGCCCACCGGGCGCTGGCGCGGGAGGCGACGGCGCTGCTCCACGGCGCCGAGGAGATGGAGCGCGCCGAGGCCGCCGGGAGGGCGCTGTTCAGCGGCGAGATCGCCCACCTGGATGAGCGCACGATGGAGGAGGTCTTCGCCGGCGCGCCGACGAGCAACCACCACAGGCACGAACTGGACGGCGAGGGCAAGGCGCTGGCCGACCTGCTGGTCGAGACCGGCCTGGCCAAGAGCAAGCGCGAGGCGAGGGAGTTCCTCGAGAACGGCTCGGTGGCGATCAACGGGGAGAAGGTGGGGCCGGAGGACCGGCTGACCGCGTTTAGGCTGCTCCACGGCGCGGTGGCGGCGATCCGGCGGGGGAAGAAGCAGTGGCACGTGACGAGGTGGGCGTGATTCGATCCCCTGTCCCCTAGGGAGAGGGGAGGGTCTGGGGTGTTGGGTGTTCTTCTGCTGGATCAGCCCTTCGAAGGTTTGCGACTTGCCGCCTCGCAACCACGCACGACGGCAGATGACGCCCCCTCATCCGTCGGCTGCGCGGCCACCATCTCCCGCGAGAGGAGCAGGTGGGATCAGCCGCGGATTCCGCTCTGTCTCTTCTCCGGATCGATCTCCCGCAGGTACTGCCACGAGTAGATCCCCGTCTCGTGCCCGTCGGAGAAGCGGATGCGCAGGGCGTAGTTGCCGACCAGTTCCGCCCCCTCCGCGGTCAGCGGGCCGGTCGCGCCGGCCGGCGTGGCCGCTGACGGCAGGACGGTGAGCGGGTTCGCGGCCATCTCCTCGCGGAGGGCCCGAGCCTCGGCGGAGGGGGACATGCGGCGGAGGTAGGCGATCGAGTAGTACGAGGTCGTGCCGTCGGCCCATTCGATGGTGAGGCCCCGGTCCTTCTTGAGGTCGAGGCGTGTCGGGGGTTGGGCGGCGTGGGGGATGCCGGACAAGGGGAGAAACCTCGAATTCGGGGCGGCGGGCGGGCCGGGCGGTGAGCCGGGGCGATCGCGGGGCGCGGCGGTCTGCGCAGAGGCTAGGCTGTTGACGCCCGGCCCGAGAACCGGTGGCGGAAGGGGCGGGAACCAAAGTTCCCCCCGGATCGCCCGCCCTCCGGCTTGGCTGCGCAGCAGTTCACGCCGATAGCCGAACCGCGGCTCCTTCCTCGCCGCGAGCCCCGACGCCGAATCCACTTCCCCGGAGACCCGCTCATGGCCTTCACGTTCTCGCGTGCTCTTGCCGTCATCCCGATGGTCGCCTTGGCGGCCCCCGCGCTCGCCGCGGAACTGACCCCGCTCGCCGCGGTTGAGATGCGCGGCAAGGGCCCGACCCCGATGGTGCTGATCCCCGGGACGATGTGCGACTGGACGGTGTGGCAGGCGTTCATGGACCGCAACGCGGACAAGTACACGATGTACGCGGTGACACTGCCGGGCTTCGGCGGTTCCGCCGCGCCCAAGCGCGACGAGAACGACAAGGGCACCCCGTGGATCGACAACGCGGTCGCCGCGGTGCAGAAGATGATCGCGGAGAAGAATCTCAAGAGCCCGGTGATCGTGGGGCACTCGCTGGGCGGTCTTGTGGCCCTGCGGGTGGGGGCGGCGATGGGCGACAAGGCCGGGAAGATCGTGACCGTGGACGGCCCCCCGGTCATGCCCCTGGGCCCCGGCTTTCAGGGCGCCAAGCGCGCCGAGATGATCGAACAGACGCTCGGCTCGGCCCTTCGGAACCTGGGCGAGGAGCAGTGGAACGGCCAGCGC
>CANJRL010000130.1 GCA_947476675.1 Phycisphaerales bacterium
TCACAACAGCCCGCAGGATCGAGGAGTCCACAATCTCCAACTGGTTGCGAAGACCTTCCCGCAAGTACATCTGGCTGGGGACGCCCGAAGCACCGAAGTCGTTGCCGATGCGGATCTGCGGATTCCACGTGGTGAAGAAGGTCACGTTTCGAGGCTGGCCGAGCGCGTCGGCGACGATCGTGCCCGTGTAGTTGCCAGCCGTGCTGCCCGTGCCGAGAGCTTTGTTAGCGAACACGGAGGTGATGTTGGATGCAGGCGCCGGGTGATCGCAGTTGGCCGGGGGGACGCAGTCGAACGTGACGCCGGCCGCGATGTTGGCGTGAATCTCGGAGGCCGTCACCTGCCCGATGTCGCTCCAGGCCTGGATGGCAACCGGCGTCGAGGAGGTACCGATGGTCTTGTTCTGACCGGTCAGCTCGATCAGACCGATAGCGCCGCGCTTCACCTTGATGTCGCCCAGAAGATTGCCGGCGACTCTCAAACGACTCAGTTTCACACCCCCGAAAGCCCCCCGATCGAGAGTGATGTTGGAAACCAAGTTCCCAACCACAGTCAGCCCGTTCGTCCCGGCACCCACGGTTGTCAGTTGTGTCATGTCCGACCCGTTACCGAAGTTGCCCCCAATCCAGCCGGTCACATCGAGGACAGCAGCGCCTTGAACGCTCGCAACCGAACCGACCGGATTGCTCAGGTCCTGGCCGAACGACAACTCAAGAGGCGCTTCCGTGGATCGAGACACGTAGATGGATCCGAGGGAGGCCTGGCCAACCGTGGTGAACGAGATGCCGGTGATCCTGTCATCTTTCACCTCGATCACGATGTTGTTGCCGTCGATGTCCACGGTCCCGCCGTTGATGTCGGCGGGCATGAACGTGACGTAGATGGTGCCTCCGACGCACGAGTTGGCGTACGTGCCGCCGCCGCAGTGTTGCGCCGGCGCTGCAAACGTTGCAGCCGACAGAAGCGAGAGCACTGATCCCACGCAAACCTTTTTCATCGCCTTCTCCTTGCAAGAACACAAGCCCCCGGAACCGCGATCACCACGATCGCAGAGGGCGAGGGCACAATTGATGCCACTCGAATCGCTGCATAAGTCCCCACATCAGCGCCTCCGATCGTGCCGATGCGATCATCGCGGAACTCTTCCCAGCCGGATCCCGCCGCCAGTCGGAATCGAGCGGCCGCGAGCGCGATCTCGCCGTCGAGAAACTCCTGTCCGCCGCCGGAGGCGTCGAGCAGACCCCATGGGGTCTGCACACCTGCGTAACTGCCGACATTCCGCGGCAGCGTGACGCCGCTTGGCCAGAAAAGCGCGTTGGTCTGCCCGCCATCTTCGGGGCGGCCGTGCACCAGCGGGGTGTCGGTGCCGTTGGGCTGCGTCCAATAGCCGGCCTGTCCGGGGCCGTAGCGGTTGGGGTCGAAGTACACCGCTTTGGTCCACTCGTCCCTGGTGGGGAAGAAGAACCTTGCGCCCGGCGATCGCTGAAACTGGTCGGTCACGATGCCGTTGGGATCGACTCCGAAGGTCGAGACATCGTACGCCCCGCGCTCGAAATCCTCAGGCCTGGCGTGGGCGGCGTCGGGCTTGCCGTTGTGCAGCCAGTTCATGTAGCGCGCGGCGGCGCGGTTCGTGATGAACACCGGCCAGTTGGCGAAGCCCTGGGACAGAGAGTACGAGGGCACTCCGTTCGACATCCCGAAAAACTGGATTCCGTAGTTGTCGACCATCGAGAGCGCGACGTTCAGGTCGCCGCGCATGTGTGGGGCGTAGGTGGTCGCGAACTCGTACCACTGGCCGATGGTGACCTCGGTCTGGGCGACGCGGTACTGGTACCCCACCCCCCCCACGATGGTTGGCGGGAAGAACGGAAACTGGTTCGGGATCACCGCCGGGGCGTTGCCCGGCGAGCCGATGACCGACCAGCGCAGGCCGTAGTCCGGCATGCCGCCGGTTTGGGCCGAGGCGGCGCCGGGCGTCGCGAAGCCGATCAAGGCTGCGAGTGCGTTCCCCAGAATGACGTGGATGAGACGGTTCATTTCCCGGTGCTCCCTGATTCGCGGCGGGTATGCGCGGGTTCCCGCTTCACGCAATCGTCATGTTTCTCGGACGCTCCTCGGTCGCCCGCCCACGCCGACGCGCGGAGGCGGCTGGATTTGATCCTGCGCGATGGAAACCTACCCCATGTCGTCGCCGGGGCAAGCACAACCGGTTGCCGCAACGACTTGGGCCCGTGCGAACCCCGAACTTCCGGCTTCTGCCATCCATCCTCGTCGATCGGATGAGCCGGGAGAAGATACGACAGGGCGGGCGGCGCTCGTCAGTCCCCTCACCCGGCGACTTCGTCGCCACCCTTTCGCGCGAGGGGAGAGGTCGGGAGTCAGCCGATCTTTGTTGCCGCGAAGGCGCGTGCGGCTTCGACGGCGTCGTGGATCCTGGAGGGGTCGGAGCCGCCTCCCTGGGCGGAATCGGGCTTTCCTCCGCCCTTGCCGCCGCAGGCTTCGGAGGCGATGCGGACCCAGTCGCCGGCCTTGAGGCCTTTGGCGATGAGGGCTTCGGGGCAGGCGGCGACGATGGTGACCTTGCCGTCGTCGCCGGCGGCGAGGAGCATGGAGGCGGCGTCGTGGCGGCGGCTCTTGAGGACGTCGAGGGCGGCGAGCAGGGAGGCGCGGTCGGCGGCGAGGTCGCCGGGCAGGTGGGCGATGATCACGCGGTCATGGGCCGGGGCGCGCTCGGCGAGGGCGCGGGCGAGTTCCACGGCGCGGTCGCGGGCGCCGGCGGCGGATTTCTTCTGCGCCTGCTTGACCTTCTCCTGCAGTTCCGCGAGGGCGGCGGTCGCGTGGCGGCGGAAGGAGGCGGGCATGGCGAGCGAGCCGATCGAGGTCGCGATGTCGTGGGCCTCGGCGGCGAGGTCGGCCTCGGAGCGGTGGACGGCGGCCTTGATGCGCTCGAGCACGCGGTGGCCGGCCTCGATGGCGGCCTCGGCGGGGACGCCGGTGACGGCGTTGACGCGGCGGACGCCCTTGGCGACGCCTTCTTCGGAAAGGATGGCGAAGGCGCGGGCCTGCCCGGTGCTCGCGAGGTGCGTCCCGCCGCAGAACTCGGCGGAGTGCTGGCGGTTCGAGGGCGAGGCGGGGTCGCGGAGCAGGTCTTCGACGGGGCGGCCGATGGAGACGACGCGGACGGGGTCGGGGTAGGTCTCGCCGAAGACGGCGCGGAGGCCGTTGATCGCCTTGGCGTCGGCGAGTTTCGCCGGCGTGGCGTAGACGGGGAGGTCGGCCCTGATGCGGGCGCGGACGAGGTCCTCGATGGCGGAGATCTGCTCGTCGGTGAGGGGGTGTCCGGCGGCGTAATCGAAGCGGAGGCGGTCGGGGGCGACGAGCGAGCCCTTCTGGTCGGCGCCCTCCCCCACTGTTTCGCGCAGGGCCCAGTTGAGCAGGTGCGTCGCGGTGTGGTTGGCGGCGATCGGTCCTCGGCGGTGCTCGTCGATGCGGAGTTCGAGTTCGTCGCCGACGGTGAGCCGGCCGGAGCGGAGTTGGCCGATGTGCAGGACGTAGCCGCCGAAGGCGCGGGTGGACTCGACGGTGAACTCGGCATGCCCAGAGCCGCGGGCTGAGGACAGGAGGTGGTGGGCCATGGCGCCGGTGTCGCCGACCTGGCCGCCCATCTCGGCGTAGAAGTTGGTGACGTCGGTGATGACGCCGAAGCGGTCGTCGATGTGGGTGGCGGCGGCTTCGAGGGATTGATCGAAGTTGGCGCCGTTCCAGATGGCGAGGACGCGGGCGCGGACCGGGCGGCCGTGGAACTTGTCGGCGTCGTCGGTGGGCTTGACGCCCATGTGGCGGAGTTTGGCGACCTCATCGCCGGAGAGGTGGAGTTCGGCGGCGGCGTCGGCGCCCCGGCCGGCGAGGCGGCTCTTGGCCTTGGCCTCGGCCATGAGGGATTCGTAGCCGGCAACGTCGACGCCCATGCCGCGCTCCTGGGCCATGACCTGGGTGAGGTCGATGGGGAAGCCGTAGGTGTCGTGGAGTTTGAAGGCGTCGTCGGCGGCGATGCGGCCCGCGCCGCGCTCGGCGGCGTCGGCGAAGAGAGCCATGCCGCGGTCGATGGTGCGGGCGAAGGACTCTTCCTCCTCGCGGATGACGGAGGCGACCTTGTCGGGCCTGGCGCGGAGTTCGGGGAAGAAGGCGCCCATGGAATCGGCGATGGTGGGCACGAGGTCGCAGAGGATCGGGCCCTTGGCGCCGAGGTGCTGGCGGGCGTGGCGGAAGGCGCGGCGGAGGATGCGGCGGAGGACGTAGCCGCGGCCCTCGTTGCCGGGGACGGCGCCGTCGGTGATCGCGAAGGTGAGGGTGCGGGCGTGATCGGCGACGACGCGGTAGGCGATGTCGCGCTCGCCGGTGAGGGAGCCGGCGTAGGCGGGCGCGCCGGTCTCGTGCTGGATGCGGGCGAAGAGCGGGGTGAAGAGGTCGGTGTCGTAGTTGCTGGTCTTGCCCTGGAGGACGCGGACGAGGCGCTCGAGGCCCATGCCGGTGTCGACGTGCTTGGCGGGGAGGGGCTTGAGGCCCGCGCCGCCGGGCCCGGAGCGGTTGAACTGGATGAAGACGTTGTTCCAGATCTCGATGACGTCGGGGTGGCCGGCGTTGACGTGGTTGTAGCCGGGGTCGCGGGCGCGTTCGGCGTCGGGGCGGCCGTCGTAGTGGATCTCGGAGCAGGGGCCGCAGGGCCCGGTGTCGCCCATCTCCCAGAAGTTGTCCTTCATGTTGCCGGGGAGGACGCGGATGGCGGGGAGGTGCCTGCACCAGATGTCGTAGGCCTCGCGGTCGGGCTCGAGGCCCTCGGCCTTGTCGCCCTGGAAGTAGGTTGCGTAGAGGCGCTCGGGGTCGAGGCGCCAGACCTTGGTGAGCAGTTCCCAGGCCCAGGCGATGGCCTCTTCCTTGAAGTAGTCTCCGAACGACCAGTTGCCGAGCATCTCGAAGAAGGTGTGGTGGTAGAGGTCCTTGCCGACGTCTTCGAGGTCGTTGTGCTTGCCCCCGGCGCGGATGCATTTCTGGGAGTTGGCGGCGCGGCGGAGGCGCCCGAAGTCGGACGCCGGGTCGGCCTGGCCTAGGAAGATGGGCTTGAACTGGTTCATCCCCGCGTTGGCGAAGAGCAGGGTGGGATCGTTGAGGGGGACGCAGGGGGAGGAGGGGACGAAGGTGTGGCGGCAGCGCTCGACGAAGAAGTCGATGAACTGGCCGCGGATGTCGGCGGCGGAGCGTCCGGCGGGCTGGGCGGGGGCGGGCGTGGTCATCGCGGGGCTCGTCCGTGCGGTGGGTACGGGCGGGGTGGGAACAGAGCGGTGATTGTAGAGAAGGACGAAGAGGATTCGGGGGCGGGCAGAACGCTGCCCGAGGCTTCCAATCACAGGGCCGATGCGAGGTGAGGCGGATGCCCTCACCCGGTCGCTGCGCGACCACCCTCTCCCACGAGGGGAGAGGGTGCGGAGCAGGCGAGGCTCGGGTGGCGTGCCCGGTCTCGGCTGGGCATGCGTCGGCGGCGCTCGGACGCTCCCAGACGGTCGCGTCTCGTGTCAGCGCTCGAGTCGCACCTTGTTGGTGATGGCGCCGAGGCCGCTGATCTCGACTGTCACGGTGTCGCCTTCCTTGAGGTATCGGGGCGGTGTGCGGGCCGTGCCGACGCCGCTGGGGGTGCCGGTGAGGATGACCGTGCCAGGGAGCAGGGTTGCGCCGCGCGAGCACTCGGCGATGAGGGAGGCGACGGACAGGATCATGTCGCGGGTGGAGGCGTGCTGCATGACCTCGCCGTTGACCGTGGTGGTGATGGCGAGCGACTGGGGATCGGGGATGGCGCGGGCCGCGGTGATGCGCGGGCCGAGCGGGCAGAAGGTGTCGAAGGACTTGCCGCGATTGAACTGGCCGCCGGAGCCTTCCTTCTGCCACCACCTGGCGGTGACGTCGTTTGCGGCGCAGTAGCCCAGGACGTGGTCGAGGGCGCGGTCGGGGGCGACGTCTCGGGCTCTTTCGCCGACGATGACGGCGAGTTCGCCCTCGAAATCGACCTGCTCGCGGTCCTGGCAGATGGCCGGGATGACGATGTCATCGCCCGACAGGATGGCGCAGGCCGGGCTCTTGGTGAAGAGAACGGGGTTCTCGGCGGAAGCCTTGCCTCCCATCTCCTTGGCGTGGTCGGCGTAGTTGCGCCCGATGCAGAGGAAGTACCGAAGCGGGAGGTCGGCGGCCGCGGAGCGGCGCACGGCGAGGCCGGCGTCGGTCTTCACCAGGTCGTAGGTCATGGCGCGAGTGTACCGGGCGGGCGCCCGGCGCTACTTGCGCTCGATCTGGAGTTGGCGGAGGCGGGCCTTGTCGTCGGTCTGGTCCTGGAGGCGGCGGAGGGCGCGGTACTGCTCCATGTTCTCCGGCTCGGGGAACAGGCGGCTGAACGTCTCTCGGTCGAAGGGGGCGCTGGGTCCGACGAGGGCGCCGGCGATGCGGTCGAAGGAGGCCTGGCGCACGGCGAGGGGCTGGGCGCGGTAGAGGAGGGCGGCGTCGGTGACCGGGAGGCGGCCGTAGACGGTCATCCCGGTGAGGGTGTTGGCGACGGCGTCCTCGAAGACGAGCGGGA
>CANJRL010000131.1 GCA_947476675.1 Phycisphaerales bacterium
GCGCACGCGGAGGCGGAGGCGATCAGGGCGTGCGCGGCGGCGGGGGAGCCCACGCTGGGGGCGACCGCGTGGGTGACGCTGGAGCCCTGCGCGCACCAAGGGAGGCAGCCCCCCTGCTCGGATGCGCTCTGGCGGGCGGGGATCGCGGAGGTGGTGGTGGCGAGGCCCGACCCCAACCCGGCGGCGGCGGGGGGCGCTGATGCGCTCGCGCGGCTGGGGGTGCGTGTGCGGTCGAGCGCGGCGCACCCGCCGGCGGTGCGGCTGAGCGACCCGTTCCTCAAGCGCATGGCGACGGGCCTGCCCTGGGTGATCGTGAAGTGGGCCCAGACCATGGACGGCCGCGTGGCCACGCGCTCGGGAGATTCGAAGTGGATCTCCGGCGCGCGTTCGCGGCGGCTGGTGCACCGCGTGCGCGCCGGCGTGGACGTGATTCTCACCGGGGCGGGCACGGTGGCGGCGGACGACCCGCTGCTGACAGCGCGCGACGTGCGGCGTGTGCGGCGGGTGGCGAGGCGGGTGGTGGTCGATCCGACGCTCCGCGCCCCGGGCGGCGCGGCGCTCCTGCGGTCGCTCGAGGCGGCGCCGCTGACCTTCGCGGTGGAGGAGGCGCTCACGGCGCGCCCGACGGTGCGGGTGCGGCAGTTGCGCGGCGCGGGGGTGGAGATCGTCGGGCTCCCGCTGTCGGACGGGCCGGAGGACGGGCTTCGGCTTCGGCCCTTGCTCGAGCACCTGGCGAAGGAGCACGGCGCCGCGACGGTGCTGGTGGAGGCCGGGCCGACGCTCGTGGGGGCGTTGCTCGCGGAAGACCTGATCGACGAGGTGCACTCGTACAGCGCGCCGATGATGCTGGGAGATCGCGAGGCGCTGCCTCCGGCGGCGGGGCGGACGGCGCCGCGGGTGGCGGACGCGGTCCGGTTCGTGCGGCTTCTGACGAGAGGCGTGGGGCGCGACCTGCTGGTGGTGTACCGGCGGGATCAGGGCGCGAGCAGCGAAGGGAGTTCCGCGCCTGGATAGACCCGGGTGACTCCGGGCGTGTTGGCGCCGGCGACGCCGGGCGTGCGGATCGCGAGGTCGGCGCCCGCGACCAGCGTCACGCGGCCGAGTTCGAGGGCTTCGAGCGGCTCGTCGGCGAAGCCGAGCAGCCGGACGGTGAACAGAGGCTCGAAGGCCCCGCCGAGGTCCCCGGCGCGCAGGTCGGGGGAGATGCGCGCGGAGAGCAGGTCGAGGATGTCGTTGATGGGCGCGTCGTCGACGGGCTCGAGCGTGCCGTCGTCGCGGAGGGATTGCCAGCCGTCGATGCCGCGGCGGAAGCCGCGTTCGGGGCGGGGGTCGGCGGAGTCGGCGGCCGGGGTGATGACGATCATGCCGACGTCGGCGGGGATGGTCTGCGCTGCGGAGCGCGAGGCGTAGGCGAGCGCGTCGGTGGGAAGGTCAGCGAGCGATTCGGCGTTCACGAGGATCGCGGAGGCGCCCTGGTCGGGAGTTGCGGGCGCGAGTCGCTGGCCGGAGGCGTCCGGTGGGCCGACGGCGAGCGAGCGTGTGCGGGTCAGCACGCGAGGCTCCGCGCCGGGCGGGGCCTCGCGCGCATCGCTCTCGATCGTGACGCCGAGCCAAGGGGTAAAGGCTCTCGGCTCGGCGTCGAAGCGGGCGACGGTGATCTTGCCCAGCGCGTCGAGGAGGGCCTGCACGGCGGCGTCGTCGGCGCGGGCGGAGATGGGCGCGGTCACGCGCCAGGCGTTGCGGAAGCGGGCGAGGCGGATCTCGCCGGAGGCGGATCGGAGCGTGATGCGCGCGGTTTCGGCGCCGACGCCGGGGAGCGCGGCGATGTCGCGCCAGGCCGCGGGGCCGGGCCGGGTCCACAGATCCGCGACCTCGGCGTTGATGGTGACGGGGCTCTCGCCGGCCCAGGCGCGGGCGCGGCCTGCGAGTCGGGCGAGGTCGATGGCGAGGGTCCAGTGGGCGTCGGAATCAAGGGCGAGCGAGAGCGTGGCGACATCCGCGGGCGGGGGGGCCTTCTGCGCGGTCTGGGCGTCGGCCTCGGCGAGGGCCTTGAGCGCGCGGCGGATGCGGACGGGGTCGATGGGCCACGGGGCGGCGCCGGGAGCGAGGGGGGCGGTCTGCCAGAGCCCGGCGGGGGTGCGCTCGATGGCGAACGTGCCGCGGTCGTCCTCGAGGGTGATGCGCGACACGCGGGCGGGGTCGAGCGCCGGAAGAACGGAGGGCGCGGCGGCGGCGCGGGGCGCGGGGCGCGCGGCGGTGAGGTAGACGGCGGCGCCGACGATGACAGCGAGGACGAGCGCGATGGCCAGCGCGCGGGAGGACATGGCCGCAGTGTACGGGTCGGGCGCGGCGTCAATCGCGGAGGATGCGGTACGCGGCGCCGATGAGCAGCACGATGAGCGGTGGGCCGAGCGCGGCGGCCCACCGGATGGCGGCGAGCGGGCCGGGGCCTAAGGCGCGGATGCGCGGGGTCTGCAGGGCGCGGGCGCCGGGGGCGATGAGGTCGTCGCGGCGTGCGAGCCAGTGGATGCTGTTCTCGAAGAGTTCGGCGTTGCCCGGGTTTGCAGAGATCTGGCGTCCGTCGATGGTCTCGGTCTCCTCGATCACGGGGTCCATGAACCACGCGGAGGCGCCGACGATGACGGCGCGCTGGGGCGGAGCGTTCTCGCGCGGGCGCTCGCTGGCGGCGGCGATGAGCCAGGGGCCCTGTAGGCTGTCGCGGGCCGGGTCTGGCGAGGGCTGGTCGGCGGGGGCCACGGCGGCGCGCTGCTCGCGCGAGAGCGCGCGGTACGCGAGCCACTGCGATTCGCCCCAGGTGTCGGAGGAGGCCGGGATCCGGAGCAGGGGGGTGATGTGCGCCGGCGTGTTCGGGGCGATATTCAGCGGGGTGGGCCAGGGCACGAACGTGGCGAGGCCGGCGATGGCGCGGGCGAGGGGCGGGGCGTCGGGGCCGGGGGCGTCGGCCACGGCCTTGGACTCGGGCCAGACGATGGGGCCGCGCGGGGTGCTGATGCGGCGCATGAGCGGTCGGGCGGTGTCGGGCAGGATGCCGAAGGGTTCGAGCGCGGCGGCGAGCGGATCCGGCTCGCCGACGCGCGGGAAGGGTGAAGGCTCGAGGGTGACGAGGAGATTCTCACCGGCGTCGATGAGCGACTTCGTTGCCGCCCCGAGCCTGCTGGTGACGTCGTTCGAACGGGGCGTCGAGGCGGCGACGGGGACGACGACCCAGACGATGGGGCGTTGCGAGGGGGAATCGCCCGCGGGGGCTGACGGGAGCGAGGCGGCCGTGGGGCGCTCCGGGCGGGTGGTGACGGGCCATTCCATGACATCGATGCCCCGGCTTCGCAGGCGTTCGATGAGTCGTGCGAAGAAGGCCTGTGCGTCGGCGGAGGCGGGCTCGCCGGCGTCGTCGAGGAGAGGAGCGGCGACCGCGTGGACAAGGCAGACGATGGGGCGCGGGCCCGGCGCGACGGCGGCGATGGCGTCGGCGATGGTCTCTTCGCCGCGGAAGCGGAGGGCGGAGGCGGGATCGCCAGGGGCGGCGGCGGAGCCGACGAAGAGTCGTTCCAAAGGCGCGGCGACAATGCGGGACGCGGTGGAGGCGACCACGGCGCTGCGCGCCTCGAGGGCGCGGGCGACGGCGAGGACGTCGAGCGGGGCGAGGCGCAGCAAGGGCTCGGCGGCGGCGAGGGCGCGGTCGCGGAGCGCGGCGCACTCGCGCGCGGCCTCGGCGAGCGATGGCTGGTTCGCGGCGTCGGCGGCCCTGGCCTGCGCGAGGGCGAGCGAGGCGGCGTCGAGTTCGCGGGCCACCCCCGCGAGGGCGGCGCGGAGCGGCTCGCGGAGCCGGTCGGAAGCCGGGAGATCCGCGGCGCCGACGCGGACGGTGGCTTGCTCCCGGGCGGAGCCGGCGAGTCGCTGGAGGTCGGCGCCGCGAACGCGGAGCGTCGCGCCGCGCTGGCCGAGCGTCTCGCGGGCGGGGTCGACCGGTGCGAGCAGCGGGCGGGCGCGGTCGGCGGACTCTCCCGCGGCGGCGGTGAGAGGGGCGAGCGAGGCGAGGGCGTCCATGGCGCCGGAGAGCGCGGCGCGGTGCGCGGCGACGGCCTCTGCGCGGCTAGCCGCGAGGCTCGCGATGAAGGCCTCGAATCTGGCGGAGCCGTCGGGTGCGGCGGGGTCGATGAGCGTGGCGTTGACGCGGGGGGAGGCGCGGGAGAACGCATCGAGGAGGTCGGCGAGGAGTCGGCGCGAGGTGGGGTCGAGGCGGGATTGCTCGGCGACGGCGACGATGGAGCAGGGCTCGTCGAGGGCGGCAAGGATGATCCGGGTGCGCTGGGAGAGGGTGTGCTCGCCGGAGGCCGTCAGGTCGGCCCGGACGCGGCGCGTCTCGGCGAGGAAGATGAGCCCGGCGCAGATCGCGGTGGCGAGGAGGCAGAGCGCGACGGAGGCGGCGCTGGAGCGGCCTCGGCGCGACGCGGCGGAGGGCGGGCTTGCTTGCGCGGTGGTCATCGCCACCTCCGCGAGGCGAGGGCGACGACGGCGAGGGTGAGCAGCCATCCGGAGACGGCCAGGAAGAAGACGATGTGGGCGGAGTCGATGACGCCCTTGGAAAAGTCGGCGAGCCGGAGTTCCGGGGCGAGGGCGTAGAGAACGCGGTCGAAGGGGGCGGGGGCTGCCGCGCCGCCCTGCACCGCGGCGAAGCGGAGGAACAGCAGGAGGAACAGCGCGCCGAGGAACGCGGCTGCCTGGCTGGAGGCGAGCGCGGAGCAGAGCGTCCCCGCGGCGAGGTAGAGCGCGCCGAGCAGGTAGAGCCCGAGATATCCGGCGAGCATGGGGGCGGCGTCGGTCCCGCCGATCGACAGGAGCACGGCGGCGTAGAGCGCGGTGGGCGCGAGCAGAACGGCGAGAAAGGCGGCCCCGCCGAGGTACTTGCCCAGGACGATTGACCAATCGGAGACCGGCGCGGTCATCAGGGGCTCGATGGTTCCGGAGCGCGTCTCCTCGGCGAGCGAGCGCATGGAGACCGCCGGGGCGATGAAGAGCATGAGCCAGTGGCCGAGGGCGAAGAAGTCACGGAGGGATGCGGGGGCGCCGGGGCGGAGCGTGCCGATGGCGAAGGCGGCGCCCGCGAGCAGGAGGAAGAGCGTGAGCACGGCCCATCCGACGCCGGCTCGAAAGAAGGAGGCGAACTCGCGCCGGGCGAGAGCGAGGGCGGCGCTCACGGGGATGGCTCCTCGGGGGCGGCGTCGCCCTCGTACGCGCGTTCGATCAGGCGTGAGAAGAGCCCCTCGAGCGAGGCGGACTCGCGGCGGAGTTCGCGGACGAGGAATCCGTGATCGCGGGCGGCGTGAGCAAAGGCTTCGCGGAGGTCGGGGGCGTCGGGCGCGGCGCTGATGAGCAGGCGTCGCCAGCCGTCGGGCGTGGCCCGCTCGACCTGGGCGGAGGCGACGCCGCGGATGGCGCGGAAGATGTCGAGGGGCTCGGCGCGGGGGTCGTCGCCGGATGCCGGGCGGAGTTCGACGATGTACGGAGGAGAGGGGTGGCTGCGTTCGAGGAGGTCGGCGGGGGTGTCGTCGGCGCGGATGCGGCCGCGGGCGATGACGATCACGCGGTCGCAGGTGCGCTCGACCTCGGGGAGGATGTGTGTGGAGAGCAGGACGGTGTGCTCGCCGGCAAGTTCGCGGAGCAGGGCGCGGGTCTCGGCGATCTGGGCGGGGTCGAGCCCGCTGGTCGGCTCGTCGAGGATGAGCACCGGGGGCTTGTGCAGGATGGCGGCGGCGAGCCCGACGCGCTGGCGGTAGCCCTTGCTCAGTGCGCCGATGCGCTTGCGGCGGACGTCGGCGAGCCTGCAGCGTTCGAGGGCGCGGTCGACGGAATGGCTGCGCTCCCGTCGCGGGACCGCGTAGAGCGTGGCGCGGTGGGCGAGGTACGAGCGGACGCGCATCTCGGGATAAAGAGGATTGGCCTCGGTGAGGTAGCCGACGCATCGGCGTGCGTGGAACGAGTCGTCGACGGTGTCGAAGCCGGCGATCGTGGCGCGGCCGGAGGAGGGCGGGAGGAAGCCCGAGAGCATGCGCATGGTGGTCGTCTTGCCGGCCCCGTTTGGCCCCAGAAAGCCGACGATCTGCCCGCGCGGTATCTCGAATGACGCGTCGCGCACGGCGGCAACGCCCGAGAAGGACCTGGTCAGGCGATCCGCGACGAGCACGGCTGCACGATACTCGGCCCGCGCGGGATCAGAGGCGACGGCGCGGCCAGGCCCCCGGGATGGGCGGGAGGTCGGCGGCGGGGGGACCTAGAATCCGGACGAGCGGCCGAGTCCGCGGACCGATGTAAAGCGAATAAGTCTCAGGGCCGCGGCCCGCGCGGCGAACGGTATGAACCAGCCCAAACCACGGCTCTTGCTGGTGGGGAACGCGGCGCTGCCCGCGGCGGCGATCGATCTTCTCCGCGAGCACGCCGAGGTGGTGCGGGCCGACGCCGCCCGGGCGGCGGAGGCGGTGCGGCAGGGGGAGCGGGTGGGGCTGATCGCGTCGGCCGAGGAACTGGGCGCCGTGGGGCGGGAACTGTTGCAGTCCCAGGAGAGCGCGCTGCTGGAGGCGCTCGGGGA
>CANJRL010000132.1 GCA_947476675.1 Phycisphaerales bacterium
GTGAGGGGGCCCGTTCGCGCCGGAGATCGGGCCGGAGCCGGCGCGGAAGGGGGCGCAGGGACGGGATCGGGCGAGGGTTGCGCCACCGGCACGGGCCGCGGCGGCTGCACCTCGGGAGTCGGGGCCGGCGACTCTGCCGGTTGCGGCTGCGACGCGGGAGCGGAGGCGGGGCGCGGCGCCGCGGCGGGGGCAGAAGCCGGCGCCGGGGCGGCCGAGGGCGCGGGGCTGGTCACGCCTCGCTCCTTGTCCTGCTTCCTCTTGATCGCCTCGATCTTCACCTTGTCCGGCGCGAGCAGCAGTTCCGTGCGCTTCATCTGCGTGCGCGGCGGGCTCTCGACCTTCGAGATGTCGGCCAGGGCGTGCACGAAATCCTGCAGGATGCGCATGCCCAGGTCGCGGTGCTGCATCTCGCGGCCGCGGAACACCTGGACGATGCGGACCTTGTGCCCCTCCATGAGGAAGCGGCGGGTCTGGTCGATGCGGATGCCCACGTCGTGCGGGTCGATCTTGATCGAGCGCCCGAGGCGGACCTCCTTGAGTTCCGCCGGCTTGTTCTTCGTCCGGTCCTTCTCTTCCTTCGACTGCTCGTACTTGAAGCGCCCGTAGTCCATGATCTTGCACACGGGGGGCCGCGCATCGGGCGAGATCTCCACGAGATCCAGCCCCTGCGAGTCCGCCATGCGCAGCGCCTCGGACGTCTCGACGACGCCGATCGGCTCGTTGTCCGCCCCGATCAGACGGATCGGGGTGATGCGGATCATGTGGTTGATGCGGGTCCGCCGGACGGGCGGGCCGGAGTCGCGGGACATCGGGCGAGTGGCGATGAGCAGTCTCCTCAGTCAGGAACGGACGATCCGCCCTGATGCGCTCCGAGCGCCGAGGCGGAGAAGGCGGGCATGGGACGCGAGAGCCGCGTCATGAGCGGTGGGTGTCGGCGAGCATCGCCGAGACGCGGACGACGGCATGTCGATCGCTGTGGCTCATGAATTCTGCGGCGGGGCGGGCCCACCCGAACACCGGGCAAACCTGAGGACAAGCCTACACGCCGTTTGCGCTATCGGCAAGGGTTTGGACCGGGTTTTGCGCGCCCCTGACGCCGCCCCGCGCGGGGCTGTCCCCCATCGCTGGCGCGGAGACTGCGCCCCGCGCCTCAGACTCCGAGCCGCGATGCCACCGTCTCGGCGCCGCGGCTCGCGATCTCCGCCGCGATCCCGGCCACGAACTCCGCGAGCGGCATGGACCCCGCGTCCTTCGCCACACCCCGCACGCGGACCGAGACGGCCCGCTGCTCCTCGTCGCGGGGGCCGACGATCAGCATGTACGGCGCCTTGTCGTCCGCCGCAGACTTCACCTTGGCCTGGATCCGCTCGTTGCTCTCGTCCAGCGCGGCGCGCACGCCCGCGGCCCTGAGAGCGGCCAAGACCTCGCGGCCGTACTCCAGCGTCTTGTCCGAGATCGGCAGCACCCGGACCTGCTCGGGGGCGAGCCAGGTGGGGAACGACCCCGCGAAGTGCTCGATCAGCACGCCGACGAAGCGCTCCATCGACCCGAACGGCGCGCGGTGGATCGCCACCGGCCGGTGCTCGCGGTTATCGGCGCCGATGTAGGTCAGGTCGAACCGGACCGGCAAGTTGTAGTCGACCTGCACGGTTCCCAGTTGCCACTCGCGGCCGATCACGTCGCGCACCACAAAGTCGATCTTCGGCCCGTAGAACGCCGCCTCGCCCGGCTCCTCGCTGAAGGCGACGCCCAGCGACCTGGCCGCGTCTCGGCAGGCCCGCTCGGCCTTGTCCCAGTTTTCGTTCGTGCCGATGTACTTGTTGCTGTCCGGGCCGCGCAGGCCGACGCGCACGCGGTAGTCCTTCATGCCCAGCGTGGCGAAGATGATCTTGACCAGGCTCAGGCACCCCAGCAGTTCCGCCGGGACCTGGTCCTCGGTGCAGAAGAGATGGGCGTCGTCCTGGGTGAACCCGCGCACCCGGGTCATGCCGTTGAGTTCCCCCGACTGCTCCCAGCGATACACCGTGCCGAACTCCGAGAGGCGCACCGGCAGGTCCCGGTAGGAGTGCGGCGCCGACTTGTAGATCTTGGCGTGGTGCGGGCAGTTCATGGGCTTGAGCAGGAAGCCGTCGACCTGCCGCTCGTCGGGGATCACGCGGTCCCTGGCGATGACCTCCCTGCCGCTGCGCTCGTTGAGGGTGCGGGCCAGGCGCTCGCCGACCCCTTCCAGGCGCGCGGTCATCTCCGCGCAGGAACAGCCCTCGGCCATGAGCCGCTCGAGGGAGTCGCGCTCGACCACCGGGGCGTACTGGCTGTCCTTGTAGTACGGGAAGTGGCCCGAGGTCTTGTAGAGATCGAGCCGCCCGATGTGCGGCGTGTAGACCTGCTGGTACCCCTGCTTGCGCAATTCCGCGGAGATGAAGTTCTGGAGTTCGGTGCGGATGACGGACCCCGCGGGGGTCCACAAGATGAGGCCCTGGCCGACGTCCTCATCGATGTGGAAGAGGCGCATGGCCTTGCCGATGACGCGGTGGTCGCGCTTGCGGGCCTCCTCCATCTGGTGGAGGTGGGCGTCGAGTTCGGCCTGGGTGAAGAACGCCGTGCCGTAGACCCGGGTCAGACGGTCGGAGTTCTCATCGCCGTGCCAGTAGGACGACGCGAGGGACATGACCTTGAACGCCCCGATGCGCCCGGTGCTGGGGACGTGCGGCCCCCGGCACAGGTCCTCCCAGTTCCGGCCCGGCGCGCCCGTGGCGTACCACGAGAGTTTCGAGGAGCCGGCCGCGGCGGCGCGCTCGGCGTTGTCGGTCTTGTACTTCGAACCCTCCAACGCGAGTTTCGCCATGCCCTCGCGCAGCGGCATCTCGTAGCGGGTGAATGGCCGGTCTTCCTTGATGATCGCCGCCATCTCGCGCTCGATGGCTTCGAAGTCGCCTGCGGTCAGCGGCTTGTCGGCCGGAACAGCCATGTCGTAGTAGAAGCCGGTCTCGAGCGGCGGGCCGTAGACCAGCAAGACGCCGGGGCGGACGCGCTGGATGGCCTCGGCCATCACGTGCGCGGTGGAGTGGCGGAGCAGGAACAGCGCCTCCGGGTCCGGGGTCTTGTCGCGCTTCGTGGGCGTGACGATGGAGAGCGCGCAGTCGCGGTCCAGGACCGTCGTCAGGTCGGTCAGTTCGCCGTCGACCTTGGCGCCCACGGCGGCCTTGGCCAGCCCAGCGCCGATCGACCTGGCGACCTCCAGCGCCGTGACCGGAGCGTCGAAGGCTTTGACGGTTCCGTCTGGGAGGGTAATGCGCGGCATCGGGTGGCGGCGTCCTTGGGGGTGGGGAGAGGGCGAGCGTTGATTCTAGGTGAGAGATCGGTTGACCGGACCGGGCCCGGACCGCAACATATCGGGAGATGGACCGCGCGGGACACAACCAGACGGGGATCGAACCCAGCGGGGGCTGGCCGTCGGCGCCCGGGGCCTGGGGGCGGGAATGATCTGCCCCTTCTGCGCGCACAACGATGACAAGGTGATCGACAGCCGGGCGTCGGACGGCGGGCGGGTGGTGCGCCGCCGCCGCCAGTGCCTCAGGTGCAAGCGGCGGTTCACCACCTACGAGCGCGTCGAGGAGACCGCACGGCTCACGGTCATCAAGCGCGACGGCTCGCGCGAGCCCTTCGACCGCGAGAAGATCCTCCGCGGCGTGCAGGCGGCGTGCGGGAAGCGGCCCATCCCCGAGGACGCCAAGGTCGCCCTGGCGGACGCGGTCGAGGAGGAGGTCTACCAGGAGTTCGACCGCGAGGCCCCCTCGAAGGCGATCGGCGAGAAGGTGATGGAGCGCCTGCGCCACCTCGACGAGGTGGCCTTCGTGCGGTTCGCGAGCGAGCACCACCAGTTCCAGAGCGCGGGGGAGATCGCGCAGCAGGTCAAGGAGCTCGAGGAGCGGCCCCGGGACGTGAAGAACCAGCGCCCTCTGTTCGACTGACCCGGCCGGCTCATACCTTCATGGCGCGCCAGGAGCCCTGCAGGTACCGCGCGCCGAACGCCAGCCCACGGATGATGATCTCGCCGCAGAGCCCGTACCACATGCCGATCAGCCCCAGGTGACCCAGCGGCGCGGGGTTGCGGATGTGCGCGCCGAAGAGGGTCATGTCCTGCCCGGTCAGCAGGAAGGCCAGCGGCAGTCGCACCGCCCAGGTGGTGATCCAGGTGATCCACATCACCACCTTCGCGTCGCCCGCGGCGCGCAGGGCGGAGCGCATCACCATGCCCACGGCGAAGGGGATCTGCACCGCGCCCGCGATCTGGATGAGCCGCGGGGTCATCTCCAGGTGCGCCTGCTGACTGGTGAACAGCGCGACCACCGGCGCCGGCCTGAGCATGAACACCAGGCCCATCGCGCCCATGAAGGCCGAGGCGATCCCGGAGCAGAGCAGCGTGGCCCGCCCGGCGGTGCGCGAGTCGCCGGCGCCGAGCCACTGGCCCATCAGCGTCGCCGCCGCGAGCGACATGGCGAACCCGGGAAGGAACGACAGCGCCTCGATGCGGATGGCGACGATGTGGGCCCCGAGGTACCCGGGGTGGGCCAGCCCCCCCACCATCATGATGACGAGGAAGTTCCCCGCCCACATGCCGACTGTCTCGAAGAAGTTGGGCAGGCCGATGCGCACAACGCGGCGCATGGTGTGCCAGTGCGGCCTGAGCCGCCGGCGGAGCAGCGTCACGCCCGACTTGCCGGAGAGCAGCAGGAGCACGACCAGCCCGGCGCCGACGTACCACGCGATCGCCGTCCCCCAGGCGATCCCGGCGACACCCATCCGGAACGGGAAGGGGTTGCGCAGGATGGTCTCGGAGACGGTCTCCCCGGCGGCGTTGACGGCCGCGCGGTTGATGTCCACGCCCGACAGCGCCCAGGTGAACCCGATGTTGATGAGGTTGATCAGCGCCATGATGCGGAGGGGGCGGAAGGAATCCCCCGCGCCGCGGCAGGAGGCGACGCAGGCCTCGAGCACCGCGATCGCCGGCGCCGCGAGCGCGATGATCCTCATGTAGACGACGAACTCATCGCGGGCGTGCGCCGGGAGGCCGATCAGCGTCGCCAGGAAGGGAGAGAGCGCGGCCACGAGCAACCCCAGCGAGGCGCCGCAGACGCTCGCGAGCAGGAGCGATTGGCCGACGGCGGCGTTGGCCACGGCGATGCGGCCCTTGCCGATCGAGCGCGAGACCACCGCTGTCGAGCCGACGCCCAGGGCCATGCCGATGATGGCGAGGAACCAGGTGACGTACGCGGCGCCGCCGACGGCGTCGGCCGCGGCCTCGGAGAGCCTCGCCGCGACGATGGTGTCGACCGCGCCCACCGCCCAGTTCAGGAACGACTCGGTGAGGATGGGCCAGGAGATGACCCAGATCGACGCCCCGAGTGAGAGCCCGGCGAGGCGGCCGGCCTTGATGCGCGGTCGCTCCCCGCGCGTGCGTCGGCGGCCACCGGCGGCGGGCAACGCCTCGGGCTCGACTCCCGGCCCGGCGCCTGCGACCGCCGCGCTCTCGTCGGGATCGACGCCGGCGGATCGTTGGCGCGGGTTGTCAGAGGGTGATGCCACGGCGTGCTCCGGCGGGGGAAGGGGCCGATCGTAGGCGGCGCGGCCTCGGCGGCTCGGGTCGGGCCCCCGCTCGCGGCTTCACCGGATCTTGATAGTCGCGATGGCGAGGGCGACGAGTACGACGGTCACGATCCAGAGCCGGGCCACGATCTTGGATTCGGTCCAGCCGCCCATGTGCAGGTGGTGGTGGTACGGGGCGCAGCGGAAGATGCGCTTGCCGTTGGTAGCCTTGAAGTACCCGACCTGCAGCACCACCGAGGCGATCTCGAGAAGGAACACACCGGACATGAGCAGGAGCAGCGCCTCCTGGCGCACCACGACGGCGATGTAGCCGAGGAGCCCGCCCAGGCAGAGCGAGCCGGTGTCGCCCATGAAGACCGAGGCGGGCGCACAGTTCCACCACAGGAAGCCCAGGCACGCCCCGGCCATGGCCCCGGCGACGATGGCCAGTTCGCTGGCGCCGCCGACGTACGGCATGAGCAGGTACTGCGCGGCCGACTGCCAGCCGGCGATGAGGCACAGGGTGAGCAGGCCGAGCGCGACCGCGGCGGTGACGCCCGAGGCGAGCCCGTCCATGCCGTCGGTCAGGTTCACGGCGTTGGACATGCCCGCGACCATCAGCACCATGATGATGACGTACGGGGCCCGGTCGAGGAACAGCAGCCCGTCCGCGGGGCTCATGCCGCCAACCGCGTAGGTGCGCTGAAACGGGAGGTTGAGGACGTGGGCGAGGTTCTTCTCGGCGCCGGCCTGGCCGTGGGAGTAGGCGAAGTAGCCGAGGAGGAGGGCGAGGCCGA
>CANJRL010000133.1 GCA_947476675.1 Phycisphaerales bacterium
CCCCGCGAACTGCGCCGCCTGCTCGGACGTCGTCGAGTTCGCGCCCACGTTGTTCCGGAACACGTTGGTCAGGATCAGGCTCGCCCTCGGCGCCACGCCCCGCACCCCGATCGCGTTGTCTCTCGCGCCGACGAGCCCCGCCGTCGCCGTCCCGTGCGCCCCGTCGCCGCCATTCGCGGCGTCCGTGGCGCTCCAGTAGTTGCTCAGCGGCAGGTTCAGCACGTTGTCGACATAGTCGGGATGCAGGGGCTGACTCCCATCGTCCGCGACCGCGACAACGGCCCCGGCCCCGAGCGTCGGCTGCGCCATCCACGCCGCCACGGCGTTCACGTCCATCCCCACGAGGCCGTTCGCGTTGCTCTGGGCGGTGCTGTTGAGGTGCCACTGCTTACCGAACAGCGGATCCTGCGGGACCGCCGGATCAACCCCGGTGACCGTCAGCATGAATGTGAACGGGCTCCCCGCATCCGTGCTCACCACGGACACCGAGCCCGTCGCCAGCCCGGCGGCGGTCGGCGTTGCCTGGATGGTGAAGGTTGTCGCCGCCGCGCCCGCCAGCGACCCGGCCGGCGGGGTCTGCACCAGGAACACCGTGCCGGGCCCGGTCACCGTCGCCTGGATGTTCTGCACCGCCCCGGTGTCAACATTCGACAGCGCGAACGTCACCGAGACAGGCGTGTTCAGGGCGGTCGAGCCCAGATCGATGACCTGGCCCGAAGTGACCACGGTCGTCGCCGGGCTCGGCCCCGTCACCTGGAGCGCCGTCGTCGTGACCGAGACGTTGAACCCGAACGCGGTCGGGATGTTGCTCGTCACCTGCACCGCGCCCGACTGCGTCCCCACCGACGTGGCCAGGGCGGTGAGGGTCAGCGTCGCGTTCTGCCCGGCATTGAGTGTCGCGGGAAGCCCGGCGGCGCTGAACCCGGCCGGCGCCGACACCGCGATGGTCGTAACCGGGTCGGTCCCCGTGTTCGTGAATTGGTACTGCTTCTGGATCGCCGTCCCCTTCGGCGTCTGGCCGAACGCAACGGTCGAGCCCGACGCCACCACCGCCGTCGCGGGCAGCGGCCCGGTCACGAGGAACGGGCCCGCCGCCGCCGGCGTGACAACCACCGGCCCGCCCGGCCGCACCGTCCCCCCAACCTCCGTCCCGGCGCGCGGCGTGCGCCGCTCCCCGTCATCCAGCGTCACCGCCAGCACAAAGTCGGGATGCGCGTACTCCACCCCCGGGCTGCGCACCAGCACATCCGCCACGTCGAATGCCGCCAACGCCGAGGGAGTCTCCACCACGAACGCCCGCGGCATGTAGTCCACCGGGGTCACCCGGCCGGCGATCCCCAGCCCCGCGAGACGCGCACGCGCCTCCTCGAGCGGCAGATCATCCGCGAAGCCCACCACCGTCCGGCTCTTGGCCACGGCGCTCGTCGCCAGCCCGGGAGCCCGGACCAGCTCCAGTTCCGCCGCCTCGCCCACCGCCACGCGGCCCTCGGGCTCAACCACGTAGAACCATTGCATCGTGCCGGCCTGGTAGTACGGCACGCGCCCGCTCAGCCTGCGGTCACCGCCATCGCCCATCGCCAGACGAAAAACCTCGTGCGACGCACGCTCCTCGGCGCTGAACTCCCGGGGCGTCGGCCGCAACACCCGCTCCCCCGCCGCCTGCGCTGTCCCGCCACCCCCCAACGCCGCGGCCAGGGAGAGAACGAGCATGCCCACCCGGTGCTTCATCACGCTGCTCATGAGTGCATCTCCGCTCATCTCGTTCGAACGTGCGAGATCCCGTGTCCCCGCCGCCCTCGCCGAACGCCGACCGTACGGCGACCTCGGACACTGTACCAGTCGCCTCGGCGCACCGCGCCGGTTTCATCCATACGTCCCGGCGCGGCTCCGGCTCCAGCCGGGAGAGGCCTACGCGCGCGAAGGCCCGGCCATCGCCCGCGCGATCTTCTCCGCCAGCCCCGCCCCGGCCTCGCGGGCCAGCGTCCCCGGCTTCCATCCGACCCCCAGCCCCGAGCCGTCCGCGTGCTTCGGGATCACGTGAAAGTGCACGTGCATCACCGCTTGATGGGCCCCGGCGCCGTTGTTCTGCAGCACGTTGAACGCGGTCGCCCCGGTCGCCTCCAGCACGGCGCGGCAGATCCGGGGCAGCACCCGCCCGATGGCCTCCGCCGAGGCGTCCGACAGCCGGTCCAGCGTCGCCGCCTCCTCCTTCGGGACCACCAGCGTGTGCCCTACCGACAGCGGGTTGATGTCGAGGAACGCCAGCACCATCGCGTCCTCATAGACGCGGTGGCACGGGATCTCTCCCGCGATGATCCGGCTGAAGATCGTTGCCATGCACCGCTCCTCCCGGATCAGCCCGGTCAGGCAACTACCGGCGCCGCCACCTGCGCCGGAGCGTGGCCCGGGAGTTTCGGGAGCACCGCCTTGAGTTCCTTCTTGCGGTCCCGGCCCTCGCGGCAGATGGCCGCGGCGTCGGCACGCACGACCGCTCGGGTCGAGCACTTGCGGATCGCCTGCGCGAGGTCCTCGAAACCGTCGCCTTCGACAGCCAGTTCCGTGTGCGCCGCGCCGACCTGCACGTGGACGTGCGCGTCGCTGCCGCCCGTCGTCGCCAGCCCGTGCCGCTGGGCAAGCCGCTCCGTGTCGCGCACCTCCGGCTCGCCCACGAACCGCGCGTTGATCTCCACGGCGTCGATCAGGTCGGCGAAGGCCCGCGGGCCCATCGCGTCCGCGCCCCTCGCGTGCCCGAACGGGTGCGCCAGGATCGTCACCACCGGAGATTCCAGACGCTCCGAAGCGTCCAGAAACTCCTCCGCGGTGGGGTGATACCCGCACGACAGCCGGAGCCGGAACGCGCGGTCCAGCGCCCGGAGATCCTGCAGCGGCGCGAGCAGCACCAGGTCAACGCCCTCGTCCAGCGTCAGTTCCGCGCCCGAGTACATCAGCGCGTCCGCCGTCTCGAAGCGACCGCGCCTGTACACGTGGTTCTGCAGCAACTCGTCGTACATCAGCCAGAAGCCCGGAGCATGGAAGTGCTCCGTCACCGCCAGCCCGTCCAGACCGCGCTCCCGCGCCATCGACCCGAAGCGCCGAGCCTCGCCCGGCTGGAGCGGGGTCCGCTTGCTCACCTTCAGGTGCGTGTGCAGGTCGAGTTTCAGCATGTTCGCGCGATCCGCAAGCCGTGACAGGCCGGGATAGTACCCCGTCCCGCCCGCCCGCGGCTACGCAACAAACCTCGAACACCCCCGAGCCGGGGGTTGTCCATCTATCCGATCAAGTTCCAAACACAGCACCCGCAAGAGGCGGTGGCGGGCCTTCGACCGCTCACAGCCCCAGCAGGAGCCTCTGCGGCTCCTCGAGACACCTCTTGACATGCACAAGGAAGGTCACCGCCTCCGCCCCGTCGATGATGCGGTGGTCGTACGACAGGGCCAGATACATCATCGGCCTCACCACGACCTCGCCCGAGCCGGGCTTATCGGGGTTCTCCACCGCGCGGCGGACGATGTTGTGCATGCCCAGGATCGCGGCCTGAGGCGGATTCAGAATCGGCGTCGACATCATCGAGCCGTAGATCCCCCCGTTGGTGATCGTGAAGGTCCCGCCCTGCAGGTCCTCCAGCGCCAGTTTGCCGTCCCGGGCCCGTGCCGCGAGGTCCTTGATCCCGGACTCGATCTGGGCGAACGACAGCGTCTCCGCGTTGCGCAGCACCGGCACCGTCAGGCCCTTGGGCGTCGACACCGCCACCGCGATGTCGCAGTAGTCGTGCTTCTCGATCTCCAGCGCCCCGGCCTCGTTCTCAACCAGGCACGCGTTGACCATCGGCTGGGCGCGGAGCGCCGAAGCCGCGGCCCTCACGAAGAACGACATGAAGCCCAGCCCCACGCCGTGCTTCTTCTCGAAGTCGTCCTTGTGCCGGCCGCGCATCGCCATCACCGCGGTCATGTCGACCTCGTTGAAGGTTGTCAGCATCGCCGCGGCGTGCTGGGCCTCGACAAGCCGCTGCGCGATGCGGGCCCGCAACGGCGTGAGCCGTTCGCGGTGCGCCCCCCGCCCGGTCGCCGCGGGGCTCGGCATCGCCGGCGCGGCCGGCTTCGCCGCGGGGGCGGCAGCAACAGCCGGCGGCGCGGCGGGGGCGCCGGCTCCCTCCGCCCCCTGCACATACGCAAGCACATCCTGCTCGCGGATCCGCCCGCCCGGCCCGGTGCCGGTGATAGCGCCGAGATCGACCCTCTTCTCCTCGGCCATCTTCCGCGCCAGCGGCGTCGCCCGGGGATCGCCCTCCGCCGACGCGGGCGCGCCCGACGCGGCCTTCGAAGCAGGAGGCTCGGGTGCCTTCGCCGGGGCCGGGGCCGGCGCAGCCGCGGGCGTTGCCGCCCCATTGGACTCCGCGATCACCCCGACGATCGAGCCGACCTCCACCGTGTCGCCCTCGGCGGCGCGGCGCTTGAGCACGCCCGCCGCCGGGCTGGGCAGTTCCAGCGTGATCTTGTCGGTCTCCAGTTCCAGCACCGTCTCGTCGCGTGCGACGAGGTCCCCATCCTTCTTCTTCCACGACGCGATCACGCCGGAGGTGATCGATTCGCCCAGAGCCGGGATCACGATGTCGGTAGGCATAGTTGGCCGATTCTAGTGGGGACCATCACCGGCCGACGGCCCGCCTCAGCCGCCCACGGGCTCGGCGACCCGCGCCGGCTCCGCCGCCGCCACCTTCGCGGGCGCCGCCCCCACCGCGGCGGTCAGGATCGCCTCCTGCTCGTCCTTGTGCGCGTGCTTGCTCCCCACCGCCGGGCTCGCGCTGCGCGGCCTGCCGATGTAGCGCACGCGCTCCACGCCCAGGTCCTCGCGCAGCGCCGCCTCCATGTGCCGCCAGGCGCCCATGTTTCCCGGCTCTTCCTGCGCCCACGCCACCTCGGCGCCCTTGGGATAGGAGGCCAGCACGCCCCGGAGCATCTCCGCGTGCAGGGGGTACAGCTGCTCGACACGCACGAGCGCCACATCCTCGCGCTTGAGCGACAGCCGGCGCTCGAACATCTCGTGATAGATCTTGCCCGTGCACAGGACCACCCGCTTCACCGCTGCCCGCTTCGCCCCGGCCCCCTCGAACATGGGGTCGTCGATCACCTCGCGGAAGCCCCCGCTCACCAGGTCGCGCACCCTGCTCGTGGGCACGCGGAGCATGCTCTTGGGCGTCATCACCACCAAAGGCTTGCGGAACGGCCTTCTCACCTGCCGGCGCAGCAGGTGGAAGATCTGCGCCCCGGTCGAGGGGTACACCACCTGCAGGTTGTCGTCGCCGCAGAGCTGCAGGAACCGCTCGAGCCGCGCCGACGAGTGCTCCGGCCCGGCGCCCTCGTACCCGTGAGGGAGCAGCAGCACCAGCCCCGACCAGCGCTGCCACTTGGCCTCCGCCGAGGCGAGGTACTGGTCGAACATCACCTGGGCGCCGTTGGCGAAGTCCCCGAACTGCGCCTCCCACATCGTCAGCATGTTCGGGTCCGTCACCGAGTACCCGTACTCGAACGCCACCACGCTGAACTCCGAGAGCGGAGAATCATGCACGCACAGCCGCGCCTGGCGAGGCTTGCCGTCCGCGCCCGGCTCCAGCGGCAGCGCCGCCGTCCCCGGCTCGCCAACCTCCCGGATGCCGTTCAAGGGCAGGTACGCCTCGCCCGTCTTCGCGTCGAACAGCGCCGCGTGGCGATGGCTGAACGTGCCCCGGCGGCAATCCTGCCCCGACAGCCGCACCGGCGTCCCCTCCACCAGCAGCGTCCCGAACGCCAGCGATTCGCCCGTCGCGTAATCGATCGGCCCGTCCAGACCGTCGCACGACGCCGCCCTCGCCTTGAGAAGCCCAACCAGCTTCGGGTTGACGTGGAACCCCTCCGGCGTGCGGCCCATGGCCCGCGCCACCTCGCGCAGCAACTCCTGCGAGACCCCGGTCTCCACCGGCGCGTGGCTGTACGCCTTGCCGAAGCCCCGCCACTTCTTGCTCCCGGGGTCGATCAGGGGGTCCGTCGGCGTCTGCTTGCTCGCCGCCTGGGCCCTGTTGATCGCCTCGTCGAGCCCGCCCCTCACCGAGGCCATCCGCGCCTCGTCGATCACGCCCTCGGCCAGCAGCCGCTCGGCGTACACCTTGAGCACGCTGGGCCGGTCCTTGATCAGCGCGTACATCACCGGCTGGGTGAAACTCGGCTCGTCGCTCTCGTTGTGCCCCCACTTGCGGTAGCACCACACGTCGATGAACACGTCCTTGCGGAAGGCCTGCCGGTACTCGAGGGCCATCTGCGCCACGAACACGCACGCCTCGGGGTCCTCCCCGTTCACGTGAAACACCGGCGCGTCGATCATCTTCGCGATGTCCGTGCAATAGCG
>CANJRL010000134.1 GCA_947476675.1 Phycisphaerales bacterium
CCCACGGCTCGGGGGCCTCTCGCGGCTCGGCCGTTCCATCGCGGGGCCGCAACGTCGAACTCATCGCCCTCCCCGCCCAGGTGCCGCTGATCAACAAGGTCAACGCCGGCTACCCCCGCGAGTTCACCGACCTCGGCTACCCCGCCCGGGTCGCCGACGAGTACGTCTCGGTCCCGGGGGTCAGCGATCCCGACGCCTTCGCCGCCCGCGTCGTCGGCGACTCCATGGAGCCCGAGTACCACCCCGGCGACATCGTGGTCTTCAGCCCCGAGCGCATCGTTCACCCGGGCATGGACTGCTTCGTCCGCTACGCCCCCGGCTCCGCGGTCGACCCCGCGGGAGGCAGCACCTTCAAGCGCGTGTACTTCGAAGGACAGCGGCCCGAGGACCGGCCGGAACGCGCTCCCGAAGACGGCCCTGGCGCCCCCGCAGTCGAGCGCATCCGCCTCCAGCCGCTGAACCCCGCCTACGCGCCGACCATCGTCCCGCGCGACGAGGTTGACGGGCTCTATGCCGCCGTGTGGGTCGTCCGCCCGGCGCCCCGAACGGCGTGACGCATCCTCGACCGCCGCCCCCGCGTACCTCGCTCGATCCCCCGTCGCTCGGCCCGGTCACCCTCTGCTATCCTCATCCCATGGCCAAGATGTTCTACACGCTGGAGGAAGCCGCTCAGCGGCTGCGCAAGTCCGCCGACGAGGTGCGGGACATGGCCAATCGCGGCCAGATCCAGGAGTTCCGCGACCGCGACAAGCTCATGTTCAAGGTCGAGCAGATCGACCTCCTCGCCCCACCGGAAGAGGGCGACGACATCGAACTGTCCGGCGACCTCGCCGGCGACAGCGGGCCCATCCCCCTCGCCGATTCCGGCATGGGCGCCATCGACCTCGCCTCGTCCGGCTCCTCGCTCGCCCTGGCCCCGGAAGGCTCCTCGATCATCCCCCTCGACACGGGCCCGGCCCAGAAGCCCGCCCCCCGCTCCGCCGGCGTCGAGAGCCCCAAGGAGCGCTCCGGCATCTCCGTCTTCGACGTCGATGACCTCGAGCAGGCCGACCCCTCCGCCGTCACCCAGGTCACCGACGGCGGCATGCTCGACGACGCCGGCCTCGAGACCGTCGGCAGCGGCTCGGGCCTCATGGACCTCACCCGCGAGAGCGACGACACCAGCCTCGGCGCCGCCGCCCTCCTCGACGAGATCTACCAGGGCAACCCCGACAACGCCGCCACCCAGGAGACCGTCGGCGCCACCGGCCTGTTCGAGGCCGCCGGCGCCGAGAGCGACGGCCCCGGCGCCGGCGCGAGCGCACTCGCCGGCGCGGGGCTCATGATCCCCGCCGAGCAGATCGACGGCCCCTGGTCCGGCCTCACCGCCGGGCTCAGCATCGGCGCCGTGGTGGCCTGCGGCGTCGCCCTCTTCGCCGCCATCCTCGGCGCCATGGGAGCCCCCATGAAAGGCGCCCTCGGCGTCATCTCCACCAACATGATGATCGTCGTCGCCGCCGTCGCCGGCGTCACGCTCATCGCCGGTGCGCTCGGCTTCGTCCTCGGGCGGCGGGGCTGACCGCTCCGATGGCGGCGCCCTCCGACGCGCCCTCGGGCCCCGTCCTGATCACCGGCGTGGCCGGCTTCATCGGCTCCCACGTCGCCGAGGCCTTCCTCGCCAAGGGCCGCCGCGTCATCGGCGTCGACAGCCTCGATCCCTTCTACGCCGAGTCCATCAAGCGGCGCAACCTCGCCCACGTCGAGGCCGCCGCCAACGCCCAAGGCCCCGACCGCTTCGAGTTCGTCCTCGCCGACATCCGCGACGCCGATGCCATGCGCGAAGTATTCGGATCGCGCCGGCCCGAGACCGCCGTCCACCTCGCGGCCCGCGCCGGGGTGAGGCCCAGCATCGCCCAGCCCGCCCTCTACGCCGACGTCAACGTCCGCGGCACGTCCACCATCCTCGAGGCGGCGCGACTCGCCGGGTGCCCGCGCGTCCTGCTGGCCTCCTCCTCCTCGGTCTACGGCAACTCCTCGCGCGTGCCCTTCTCGGAAGACGACACCGCCCTCGAACCCATCAGCCCCTACGCCGCAACCAAGCGCGCCTGCGAACTGCTCGCCCACACCTGGCATCACCTCTACGGCACGCGCATCGCCTGCCTGCGCTTCTTCACCGCCTACGGCCCCCGCCAGCGCCCCGACCTCGCCATCCAGAAGTTCCTCGCCCTGCTCCAGCGGGGAGAGCCGCTGCCCGTCTTCGGCGACGGGACCATGAGCCGCGACTTCACCTACATCGCCGACATCGCCGAGGGCGTGCTCGCCGGCGAACGGGCCATCGACCGCTTCGGCCTCCGCACCTGGAACCTGGGAGGCCACCGCCCGGTGTCGGTGAACGGCCTGATCGCGGCCATCGAGCGGGTCACGGGCCTGACCGCCGCCATCGACCGCCGCCCGCTCCAACCCGGCGATGTCGATCGCACCTGCGCCGACCCGGCCCGGAGCCGCGAGGAACTGGGCTTCGAGCCGCGCACGCCGCTCGAAGAAGGCCTGGCGGCGCAGTGGCGCGCCGTCGAGCCCCACGCCCGCTCGCACGCCTGACCGGCCGCGCGCCCTGCGCCCTCCCCGGGGGCGAAGAGGGCGCGCGGCTCCGTCCACGAATGAATCGCTACTTGCCCGACTTGCCCGCGGCCGCCGACGCCGAGGGCTTGACCGCCGCGTTGACCAGCGGCTTGGCCTTCGACTGGGTGAAGTTCCTGAAGTCCGTCACCCAGCGCTGCTCCACGATGTGGTTCCAGATGATGACCCCGTCGGCGCCCGCGGCCTTGGGCACGTTCATCATCGCGTCCAGATCCATGTCATTGACCAGCTGGTTCGCGTAGTCCTTGTTCACGTCGTGGTACCGGAACCACACGAACGGGAGCACCGGCTTGTTCGGGCCCGCGTAGCGCCGCGACAGCGCGATCACATCCGTGATCTCCTTCTTGTAGTCGCTCAGCTTGATCTCGGTGGGCTTCGGGCTCCCGGCGTCGGGCACGCTCTTCTTGAGCGCGTAGATCGAGGGCATGATCACGTCCGACGCCTCCCACAGCCACGCGTACGTCGCGGTCGCGAACCGCTCAGGCCTCCACAGGTCCGGGTACGCGTAGTACCCCCACTTGGCCTTCGGCCTCGCCTGCTTGCACAGCAGCAGCGTCTCCAGCATGACGCTCTTCGCCGCGACCTCGAACTCGGCCTTAGCGATCTGGTCGATCTGCGCCGCGGTCTTCCCCGGGTTGCGCTGCCGGGCATACTGCTGCGAGGCGCGCTTGATCTCAACGTTCTGGGTCTCCCAGTCGGGCCACCAGCCCTCGTAGTCGATCACCGCGATCCCGGCGAAGTTCCGGTCCGGCATGTCGCGGTCGAGGTCCTTGCGCACCTGCGCCAGGTGCTTCCCCATGTCCGTGGCCTGGGGGATGCCGCCGTTCCTCACCTCGCTCCCGGCGAAGCGGGGATACAGCCCGAAGCGGTGGTCGTAGAAGATCACGATGTCCTGACGGACATTCATCCCGGTCGGAGGCGCCTGGTTCGCCAGGGCCCCCGTCACGCACCAGTACACGTCATAAAACGGTCGCTGCAGGCTCTGCTGCTGCGCGTCCTGCAGCGCCGGCGGTTGTCTCGTCTGCGCGCACGCCGCCGCCATCCCGAGCCCCAGCGCCAACGCCGCCAACATCCCATGCAACACGGTTCGACGAATCATGGCAGTCATCCTCCCGCCCGGCCGCACCATCGCCCGCCGGGCCTCACCAGAATCGGCCTGTCCCGCCGCCGCGATCACCACCGGCCAGCCCTCCGCCGCCACCTGGTTCTGCCTCTGCCGACCGCGCCGCGCAGCGCGCGAACCCCGGCCGAGCCTACCGAGGGCGCCGCCAAAATATCCACCTTTTTCCCGCCACCCACTTGACCGCACAGACCGCCCTCTCCACCCTCCGACCGTCGCCTACCGTCGGAATCGCCGACCCCGGTCGGGCCCACGCGCCCGCCACGAACACTCGAAGCACCCCCCGTTGACCGCCCCAAGGATCGAGACCTCCCCCGCCAACCCCGGCACGCGCCGCGCAGCCTCCGTCGCGATCGGCCTTCTCGCATGGGGGCCCGCGCTCAACGCGGCGATCCCCGCGCGCCCCTACGCACTCGACCTCCTCAGCCATTTTACCGCGCACTTCGCCGTCGTGATCGCCCTGCTCGCGGTCGTCGCGCTCGCCCGCCGCCGCCGCGCCCGCGCCGCGAACGGCCTTGTTGCCGCGGGCGCCGCCCTCTCCATCTTCGCCTTCGCCGCGCCCACCCCGCACGCGTTCACGCCGTCGACCGACCCCCGGCCGCGCCTCCGCGTTGCCCTCTACAACTGCAAGAACGAGATCTCTCCGACCCCCGACGGCGACCCCTTCTCCGCCTGGCTGCTCGATCAGGACGCCGACCTCGTCGCGGTGATCGAAGGCCCCCTGCACTTTCCCCTCTCCCAGCCCGCGATCACCGAGCGCTACCCCTACCGCGTGACCCCGGAATCGGGCCTCATGTGGCCCATCGTGCTCCTCAGCCGCTGGCCGATCGAGATCACGCCGTTCAAGCCGCGCACGCCGGAGTGGGTCGAGTCCTTCCTCGCCCACCGCAGCGTCATCGTCACCGTGCCCCCGCGCGACGGCGCCCCCGGGGCCCGCCTGCTCTTCGCCGCCACGCACCCGCCCTCGCCCCGGAAGGTCGCCACCTGGCGGGCGTCGCTGAAGCGAACGCGGATGGAGGGCGACATCCTCGCCGAGTTCCGCCGCGACCGGGGCCTCCCCGTCGTCATCGCCGGCGATTTCAACTCCACCCCCGTCGGCATGCCCCACCGCACCTTCGCCGAGCACAGCGGGCTCACCGGCTGGTGGCGCGGGCCGTTCCAGGGCACCTGGCACGCCGCCCTCCCCACGTTCCTCAGCATCCCCATCGACCGCGTCTGGACAACCCCCGACATCGCCGTGACACGGCTCCTGACCGGCCCCGATTTCGGATCGGACCACCGCCCCGTCATCGCCGATCTCACCATCCGCTGACCCGACGCGTTGCCCCCGTCGCGCCCCCCGGCTCCCCGAGCCATCCGGTCGCCGCGGCACAAAAGCACACACGCCCGCGAGGCGCTTCGCTCGCGGGCGAGGTGAGACGTCGCGTGCAGTCCTGAACTCAGGCCGGGGTGAACCTCACTTGTCCTCTTACCGATCCGCGCGAACGGATCCGCAACGCCCCAGGCTGCGAACGACGCCAAACCAGGCCGGCGCGCTCTCGCGCAGCCGACCGGTCTGCCACGCCTTGATCCCGCTGTGCAAACGGGGTCTGCCTTGCTCGCGGCACGATCGCGACAGGACACCGCCCCGAGCGCATGACGCGCCGCCACCCACCGCCCACAGGCGATGCGACAGCACACCAATTGTCGAGGACGACTCCTCTCTTCTCGCCGACCGTCCGCTCCCTGTGCAAGAGGCGGAGGCTTCACCCGCATAGTACAGCAACGACGACGATGAGCAAGCAGGCCCGCGGCCCTTTCCGCATCTTTTTGCCACCTTGTGGAACCGCTTCAGGACACGCCTGTCCGCCCCAGAATCCCCCCGCGGTCCCGCACACCGGCAACGTCCTTATCGACCCTCCGGAATCTCGACAAGGAAACTCGCCTGCGCCGCGCCCTTCGCCCCGCCCTCCATGATCTTTCGGTTCCCATTGAACAAGTTCAGCCCGTGCCTCTGACGAAGACCCGACAACTCCGCGCTCTCCTTCCCGTCCTTGAGCCCCGCCTCCCGGTCGGTGAACGCCCCCAGCGTCACCATGCTCTGGGTCACCCCATGGAAGTAGTACGCCGGCTCGCCCTCCTTCCGCAGCACCGCCGCCGCCTGCTCCGCCGCACGCTTGGCCTCCTCCCGATCCGGTGACTCGTACACCGCCACCTGCAGCGTGTACCGCACCGACCCCCCGAACTCCTCCCGAGCCTTCAGCAGGTGGTACCGCGGCAATTGCCCGGGATCCTCGCGCGTCGCCGGCGGCGCCAGGAACGCCCCCGGGAAGGCCGGCTTGCCGTTCTCCGACATGATCGCCCGCACCGCCCCCAGGTCCTTCTTCGCCGCCTCGTCCGACGAGGAGGCGTACGAGCCCACCACCACCGCCGTCCCCCGCCCCCGCCGCTGCGGCCTCGCTTCCGACGGCAGCGCCTTGGCCCACGGTCGGAGCGCCTCGACCGCTGCCGCC
>CANJRL010000135.1 GCA_947476675.1 Phycisphaerales bacterium
GATCCACTCGAACCCGTGGGCGATGGCGGTCTTGGCGACCGGGCCGGGCCCGCCCATCCCGAGCCAGAGCATCAGCGTGCAGGCGAAGGAGGCGGCGAGCAGCGCCACGGTCAGGAAGCCGGGCAGGCGGCTCCTGACCCGCAGGGCGGCGCACACGCCGCAGAGGATCGCGGAGAGCAGCGGGAACGCGGGGATCAACAGCGTCAGGACCAGGTCGCTCCCGGCCGACCTCGCGACGGGGCCGGCCGCGTGGGCGGCGTGGCCGGGGGCCTCGGCCGCGAGGCAGATCAACGGGAGCAGGCTGTCGAGCGTTGTCGTCACTCGGGCTCGTTTCCGGAGCGCCGCGGGCCATCCCGCGGGACCGTGAGAGGTTGCGTCAGCCGCGGAGCTCGGCCCAGGCCGAGGCGTCCAGCGTCTCCTTGCGGCGGAAGAGGAGCACGACCAGCGCCAAGGCCAGGGCGGCCTCCGCCGCGGCGATGGTCAGCACGAAGATCACGAACACGTCCCCGGTGAAGTTCAGGTGGTAGCGGCCGAAGGCGATCAGCGCCAGCCCCGCGGCCTGGAACATCAGTTCCGTGCACAGGAACATGATGATCAGGTTGCGTCGGGTCAGGAACCCCACCACCCCGAGGCAGAACATCGCCGCCGACACGAAGAGGTAGTGGTACAGCGTCACCTGGCGCAAGCCCCCCTCGAGCGGGGCGGCGGCAGCGAGCGCGGCGAGGGACGAGATGCTCATCGCCGGCCCCCCGCGCCGACGGCCGCGGCGACCTTCTGCGATTCGTCGATCTGGATCTGCTTCCGCGCCAGCACGACCGCGCCGAGCATCGCCATCAGGAGGATCACGCCGGCGATCTCGAGCCCCAGGGGGTGCTCGCCAACGAGCGCGAAGCCGACGAGCTCGATGTCCTCGGCCTTGACATCGGACGGCCCCTCGAACACGGCGGTCTCGCCGGCGCCCACGGCACGGGGCAGCGGGTGCGACGCGTTGCCGCTCCACCCGCTCGGGAACCGCATCACCACCTTGCCGTCGGGAGTCACGCGCTGGGTCACCGCGTCGAGCGGCAGGTCCTCGCGGAGACGGATGGCATCGCCCGCGATCGGCCATTTCTTCGGCATCATCGCCAGCGCCGCGGCGGCGTCGGTCGGCTGCTGCGGCGCCGTCTGATGCACCCCCTGAGCGAGCATCCCGACGAGGGCGGCGAGCAGCGAGAACGCGGCGGCCGTCGAGGCCACCGGCTCGCGCGAGTAACGGTCGTACTCGCTCAGGGCGTCGATCTGGTCCCCGCTCGGGGCCTCCGTGGCCAGCATGATGACGAAGAGGTAGGTGATCAGGATCGCCCCGGCGTAGATGATGATCAGCGCGAAAGCCATGAACTCGGCGGAGAGCAGCAGGTACAGCCCCGCCGACGACAGGATCGTCAGGATGAAATACAGGGCCGCGTACACCGGGCGGGGGTGGGTGATCACCCGGAGAGCCGAACCGAGCCCGATCAGCGCGAAGATGTAGAACCACACCTCGGGGCGGTGCTCCCCGGCCCTGAGGCCCAGGGCGAGCAGGGCTGCGCCGAATCCGACCGCAGCGATCAGGCCGCCGACCGCCTGGGGATTGAGCCCTTTCCGCGGGAGCGCAATCAGCACGCCCAGCGCGCTGCACGCCAAGCCTGCGAAAAGGACGTAAGGATTCACGAACAGACTCACGCGGGGCGGACTCCGGCGGTGCGCGCGCTTCCGGGCTGCGCGCCGATCGGTCGTGCGGGCGGCTCAGCGCCGGTGGCCGCCCGATCGGGGCCGCAGAATAGAAACGTTGCTGCCGGGGAGCAACTCGCGCGGTCCTGCAAGAATGCCGTCCACAACCTGTCGGGGAGCGCGGCCGCGCAGACACCATCCGGGTACCATCCGAGGGATGTCCGACCCGCCGCGCCCCACCGCCGCCCTGTGGAAGCGCAGGCTCCCCAATCGGCTCACCATCGCCCGTCTGGCTCTCGCCGTGGTGTTCTTCGCGGTGCTTTCCGCCGCCCCGGCGACGCCCTCGCGCTGGTGGGCGCCGGCGGTCGCCGCCGGGGTCTTCGCCATCGCCGCCCTGACCGACGCCCTCGACGGCTACCTTGCCAGGCGGTGGGATGTTGCATCGCAGTTCGGGCGCATCATGGACCCGTTTGCCGACAAGGTGCTCGTGCTGGGCGCCTTCGTCATGCTCGCCAGCCCGCTTTTCGCCCCCGTGCTCTCCCGGCCCGAGGGGGGCCAGATGGCCGCGCCCCTGAGCGGCGTCGAGCCTTGGATGGTTATCGTCATGCTCGCCCGCGAACTGCTCATCACCTCCCTTCGCGGCCTGATCGAGAGCCGGGGGGGCGATTTCAGCGCCTCGGCCTCCGGCAAGATCAAGATGATCGCTCAGTCGGTTGCCGCGCCGCTGATCCTCGTGATGGTGTCGCTCTCCCTTCGCCCCGGCGGCGGGAGCGACTTGCGTCTGCCCTGCGCGCTCGTTGCGTGGGCCGCCACGCTCATCACCGCGTGGTCCGCCCTGCCATACATCGCGCGGGCGATGGCGTCGCTCCAGGAGAGCCGCTGATGGAAAGTCTCCGGCTCATGCTCATCACCTCGGGCGGGCTGGGGTTCATGCGGCCAGCCTCGGGCACCTGGGGGTCGCTTCCTCCTCCCGCGGTGGCGTTCCTCATGGTGCTGGCCGGGGCGCCGGCGTGGTGGCGCAACTCGGCGATGCTGGCGATCCTCTTCTTCAGCAGCGGCTGTTGCCTCGTGCTCGGCGGCTGGGCCGAGCGACGGTTCGGCAAGAAGGACGATGGACGCATCGTCGCCGACGAGACCGCCGGCCAATGCCTGCCGCTGCTCCTCCTGCCCGCGTGGTCGCTGGCGGCGCCGGAACGGGCGGCGTGCACGATCGGCGCGGCGTTCGTGCTCTTCCGCGTCATGGACATCATCAAGCCGCCGCCGGCGCGGGGGCTCCAGCGGCTCAAGGCCGGGCTCGGCGTGCTGATCGACGACCTGTTCGCGGGGCTCTACGCGGCGATCGCGCTGCAGGCCTGCCTGGCCATGATCGCCGCCCTCTGAACGATCCGATCGGAATCCGGCGCTCGGTGCAATGGGGCGGGGCCCGCGCCGACATCACGTTTTCGCGTGGCGGCTCCTCGCAGGCCTTCCTGTCTGTTCACCGTGTCCGACACCGCCCCGCAGAGTCATGAACGCCGTCGAGTAGTGCGGACGGCCGAGTCTCAGCGGCCGCGGCCGACTTGTTCCTGAGGGGGGGACGGTCCGCCGCGGTCGCCGTTTTGGCCCGCGTCACGAGGGCCGTCTCACCGCTCACCGCTCGGGCTGGCGGACGAAGTTGATCCACGAGAACGGCTGGGCGACGTCCTCGAGCGCCATGTGCTGCTGCACCGTGCGAAACTCGACGTTGCCGGCGAGGTAGACCACGTTGGCGCCGAGCCCCCCGGCGTGGCGGGTATCCACCCAGTCCGAGTTGCCGGCGCCGAACCAGCCGCGCCGATTGGTCAGATGGCGCGATTCGACGAGCAGGATCTTCTTTTCCGTCGACAGCGCCATGGTGGACGGCCGCCCGTAAAAGGATCGCCGCCCCACGAGCGGGCTGAGCCAGTCCGGCGGGTGCAGCAGGAAGTTCATGGCGTACTGCGGCATGTGGCCGGCCCACGAGGGATCGTTGTCGTAGTCAGGCACGGCCGGGCAGAGCAGGGTGCCGGGGAGGCCGGTCTGGTTCAGCGCCGCGGGCAGGTACTCGCGCTGGGCGAAGTAGTCGACCCAGGTCCTGTCCAGTTCCTGCGACGGATCGAAGGACGGATTGTCAACGCCGTACGACCTGTCCTGCAGCTTCGGCAACGTGCCGCTATTGTCCGACTCGTACATCGCGACGACCGCCGAGAGCTGCCTCATGTTGGAGGCACAGGCTGCGATCATGGCGCCGGACCGGGCCATCTTCAGCGAGGGCAGAAGGATCGCAAGAAGCACGCCGATCGTCGCGACAACCACGAGCAGCTCAATCAGCGTAAATCCGCCCCGACCGCGGGTGAATCCGGACGCGGGCTGTCTCGGTGACGGCGCCATCGCGCGTGCTCCTCGGCTCCTAACCTACAGCAGAATTACCCGGGCTGCACCCTTCGCGCGCGGAGATTGTTCAAAATTCGCCCGGAGGTCGCATGACCGACGCCCCCCCGCCGACATCCGGCTTTCGAGAACCGCCGGGCGTGGCCGCGCGCTGCGGGGATCCGGTGCCCCGGGACGGCGCCCGACCGAGCGTGCAACCCCCCCTCCCCATCTCGCACGCGGACTTCGAGGCGGAGTTCCGCAGGTCCTACTCGTCGCTCTGGGTGATCGCCGCCGGCATCGTCCTCGACCGCGCCGACGCCGATGATGTGCTGCAGGAGGCCGCCATCGTCGCGGTCCGGAAACTTGAATCGTTTACTCCCGGCTCGAACTTCCGCGCGTGGATGGCCCAGATTGTCAGGAACATCGCCCTCAATTTCCGCCGCCGAGACCAGCGGCAGTCGCGGCGAATCGGCCCCCGGGCCGACGTGCACACCGCCGAGCCGAGGGCGCCCTCGGCGCCGGAGCGGAGCCCGGTCGCGCACGACGGGACGATCCGCGCCGACCAGGCCGCGCTGAGCGACCACGTCCTCAAGGCCCTCCGCCGCCTCGAGCCCACCGTCCGTGCCTGCGTTCTGCTGCGCTGCATCGAGGGCATGGCGTACTCCGAAATCTCGACCGTTCTCGACATCCCCGAGGGCACGGCGATGAGCAACGTGTACCGGGCCCGCGCCGCGCTCGCGGAATCGCTGGCGCCGCACTCCCGAGTTCGAGGATGATGTCAATGCCGACCCCCCCGCATGACATCTCGGTGCAGAGCATGGCCTCCATCGATCGTTATTTGCACGGCGAGATGCCCGAGTCGGAGGTGGCCCTGTTCGAGCGCCGGCTCGAGGCCGAGCCGTGGCTGCGGGCCCAGGTGGACGCCCAGCGGGCGCTCGACGCTGTGCTGAAGGGCAACTTCACCCCCCCCCCGCCTCCGGCAGCCCCGCCGCGCGAGCCCGTCCCGGCCGGGAGGCCGCCGGTCCCGATTCTCGGCGCCCCGCTCTCGATCCCGCGCGGCGTGCTCATGCTCGTGGGCGCTCTCGCCGCAGCCGGGGCGCTCACCGTTGGCGTGGCGCTCTGGCCCGAGCGGCTCACGCCGGCTGCGCCGCCGGCGGACAGCGCCATCCTCGAGCGCGAGATGGCGCACGGGGAAGTTCCCGATGCCGCGCCGCGCGACGCCGAGCAGCTCGGGATCCTCGTCTCGCAGAAACTCGGGCGCCCGATCAGGCTCACCGAAGGCCCGGGCATCCGCTACCTCGGCGTGCGCCCGGCCGACGGAGGGTCGCCGCTGCGCGTGGCCATCGTGGCCGAGGTCTCCGGCGCCAGGGCGCTCCTGCTCGCCGACCTCGCCGCGCACGGCGCGGCAGACTCCAAGCCCTCCACGTCGCGCGTGTCAGACTCGCTCTACGCGCACGAGCGCACGCAGGGGGGCATCCGCATCGTCGAACTCTCGGCGAGCCCGAGCCCCGCTCTGCTCGGGCGTATCGAGGTGCTGGGCGAGCGCCGCGTCAGCCCCTGACGAGGGCCGCGGCCGTCGCGGCGTCACGCCCGCGCGCCGCCCTCGGACCGTTCCGCCACGGCGCGCAGCATCGCGATCATCTCCGACCGCTGGGTGGGCGAGAGCGCGGCGAGGAACTGCCGGCAGCCCTCGAGTTGATCGGCCCTCGCCTCCTCGAGCAGTTCCTTGCCCCGGTCGGTCAGCGACAGCCACACCGACCGCCGGTCCTCCTCCGACCGGCGCCTCGCGATCAGCCGGCGCTTCACCAGCCGGTCCGCGATGGTCGTCCCGGTGGTCGCGGGCACGCCCAGCGCGCCGGCCATGTGCCCGGCGGTGCACTCGCCCTGCTCGCCCAGCACCAGCACCGCTTCGAGGTCGGTCTCCGAGAGTTCGCTGAGCAGGCCGGGCTTGCGGGCCTCGGGCCTCGCCCTGCCCAGGCGACGAGTCACGGCGCGCACCACGGTGTACATCGCGAACACGTCCTCGTCGGACACGCGCGCGGCCTGCTCGCGCGCGGGCGCGGGCGTTCTCACGCGGCGCTGGATCGGCTTCCTGACCACCCTCAGAGACTACCGCGGCGCACCCCGGGTAGGCTGGGGGTCGCCC
>CANJRL010000136.1 GCA_947476675.1 Phycisphaerales bacterium
TCCTGCAGAAGATGGAGGCCGCCCGCCTCGCCGGCGCCGGGCTGTACTACCGCCGCCAGGTCGCTCTCTCGCTGGCCGACCTGAACCTGCACGCGGCCCCCGCCTCCCCGGGCCAGGCCAAGGACGGCGCCGCGATCTTCAACGCCGCCTTCGCCGACATCTTCCTCGCTCCCCCTCCGGGCACCAGCATGGCCGCCGGGTGGGGCCACCTCGCCGGCTACGACGCGGGGTACTACGGCTACGCCTGGGCCGAGGCCATCGCGGCCGACATGGCCACGGCGTTCAAGAACTCGCCCGACCGTTTCTTCAGCCGCGACGTCGGCAAGAGGCTCCGCGCCGAGGTCTACGCCGTCGGCGGCTCGCGCGACGCCGATGAGTCGGTCCGCAAGTTCCTCGGCCGCGAGTCGAGCCTCAAGCCCTTCTTCGAGCGCGTCGGGATCAAGTAGGACCGAGCGCCATCACTTCTTGATCGCGATCGTCGACGAGATCGTCTGCTTCTGCTCCATCTTCTCATCGCCCAGCGTCCACACCGTCCGGGCCGATTGCCGCGCCGCGCGGCTCGCCAGCGCCTTGGCCTCGCGGCTCCATTCCGCCTGCACGCTCGCCGACTGCTCCGCGATCTCCAGCGACGGCGTCATCTCGTCCGGCGCCGCGGGCCTGAGCACCGCGAGCGACGGCTTGCCCTCGTACCTCACCGCCGAAGGCGACACCTCGACCACCGACCAGTCCGTCGTCGTCCGCACCCCCCCGGCCGGGCCGAGGCCGATGGTCTCCTCGCTCTGCCAGCCGTCACCGGCCCGCCTCGGGCCCTTCGACGCGCCGTCGGCCGTAAACAGCGGCGCCAGCGTCTCGCGCAGGTAATCCGTGTCGAAGATGCCCAGCGCCGTGCGGTCCAGTTCGCCCCGCTTCCCCACCTCCTCCTCCGCGGCTGACAGCCCGTCCACGCCGGTGATCTTCCCCTCCGGATCGATGGTGAGCGTGATCGTCGACGCCTTGATGGCACGCTGCACCGCGAGCATCGCCGCCGGCCGGCCCTCGGTCGGGTCGGCCTCCATCGTCACCTTCGGCAGAGTGACCGACAGCACTCCCTGGGCGTCGTTGCGCACGGCGCGGAGGGCGTCGATCGTGATCTTCACCTCGGTGTCCCCCACCGGCGACGTGGCGCCGAAGGCCAGCACCAGGTCGGCCTCGCACCCGATCTCGGTCTTCTCCGCCGCCGCGCCGCCCGAGGCCTGTTCCAGGCGCACCGAGAGGGCCACCGCGTACTTCAGGGTTCGCCCCGCCGCGCGGTCCAGCGTGAGTTTCGCCGCTCCGTCCTGGGCGACCGCGGCGTGCCACGGCGCGAACGCCGCGCACAGGGGCGTCGCGGCGAGCACGGTCAGCGAGATCGAACGGGCGGCAAGGCGGATGCGGGGCATGCGGGGAACCTCCTGAATCGGCGCGCCCCCGGCGCGCCCGAGGGATCGATCGGTTTACACTACGCCCGTGCGGCTCGCGCTGGCCCGGATCAACCCCACCGTCGGCGACCTCGCCGGCAACCTCGGGCTCATCCGCCGCGCCGCCGCCCAAGCCGCCGACGCCCCCGGGGGCGCGGACGCCATCCTGTTCCCCGAACTCGCTCTCTGCGGCTACCCGCCCAAAGACCTGCTCCTGCACGAAGGCTTCGTCGCAGGTGCCATGGACGCCGTGCGCGAACTCGCCTCCGACACCGCGCCGGGAGGCCCCCTGGCCCGCGCCGCGATCATCGTTGGAGCGCCCTGGCAGGAGCCCGGAGGGGTCTCGAACGCCCTGCTCGCCCTACGCGGCGGGTCCATCGAGCGCGTCTACCGCAAGCGGCTGCTCCCGGTCTACGACGTCTTCGACGAGAGCCGCTACTTTACCCCGGGCGATGCGCCGGAAACACTGAGCGTCGGCGGTCTGCGTGCCGGACTGAGCGTCTGCGAGGACCTGTGGCGGGGCGCCGATGCGGGGGCGCTGGGCCGCTACGCCCGCGAGCCCGACCCGGTGGACGATCTGGCCCGGGCCGGGGCCCGCGTCGTGCTCAACCCTTCGGCGAGCCCCTTCGTGCTCGGAAAGGCGCGGGCACACCAGCGCATCCTGACCGAGCACGCCAGGCGCCTCGGGGTCGCCATCGCGGCCGTCAATCAACTGGGAGGCAACGACGACCTGGTGTTCGACGGCGCGGCGCGGGTCTACGTGCCCGACAGCGCCTCCCCCACCGGGGCGCGCCTCGTCGCGGCAGGAGAGCCCTTCGTCGAAGGAATCGTGCGGTGCGACCTGCCCGACGATCTCCGCGCCTGGGCGGCGCTGCCCGCGGTCCCGGACCCTCTTGACGCCTGGCCCGACGAGCGCGCCCTCTGGTGCGCCCTGGTGCTCGGCGTCCGCGACTATTGCCGCAAGACCGGGTTCAGCAGCGCCGTGCTGGGCCTCTCCGGCGGGATCGATTCCGCCGTCACCGCGTGCGTCGCGGCGGCGGCTCTGGGCGCCGAGAACGTGCTCGGCGTCAGCCTGCCGAGCCGGTACTCCTCCGAAGGCTCGCGAGAGGACGCCGCCGCCCTCGCCAGGGCCCTGGGTGTGCACCTCGCCTTCGTGCCCATCGCCGGGCCTCACCAGGCCTTCGAGGCGCTGCTCGGGCCGGCCTTCGCGGCGCTCGGCCTCGCATCGCACGCGCCCGGCGCCCCCGACCTGACCGACGAGAACCTTCAGAGCCGCCTCCGAGGCGTCACGCTCATGGCGTTCTCGAACAAGACCGGGGCCATCCTCCTCACCACCGGCAACAAGAGCGAGCTGGCGGTCGGCTACTGCACGCTCTACGGCGACATGAACGGAGGGCTCGCCGTCATCTCCGACGTCACCAAGGCCTGGGTCTACCGCCTCGCCGGGTGGATCAACGCCAACCCCGGGCTCTGCGGCTTCAAGTCAGCGCCGATCCCGGCCTCCACCATCGCCAAGCCTCCCAGCGCCGAACTGCGCCCCGGCCAGACCGATCAGGACTCTCTCCCCCCCTACGACGCGGTCGACGAGATCGTCGAGCGGTACGTCGAGGCGCGGCAGAGCCCGGCGACCATCGCCCGCGAGAGCGGCATCGACGCGGGCACCGTCGCCCGTGTCGTCCGGTTGATCGACACCAGCGAGTTCAAGCGCAAGCAGGCGGCGCTGGGGATCAAGGTGACGGGGGTCGCTTTCGGCTCCGGCCGCCGCGCACCGATCGCGCAGCGCTGGAGGCCGGGGCTGTGAGCGCGCGGCGCGCTGGGGTCGTCGCGGCGCTCTGGTGCGCCGCGCTGGCCGGCTGCGGCCGGAGCCCGGAGGAGCAACTCCGGGCCATCGCCGACGCCGCCCCGACCGCAGGCCGCGCCGCGACTGTTGCGGCGCTGCAGAAGACCCCGTCCAAGGGGGCCGATTGGCTGAGCGACGCGGCCTTCGAGGCCGTCGAGCGGTACCGGGCGAAGAAGGAGGCCCTGGTCTTCGCCGCGTCGGTGCTCGACGTCGGCAAGGCCGTTGAGCGCGACCTCGGGGCCAACTCGCTGCTGCTCTTCAACAGCCTGGGCCTGCTCGCCTTCCAGGCCGCCGACGACGCGATGCGCCGGGGCGACCTGGCCATGGCCCGCTCGGTGGTCATGGGAGGGCCCTCGGGCTGGCAGACGGACCGGTACTGGCTCGTCAACCCCGAGCATGACGGGCTCGCCTCGATCATCCTCTTCGAGAGCGGCGAGCGCGCCGAGGCTCTCGAGCGTCTCGACACCCGGGCCCTCGCGTCGGAGCACCTGCAGCAGGTCCAGGCCATGCTGCGCCGACGCGCGGCACAGCCCTCGAACAGCCCGTGATCGAGGGGGCGGCACGCCGCAGACGAATCACGACATCGCGATGAGCATCACGGTCATCAGCGCGCCGTTGTGCAACGCGTGCGCGGTCATGGGCGCGATCAGCGAGCCGCGCCACTCGCGCATCTGCGCGAACACCACGGCGAGCGACATGAGCGCCGGAACCGTGATGATGCCCTGGGGGTGGATCACCGCGAAGACGAAGGCCACGAGCAGGCCGGACACCAGCGGGCGGAGGCGGCCCCGCAGGTGGTGGTAGAGGGCGCCGCGGAACATGCTCTCCTCCACCAGAGGCGCCCAGATCACCGCGAGGCTGACCAGTTTCACCTTGGCCCACACCCCGCCCTGCCCGATCTCCTGCACGATCGGGTGCGAGATCGGCCCGCCCTCGTGCAGCCCCAGAGCCTTGCGCACCAGCGCGTCAGCGAAGGCGAGGATCAGGGTCAGCATCACGCCCAGGCCGAGGATCGGCAGCCCGGCGATGTACCCAGCCACCCCCGCGCCGACTTCGCGGGCCACCCCGGCGCCGCTGTGCCAACCCAGCGCGTGGCGGTGCTTGTTCCAGGGCGTGCCGCGGGCCAGAGGCCACAGCGGCACGAGCACCAGCAGCCACGAAAGCATCTCGCCCGCTCCCGGCACGCTCGGTTCGATCAGCGCCCCGAGCGGGATGAGCAGCAGGAACCCGCCCAGAAAGATCGCGAAGGTCTCCAGGTACACGCTCCCCCCGGGCGCGGGCGGGTGATAGCGGTCGTGCATCTGTCCCTTCGATCGCTTCAGAGCCGCCACGATGAGCAGAACCAGGCCGGCGATCCCCGCCACGCCCACGACCATCACCGCGCCGACCAGGATCAGCACGGTCCGCAACGCCCGCGCAAGCACCGCGGCCTTCGGGGGGTCGCTCTCGGCCATCCCGGCGGCCTGCGCCAGATCGCCGAACCAGCCGTGCCGGTCGGTCAGCCCGCCCCGGATCGACGGATCGATCTCGCGGATCGCGGCCTGCTTGTCGTCCGCGGCGTACACCGCGGCCAGCGCCGCCGCCTCGCGCCGCAGCGTCTCGGACGCCTTCGGGTTGTCCGCGAGCGTCGTCAGCCGGTCGACCGCTGCCGACGGGCCCTCCAGTTCCGCCGCCGCGATGCCCACGCGGAGCGCATCGGTCGGGCTCGCCTCCTCGAACTGCGCGAGAGGCTGCATCAGTTCCTTGGTCGAAGGCGCCACCCCTCCCGAAAACATCGTCTTCGCCCCCACCAGGTAGCGGCACATGATCTCGGCTATGCCGCCCGGCGGCTCATCCGGGAGCGTCGCGGCCGGCCCGGGCGCACCCTGCATCAGCGCCCTCCTCCCGCCGGCGGTCTGCACGAACACGGTCGCGACGACCACCAGCACGGTCGCGATCCACGCCAAGGTCAGCGTGGCCCGCGTGCCGATGTCGCGCCGAGGATCGCCGCCGGGCGCGCCGGTCGGGTCGTTCTGGCTGATCGAGAGTGGCGTCACGTCGTCGGGCATACCGGATCATCGGACGCCGGCGGCTCGGCGGCGCTCCGACACGGCGGATTGGCTCCGATCGGGAGGCCGAGGCGAGGGGTTGACTTGGCCGGTCAGCCCGTTAGGCTTTCCCTCCCCAGTTCCCCGGCCCCGGCGGTTAGCGCCGGCAGGAAGGCTGGAGCAGTGTGAGCCACACGCTCGCGTCTGCCCCGTTACACGGGCGGCGGGCCGCGGCGGGCCGGTGACGATCACCGGAGCCGTCGCCGATCGCGGCACGGGGCCTTCGCGGCTCCGAACCGGCGAGAGCGGGTGGTGTCGTTTTCGACCCCCTGCGGCGCTTCGGGCAGGACGCCCCCCCGCCGCCGCAGCCCCGTCTTCCGCAGCACAACGAGGCCGACCATGACCATGCGCCAGACCACGATCAGGACCAAGCCCGAGCAGGTGAAGCAGCAGTGGCGCGTGGTGGACGCCGACGGCAAGCGGCTGGGCCGCCTCGCCGCGGAGGTTGCCCAAGTCCTCATGGGCAAGCACCGCCCCGACTACACCCCCCACATCGACACCGGCGATCCGGTCATCGTCCTCAACGCCGAGAAGATCGTGATGACCGGGCGCAAGGCCGAGCAGCGCCTCATGACCTTCTACTCCGGCTACGCCGGCGGCCTGCGCGTCGAGACCTACGAGACGCTGCTCGAGCGCCAGCCCGACCGCGTGATCGAGCGTGCCGTCGCCCGCATGCTCCCCAAGGGCCGCCTCGGCCGCCAGATGATCGACAAACTCAAGGTCTACAAGGGCGCGGAGCACCCCCACTCCGCGCAGCAGCCCGTCCCGCTCGACATCTGAGCCCACGCACGCCCCGCCCTCTCCTCCGGCCCCCCACCCCCCCGCCC
>CANJRL010000137.1 GCA_947476675.1 Phycisphaerales bacterium
CTGGTGCACACGGGGGACAGGCTCGAAGAACTCTTCGACGAGGAACTGGCGGATGTTGCGCTCAGGCTGGGCTTGCGCGGGGCCATGCCCTCGGCGCGGTCGCCGAAGTTCGAGCACTTCCGCGACGAGCGGAAGCGGTTCACGTTTCGGATGCCCGTTGCCTTCGAGGGCCTTGGCGATTCCGAGGCGGCGGATCGGGCGCTGCTGTTCCTGCTGGCGTGCGAGCAGACGTTCCGGCCTCTGGGCGAGATGGAAGCGGGGGACGACGCGGAGTGAAGCGGGTATAACGATGGACCGCATCGCCGGAGTTCCGCCGGGCGGACGAACCCACTCGCATCCACCCTCACGCCAGGTCGCCGTGGCACGATTGCGGATCCTCATGCTGGGCTGGGAGTTCCCGCCGTTCATCAGCGGCGGGCTGGGCACGGCGTGCTTCGGCCTGACCAAGGGGCTTGACCGGCTGGGGCACGAGGTGATGTTCGTGCTTCCGCGGCCCGTCGAGGCGGGGGCGGCGACGCACGTGCGGATGCTGAGCCCGACGAACGTTGCCCCGGGCGGCACGCACGCCGCGACGCCGATCGCGGCGGAGTCACCGGGCTATTGGATGCGCCACCTGGGCTTCGCGGCGCCTGCTGCGATGGGGGTGGACCGCGTCGAGGAGCGGTCGGTGGCGCACGGGCCTTCGGTCGCGGGGATCGAGGGCGCGGCGGCGTCGACGATGGCCGATTTCGCCCACGCGGTGTTCGTGTCGTTGCCCGCGGGGTTTTCGAGCCCGTATGGCGACGGGGGGCCGGTGTCGCGGCCGGATTCCGGGTCGCTGCTCGAGATGCGCGACCGGCTGCTGCGCGACGCCGCGGCGCTGGGCGTGACGCCCGACGTGGTGCACATCCTGCAGCGCGAGATCGCGGCTCTTCGGGCGTCGGGGGTGGATGCGCCGGACTGGCTGGAGTGGGTGCAGTCCTTCGCGGACACGAGGGGGAGCCAGGCGTTCGGGCGGGCGGCGCCGCGGTCCGACCACTACTCGGGCGACCTGTTCGCCGAGGCCGGGCGGTACGCGCGGCTGGTGCTCCGGCTGGCGCGGACGGAGCGTTTCGACGTGGTGCACGCGCACGACTGGCTGACCTTCCCCGCGGGCCTGGCGGCGGCGCACGCCACCGGGAGGCCCTTCATCGCCCACGTGCACGCGACGGAGTTCGACCGCTCGGGCGAGCACGTGAACCAGCGGGTGTACGACATCGAGCGGCGCGGGATGCACGGGGCGACCCGGGTGGTGTGCGTCAGCGAGTACACGCGGCGCATCTGCGAGCAGCGGTACGCGGTCGATCCTCGCAAGCTGCGGGTGGTCTACAACGGGATCGAGGTCGATGCGGCGCAGCCGACGGAGGAGTCCCGGATCGAGGCGCGGGACAAGATCGTGCTGTTCCTGGGCCGCATCACGATGCAGAAGGGGCCGGAGTATTTCATCGCCGCGGCCAAGCGGGTGCTGGAGAAGATCGAGAACGTGAAGTTCGTGGTCGCCGGCTCGGGCGACATGGCGACGCGGATGATCGAACTCGCGGCCCAGATGGGCATCGGCCACAAGGTGCTGTTCACCGGCTTCCTGAGGGGCAAGGACGTGGCCCGGGTGTTCGAGATGGCGGACCTGTACGTCATGCCCAGCGTGTCCGAGCCCTTCGGCATCGCGCCCCTCGAGGCCATCGCGCACGGGACCCCGGTGATCATCTCGAAGCAGTCGGGCGTCTCGGAGGTGCTCACGCACGCGCTCAAGGTGGATTTCTGGGACATCGACGACATGGCGAACAAGATCGTCGCGGTGCTCCGCCACACGCCGCTGAGCAGCACGCTCAGCGAGCACGGGTCGATGGAGATCCGGCGGCTGACGTGGGACGGGGCGGCGGAGAAGGCCGCGAAGGTCTACGAAGAAGCGATGGCCTCGGTGGGCGCCCGGCGCTGAGCCTCGGCCCCGGGGCGCGTATCATCCCTCGTGATCGCTGGACCGCTGCGCGTGATCGACTGCGGGCGTCTGTCGTACGCCGGCGGGCTGCGCTCCCAGGAGCGGGCGATGGCGGACGCGGCGTCGTGGCGCGAGGCGCGGCGCTCGGGCGCCGCGGCTCCTCTGGGCACGCTCCTTCTGCTCGAGCACGACCCTCCGGTGATCACGGTGAGCCGCCGCGCGGGGGCGCGCGACCACCTGCTCGCCGGGGCCGACACGCTGGCGCGTCTGGGTGTTGAGGTCGCGGAGACCGACCGGGGAGGCGACATCACGTACCACGGGCCCGGGCAACTGGTGGCGTACCCGATCGTCGACCTCAACGCGCTGGGCTGGGGGCTCCACCGATACATGCGAGAACTCGAGTCGGCGGTCATCCGCGCGGTCGGGCGGTTCGGCCTTGCCGGGCATCGCGACGCCTGCGCCACCGGGGTGTGGCTGGGGGGAGATCCGGCCTCGCGGGCCGGCTGCGCCCCCGGCGATTCCGCGGGGGCCGACCGGGGAGCGAAGGTCTGCGCCCTGGGCGTGCGGGTTCGCCGGTGGATCACGATGCACGGCCTCGCGCTGAACGTGACGACGAACCTGGATCACTTCGGGTTGATCGTGCCCTGCGGCCTTGCCGGGCGCCGGGTGACGAGCATGGAGCGGGAACTGGGGGCGGCGTGCCCTCGTATGGCGGACGTCAAGGCCGCGCTGGCGGATGAACTGGTCGCGGGGTTGGGCGTCGAACCTCCGCGAGCCGGCCCGACCGGCGAGACCGTCGACGCACTCTCAGGAGCCACGCATGCAGACAAAGGATGAAACAAGGCTCGCGCCCCGGGCCGGATCGCTCGCGGTCCCGACCGCGGTCGCCGCCGTCGCCCTGGCGCTCGGGTTCGTCGCGGGAGGGGGGCGTGAAGCGTCGTTTGCGCGGGCGGCCGGCGAGGCCGTGGTCACGCAGAACGTGCGGCTCATCGCGGTGCCCGAGCAGGGCTCGGCGTTGGTGATCGACCAGAGCAACCGCATCTACCGTGTGAAGCCGTTCAATGCGAAGGGCGAGCCCGAGGCGGCGCTGATCACGGACGAGCGCGGGCAGCCCCTGCTCGTGCGCTGAGGGGCGGCGCTCAGTTGATCTTCAGGTCCTGCTTCACGTCCGGGGTGATGTCCGCCTCGTTGGGGAAGCGGAGGACGGGCCGGGCGATGATGGCCCGCACCACGGCGGCGGTGTCCTGCGCGTCCAGGTCCTTGTCGACCGGGCGAGACGCGACGACGTACTGGTACCCCATCTGCTCGGCGGTCGCGTCGGCCGAGGCTCGGACGATGCGGTAGCACTCGACCAGTTGCTTCGTGGTCAGCGCGTCCATCTCCTTGCTGAGCTCCTGGGCCCGGCGCTCGAGGGCGGCCCTGGCCTGCTGGTACTCGCGCACGGCGTCGCCGTAGGCCGGGTCGGTCGGCTGCAGCCCCCGGTGCTTCTCCTCGATGGCCTGCACCCTCTCGCGGAGCGGCTTGACGTCGGCCTCGGCCGCCGCGCCGACCTCGTCGCGCGCGGGCTTGTAGCGGTCGGAATCCATGAGCCGCTCGACCACGCCGACAACGTCGACGACGGCGATGAGGCGCCTGCCCTGCTCGGGCTGATCGGCGGCGCGGGCCGGCGCGGCGCGCCAGAGGGCGACGGCGGCAAGGGAAAGCAGCGCCGCGGCGGCGGGGAGAATCACGCGTCGAGTGCTGGGCATGGAGCCTCCAGAGAAACTAGGCCGCGCAGGTCGGCGCGCGCCGGACGAGCAAGCCTACCGGGCGGGCCCGCTCAGGGATTCAGCGCGAGGTACGCGGCCACCGCGCTCGCGACGCCAATGATGGCCAGCGCGAGCGTGATCATGAGGCCTCGGCGGCTCGTCCGGGGAGGCAACGCGGGCTCGGCAAGGGCGCCCGGCTGGCGGGGTCGCCGGACCGAGGAGGCCTCGGCGACGGACGCCGTTGAGCCCTTCTTGGGCACGCTGATGAGGGCGTGGCACTGATCGCACCTCGCGACGGCTCCGCGGAACCCCGCGTCGATGTGCAGTTCCTTCCGGCACTGCGGGCAGTTGAGATGGACGAGGTGGGGCGTCACGGGGAGGGCGGGACCCACAGGTAGTAGAACCCGGAGGCGCCCTCGGCCCCGGCGAGGCCGAGATTCATCTGCATGAGGTTGATCTGCGTGCCGCCGGCGCCCCAACCCCTGGCCGCGGCGGAGGGCTCGGGCACATCGACGATGGCGTAGGCGGTGCGGGGCGAATCGCCGTCGGCGTGGTACTTGATGAGGCACGCCGGGCCGAGGTTGGCGCGCTCGCGGGCGCGGGCGAAGGCCTCGCGCACGCCGCCCGTTCCGTCGACCAGGCCGAGGCGTGCGGCCTCCGCGCCGGTGACGACCCGGCCGTCGGTGAGCATGGGCATCGCCTGATCGGGGATGCGGGGGCGGCGCTGGGCAACGAGCCCTCGGAACTGGCCGTAGAAGTCGTCGACCATCTGCTGGAGGATGGCGTAGTGGGCCTCCCTCTCGGTCTCGAAGGGGCTGGCGAGGGCCTTGTTCGGCCCGCTGGTGACCGAACGGGCGGTGATGCCGATGCGCGCCATCCCGCCGGAGACATTCAAGGTCTGCACGATCACGCCGATCGAGCCGGTGGTGGTGGACGGCTGGGCGATGATCTCGTCGGCGGCGAGGGCGATGTAATAGCCGCCCGATGCAGCGACCTCGCCCAAGGAGGCGATGACCGGTTTTCCCGTTCGCTCGGCGAAGCGGCGGATCTCGGCGTACATCGTCTCGCTGGCGGCGACCGTGCCTCCCGGGGAGTTGATGCGGAGGAGCACGGCCCTCACGTCGCCGTCGCGGGCCGCCCTGTCGAGGCGAGCGACGAGGTCGTCGACCGGCGAGCGGGCGCGGCCCCCGGTGAGGATTCCGCCGGCCGCGCCGTCGCTGATCAGCCCCCGCACGTCGATCATCGCCACCTTGGGCGAGGAGTGCGAGGCCCCTTCATCCGCAATCACGATGGTCTGCTCGAGTTCCGGCTCCTCGGGCTGCAGGTCGATGGTGACGCGGCGAGGCAGGCATCCGGCGGAGCCGATCGCGGCGCACGCGGCAAGCGCCCAGGCGGCGGTGCGGATCCCACGCGTGGTCTTCGGCATCCGCGTGAGTCTACCGGGCGAGCCGATCGCGACTCCCGAGCGTTACCCTTTCGCGCATGGGAGGCGCCGCCCACATCCCGGTGATGCCGGCCGAGGTGGTCGACGCGCTTGCGCCCCGGCCCGGGGAGACCTACGCCGACGCGACGGCTGGTCGGGGCGGGCACGCCGCCCTCGTCGCGGCGCGGCTCGGGCCGATGGGCACGGTGGTGCTGAACGATCTGGACGAGGGCAACCTCAGGGCCGCTGAGCAGGCGGTGCGGGCGGTCGCCGAGGCCCCCCGGGTGGTCGCGCTTCGCGGGAATTTCGCAGACTTGCCCCGTCGCATGGCGGAGGGGGGGCACTCGGCCGACATGGTGCTGGCCGACCTGGGCTTCGCGTCGGGCCAGGTCGAAGACGCGGCACGGGGGTTCTCGTTCCAGCGCGACGGGCCGCTGGACATGCGGCTCGACCCCGGGGGGCCGATCACGGCGGCCGAGTTGCTGGCGTCGATGGGCGAGGAGGAGATCGCCGAAATGCTGCGCGACCTCGGGGAGGAGAGGCACGCGAGGCGGATCGCCCAAAAAATCGTCCGTGAACGGGAGCGGTCGCCGATAACGACCACGTCCAGACTTGCCGCTGTCGTCCGAGCCGCCGTGCCATTTTCTCCCAGCCAATCGATCGACCCCGCCACCCGCTCGTTTCAGGCGCTGCGCATCGCCGTCAACGACGAGCTGGGCTCGCTGTCGGCGCTGCTCGAGGGAGTGGCGCGAGCGGCGGCGCAGGCGGCTTCTCGCCGGGACGGCGCGCAACAGTCGTGGCTCCGGCCGGGTGCGCGGGTCGGGGTGATCAGTTTCCACTCGCTCGAGGATCGTCCGGTCAAGCGGATGTTCGGTGACCTGATCGAGCGTGGGCTCGCGGCCCCGGCTCTCGGGGGCGCGCGGCGGGCCAAGCCA
>CANJRL010000138.1 GCA_947476675.1 Phycisphaerales bacterium
GCGGAGAGAGAAGAGGGGAGGAAAGGCAGGAGCCCCTCACCCTGCCCTCTCCCGGAGGGAGAGGGGTTGGAAGCACCCTTCTCCCATCGGGAGAAGGTGGCAGCCGCAGGCTGACGGATGAGGGGTTCTTGGTTGTGCGCGGAGAAGTCAGAAGAGGGGAGGAAAGGCAGGCGCCCCTCACCTGTCATCGCTCCGCGATGACATCCTCTCCCGGAGGGAGAGGAGTTGAAGGCGAAGGCATCGATCGCGCTCGCTTGGACGCCCCGTGTTGCTGCTCGCATTGCTGTTGTCTCCCAGAAGAACTCGCGGCTGAACAGTCGCCCGAAACCCTTGTTCACCCTTCCTACGCCCATGCAGTATGCCACGGGGGGGGAGGGGGATATGCAAGGAAAATCTGGAAAAAATCCGGTCCGAGAATCGCGCGGGCTCCGCCGCGGCACTCACCCGTTCCGGATCAGCGTCCCCACCGGCTCGCCCAGGATCACCCGCCGGATGTTCCCCGCCTTCTTGAAGTCGAACACCAGCACCGGCAGGCTCTGCTCCTGGCACATCGCCAGCGCCGTCATGTCCAGCACCCGCAGTTGCTTCTGGATCGCCTCGGCAAAGGTCAGGCTCTCGTAGCGCGTCGCGGCCGGGTCCTTCTTCGGGTCGGCGCTGTACACCCCGTCCACCTTGGTCGCCTTGAGCACGATGTCGCAGTCCAGTTCCGTCGCCCGCAGCGCCGCGCACGTGTCGGTGGTGAAGAACGGGTTGCCCGTGCCGCCGGCGAGGACGACGACCGCGCCCTTCTCCATGTGCCGGATCGCCCGCCCCCGGATGAACGGCTCGGCGACGGCGTTGATCTCGATCGCCGTCATGCACCGCGCCGGTTGCCCCAGCGTGCTCAGCATCTCCTTCAGCGCCAAGCCGTTGATCACAGTGCCCAGCATCCCCATGTGGTCCGCCGTGGCCCGCGGGATGTGCCCGGCCTCGGCCAGCGCCGCCCCCCGGATGATGTTCCCGCCCCCGACCACCACCGCCACCTGGGCCCCGGTCTCCACCGCCGCCTTCACCTCGCGCGCGATCACGTCCAGTTCTCTGGCATCAACCCCCATCTCCCCGGCGATGCCGAAGGCCTCGCCCGACAACTTCAAGAGGACACGCTTGTACTTCGCTCGGGGGGGTGATTTGGCCATGGCATGGTCGGTAGCGCGGCCGCCAGCAGGGGCATCGGCCGCAGCGCGGTCGGTAAGGGCGGGGCTGGAGGTGGGCATCGTCGAGGCCTCCGCTCGGGGCGCCCCGCCGACGCGACGAGGCGCGCCATCCTCGCCGCAATTCTCCCACCCCGCAACCATCGCGGGAACCGCCCCCATCCCGTCGATGTATCCCCTCAGTGCCCCGTAGACTTCCCCGGACTTCCGGGAACTCACACCCCGTGTCAACCGCACCCATCAGACCCGCCGAACCCACGAGCCTCGCCCCGGCGGCGCCGCCCCCGGCAAGCGCCGCCTCGCGCGATCCCGCCGAACCCGTCGTCCGCTCTCCAAAGACCATGGCCCGGCGTATCGCCGAACGTCTCCTCGGCGCCTCCGCCGTCGGCGTCACCGTGTCCGTGATGGTCCACCTCGCCGCCGCCCTCCTCGCCGCCGGGATCGTCGTCGCGGCCTCCTCAGGCTCCGGCGACGCCCCCGGATCGCTCGCCGCCGAAACCACCCTCACCACGCTCACCGAGACCGACCTCACCGACATCAAGGAAGCCGACCTTGCCGCGGGCATGCCCAAAGAGCAACTGCCCGAGTTCGCCCCTCCCAAGATCGACCTCGCCGACGCCTCACCAGGCCCCGTCGACCTCGCCAAGGCCGCCTCCCCCGCCGCCGACCTCGCAGGGCTGGGCGGCGCCGGCGTCTCGAACGACAACGCTTCCGGCGGGTCCTTCGGCGACGGCTCCGGACTCGGCGGCGCCGGCGGCGGCGGCACCCGCTTCTTCGGCGTCGAAGCCACCGGCTCGCGCTTCGCCTACATCGTCGACATCTCGGGCTCCATGGCCGGGCCGAAACTCGAGTCGCTCAAGCACGAACTCGAATCCTCCATCGACACCCTCGCCGAGCACGCCTCCTTCTCGGTGGTCCTCTTCTCGACCGACGCGACGCCCCTGGGAGGCAAGGCCGGATGGACCGACGCCGCCCAGCGCCACAAGAAGGCCACCTTCGCCCAGATCGCGACCATCCAGGCCTCGGGCGCAACCAACCCCGCCCCGGCGTTCGAAATCGTGTTCTCCCTCCGCCCTCGCCCCGACGCCATCTACTTCATGACCGACGGCCTGTTCGACGCCGCCGTCGTCGGCCAGATCGAGCAGATCAACCGCAGCAGCGCCGGAACCCTCGTGCCCGTCCACTGCATCGCCTTCACCAGCCGCGAGTCCGAGCACCTCCTCAAACGCATCGCCGAGTTCTCCGACGGCACGTACACCTACGTCCCCGCGTCGGGCGTCATGCCGAGGGCCAGGCCCTGATGCCGCGCACCTCGCCGGCCGTGCTTGCGCTGTGCGCCGCCGCCCCCGCCTTCTCACAAGTGGCGCTGCGCGGCGGGCAGCGCGTCGATTCCGCCGTGATCTCGGTTTCTGCCGCCGGCGTCGCGGTGCGCGACGGCGAAGCCCAAACCATCATCGGCTGGGAGCGCGTGCGCCGGGTCGAGGGCGAGCACGCCCCCGAGGCCGCCGCGTTCGCCGAACTCTCCGACCTCGCATGGCGCGCCCAGGCCCGACTCGCCCGCGGCGATATCGCCCTCGCCGAGCCGGCCCTCGAAGCCCTCTTCGCCCGCCGACTCCCCGGCGCCACCGGCTACGCGATCGCCGAAGCCACCCTCCGCTGTCGCCTGACCCGCGGCTCCAGCCTCGCCGCCCTCCCCGCCTGGCTCGAAACGTTGCGCCTCCGTGCCGACCGGCAGCGCGGCGCCCACTCCGACAGCCTCGACCCCGACACCGGCCTCTGCCCCGCACTTCCGCCCCTCTGGCTCGACACCCCGGAAACAGCGCCCCTCGCGAGCGACACCGGCCTCGCCCTCCCCCCCGACGCGCCGGAGGAGGCCCGCACCATCGCGGCCCTCTACCGCGCCGCCGCCGCGGCCTCCCCAGGCTCCGATCTCGACAAGTCCGCCTCCCAGGCCAGGAACGCCTCGACCGTCTTCATCCGCGACCTTGTCGTCGCGCAGCGCGGCTCCGCGGACCAGAGAGCCAAGGCCCGCGAGCGCCTCACCGCCGACCCCGAGCGCGACGCCGGGACCTGGAGAGAAGCCTGGCGCCGCGCCGCCGTCGGCCGCTCGCTGCTCCTCGAGCCCGACGCCGCCGATCGCCGCCGGGGCGTGCTCGAACTGCTGCACGTCCCGGCCCGCTTCGGCCCCACCCAGCCCGAACTCGCGGCGCTGGCGCTCGCCCTCTGCTCGAGCGAACTCCGCGCCCAAGGCGACAAGGCCGGCGCCGAGGCGCTCCGCAAGGAACTCTCCCTCGCCGCGCCCGGGAGCGCTGCGCTCGCATGGCTCGACGCCCAGACCACCGCCCGGGCCGAGCCACCCGCGGGGGCCGCGCGGTGATCCGCGCCCTCCTCGCCTCGCTCCTCTGCGCCGCCGCGATCGCCTCCGGCCCCCGCACCCGCGACGCCGATGATGCCCTCGCCGCCTACCTCGAAGCCCGCGACCTCCGCCCGCTCCTCCTCGATCACCTCGACGCCCTGCTCCAGCGGACCCCCAGCGAAGACCGCCTCCCGATCGCCGAGCGCCTCGCCGCCCTGCTCGCCGAGAACCTCGAATCCTCCAAGGACCCCGCCGAGCGCGAGGCACTCGAGCAGCGCGCCCGCCGGCTGCTCGATTCGATCCCCGACGCCGAGTCGTTCGACCTGCGGCTCAACCTGCACCGCCTCTCCTACATCCGGGCCGAAACCGCCGCCGAGAGGCGCCGCCTCCGCCTCGACGCCCCCCAGGAGGCCGACGCCGCCGAGCGCTCATTCCGTTCTCTCGCCCAGGAACTCGCCGCGATCGGCATCGCCGCGCACAAGCGCGTCGAGGCCCTCGAGAAGGCCGAGGAGTCCTCGCGCGACATGGACCTCGAATTCGTGCGCGAGTCCCTCGCCGCGTCCCGCCGCCGACGCTCCATCGCGATGTACCTCGCCGGATGGTCCGGCGTCTACCTCGCCGAACTCACCGACCGGCCCGAGGCCGCGGGCGACGCACCCCGCCGCTTCGGCTGGCTCCTCAACGCCCCGGCCGGTGAGTCGCCGACCGTCGCGCGCGTCCCCGAGGGCTCGCTCAAGTTCGAGCACGTCGCCCGCGCCGCCATGGGCGTCGGCGTCGCCGCATCCCTCCGCGGCGATTTCCTCGAGGCCACGCGCTGGTTCGACCTCGTCGAGCACGCCGCCGACACTCCCCCATCGGTGCGCGGGCAGATCTTCGCCCGCCGCCTCGCCGCCGCCGCCCGCGCCGGCGAGTGGCCCGAGGCCCTGCGCCTGGTCCGCGAGGCACGCGGCGGCGAAGCCGCCTCCATCGACCCCAACGCCCGCGCCGCCTCCGGCCGCGCCGACCGCCCCCTCCCCGCCACCGACGCCCGCCTGCTCGCCGTGCTCTCCTTCGAGGCCAGGCCACCCCAGCGATCGGAGGCCATCGCCGCCCGACTCCGCTCGATCGCCCTCGCCGACCTCGTGACCCGCGACGAACTCGCGCAGGTCGTCGACCTCGCGTCGCGCTACGGCGCCGAGCCCCTGGGCAGCGACGGCTTCATCCCGCTGTACGCCCGCGCCCTGCAGGCCAACGAGCGCGCTCGCAAGGCGCACTCGGCACTCCCGGGCGCGTCGGCCGATGCGCCCACCTCCGACCGCGAGGTCATCGCCCAGTACGCCTCGGCGCAGACCCTGCTGCTCGCCGCCGTGCAGAGCGCCGACGCCGACAAGTTTCCCGGGGCCCGCGCCGAGGCCGCCGCCCTCCTCGCCTCCGCGGTGTTCTACTCGTCGGGCGACGACCCCCGCCGCGCCATCGAGGCCGCCGACCGCTTCGCCGCCGCCGCGAAACTCGCGTCCTCCCCCGCGGCGGTCGCCGACGCGCTCTGGATGGCTGTCCGCGCACTTGACGCGGCCGCCGCCGACGGCGCAAAGCCCGCGGGAACCGAGCACGCCAAGGCAGCCGCCGACGCCGCACGAAGACGCGAAGCCGCCGCCGCCGAGTTCCTCCGCCGATATCCCGACGACCCCCGATCCGGGACGCTGCTCCTCAAGCAGTCCGCCTCCGGGCGCCTGAATCCCGAGCAGGCCGTCGACGCGCTGCTCCGCGTGTCGAACGACTCGCCGACCTACGCCGCATCCCGCCGCGAAGCCGCCCGTCTGCTCTACGCCCGAATCCGCGCCGCGAGCGAGGCCCAGCGCCCTCAGGCCGTCGCACGCTTCGTCGCGGTCGCCGAGCCGTCATTCAAGGAAGAACTCCGCGCCGCGACGGAGCAGGATCCGCCCGACCCCGAAGCCGCGGCACGGGCCATCGTGCTCGCCCGACAACTCCTCGACGGGTGGCTCGGAGGCGCCGCGGCGTCCGACGCGCCGCGCGCCCTCGGCGTGCTCGACGCCATCGCCGCGCTCGACGCCGCCTCCGCGCCGGACCTCGCCACCGTCCGCATCGAACTCGCCTTCCGCCGTCTCCAGGCCCGCGCCGCGCTCGGCGACGACGATCAGGCAGACGCCGCCGCGGAGGCGCTGCAGCGCCTCGCCGACTCCGCACCCCCCGCGGAGATGCGCTTCCTCGCCGCGGGCAACCGCCTCATGTTCCGGCGCGCGGCCCTCGCATGGCACGCCGGCAAGTCCGAGCCGGCCGCCCGCCGCGTCGTGAACCACGGCGCCCGCCTTCTCGCCGACCTCGCAAACCAGGCCGCCGCCGAGCCCGCCGACGCCGTCGTCAGCGTGCAGGCAACCGTGGGCGACGCCGCCTCCTGGCTCTTCGCGAACGCGGGCGACCTGCCCTCGCGCGAACTCGCCGACCGCCTGCTCCGCGCC
>CANJRL010000139.1 GCA_947476675.1 Phycisphaerales bacterium
AGGGCGAGTAGCGCACGACGCTGGGGAGGAGGTCGGGATTGTCGTCGGAGTCGCGGGCGGGGCGGGGGTCGCGGAGGATGCGCGAGCCGCGCTCGTCGGCGTAGGCGGCGAGGGAGTTGGTGGTGCCGAGGTCGATGCCGATGATCGGATCGGGCGGGGTCTGCGCGGGGTCGGTCATGGTGCGTGGAGAGCCTAGCCGCGTGGGGCGGGGCGGCGCCGGTATGCTCCGCCGATGCTCATCAGCGTGCGTTGGCTCAACCGGCTTCTGGAGCCGGGCAATCTGTCGGGCGCGGAGGCGGAGGCGGCGCTGACCGACCTGGGCTTCCCGCTGGAATCGCGGGAGGCGATCGCGGGGGGCGACGAGCGCCTCGACGTCGAGGTGACGAGCAACCGGGGGGACTGCCTGAGCCACGTGGGCGTGGCGCGGGAGATCGCCGCGGCGACGGGGCGGCAACTGAAGCAGCCGGCGGTGAGGCTTCGCGCCGACCTGGGCGCCGCGCCGGGGGCGCTGGGTTCGGCGCGGGTCGAGAACCTCATCGCGGATGATCGGTGCCCGCTGTTCGTCGCGCGGGTGATCCGGGGCGTGCGGGTTGGGCCGAGCCCGGGGTGGCTGGTGGAGGCGCTGGAGTCCATCGGCCAGCGCTCGGTGAACAACGTGGTTGATTGCTCGAACTACGTGCTCTTCGAGATGGGGCACCCGACGCACGCCTTCGACCTCGCGACCATCCCCGAGGGGCGGATCGTGGTTCGGATGGCGAGGGATGGCGAGCCCTTCGCCGCTCTCGACGGCAGGAAGCACACGCTGAGCGCGCAGGACATGGTCGTCGCCGACCGCGATCGGGCCATCGGGCTCGCCGGGGTGATCGGGGGGCTCGAGACCAGCGTCACCGATCGCACGCGCGACGTGGTGCTGGAGGCGGCGGCGTGGTCCCCCTGGCGCGTCCGCGCGACGGCGCGGCGGAGAGGAATCCGCACCGACGCGTCGCACCGGTACGAGCGATACGTCGACGAGCGGACCACCGCGTTCGCGTCGGCGCGGCTCGCGGAGATGATCGTCGAGGTGGCCGGGGGGACGCTCGAGGACGGGGCGGCGTGGTCCGGCCGGGCGGCGCCCCCGCCGACGGTGGTGACGATGCGGGCGGCCCGTTGTCGCGCCATCCTTGGCTACGACCTGCCGACCGCGGAGATGGCCCGGCTGCTGAGGGCGATCGAGGTGGATGCGCGGGTGGAGCACACGGCGGGGGGCGAGGCCGTCCGGTGCGAGGCGCCGCCTTTCCGTCCGGACCTGACCCGTGAGATCGACCTGATCGAGGAGGTGGCGAGGACGGCGGGGCTGGGCAAGGCGCCGGTGCGCGAGCGGATCGAGATCGAGGCCCGGCCGCCGCAGAACATCGAGCGTGCGGGGCGTGAGGTGGCGTCGGTGCTGGCGGGTCTGGGGTTCTTCGAGACGGTGACGTTCGGCTTCGTGTCGCGCGACGAGGCGTCGGCGTGGATGCCGGCGGGGCTGTCGGCGCTGGCGGTGGACGAGTCGAGGCGCGCGGGGGAGCCGGCGCTGCGGCCGAGCCTCGCGCCGAGCCTGCTTCGGTGTCTCCGCGCGAACCATCACGCCGGCGTGAGGCCGGCGACGGGGGTGCGGCTGTTCGAGACGGCGGCGGTGTTCGCGGAGAGGCTCGCGACGCGCGAGACCATCGAGAGCCGCAATCTCGGCCTGCTCGTCGAGTCGCCGGAGGGGGACGGGCAGCGCGCCCTGCGCGAGTTGCGGGGGGCGGTCGAGGCCGCGGTGCGGACGGCGGGGGGCTCGCGGGCGCGGGTGCTGGTCGCGCCGGTGGAGCGGGTGATGCCCGCCCTCGCAGAGGGTTCGTGCGGTGAGGTATCGGTCGACGGCGCTGCGGCGGGGTACATCGGGCTGGTGGGCGGTGCGGCTCTGCGGGCCGTGGGGATTGAGGAGTCGGCGGTGGCGGTCGGCGAGGTGAAGGCGTCGGTGGTGCTGGCGATGTTCCCGCCGGCGGCGACGATCGAGGCGTTGCCGGCGTTTCCGGCCATCGAGCGCGACCTGAGCCTGGTGGTGGACGAGCCCACGGCCTGGGCGGTGATTGAGGCGGTGGTGCGTGAGGCTGCGCCGGACCGGCTCGACGGGGTGGAGTTCGTGGGGGTGTACCGCGGCAAGCAGGTGGGGGCGGGGAAGAAGTCGGTGACGCTGCGCCTGCGGTTCCGGGACCCGGCGCGGACGCTCAGGCACGACGAGGTCGACCCGCAGGTGGCGGCGCTGGTGTCGGCGTTCGAGTCTCGTCTCGGCGCCGCGCTGCGCAAGTAAGCGCGGGGGATCACCGAACCCGGTCCGGTTGCGCGGTGTACGAGCGGTCGGAGCGGCCGCTGTCGGCGTGATCCACAGAATTGTGGGCGCGTCGGCCGCGCGGCCGGGTGTATCATGCCGACGAAGATGATGCGCGTGACGCGCAGCCTCGCACGAACGCCCGCCCAGGCGGGAGAGGAGCGGCCGTATGACGACGATGCCCGCGAGCAAGACTTCACCCCTGAGCGCCGGCAGGTACTCCTCGGAGAACCGCCCCTACGTGTGGATCGACGGCGAGATGCTCCCCAAGAGCCAGGCGAAGGTCAGCGTGTGGGACCACGGCCTGCTGTACGGGGACGGGTGCTTCGAGGGCATCCGCGTCTACGGCAAGCGGATCTTCAAGAACCGGCAGCACCTGGACCGCATCTACCGGAACTGCGAGCGGCTGCGCATCGAGATGTGGATGAGCCGCGACGAGATGACCGCGATGATGCGGGAGTGCATCGAGGCCAACGGGCTGAGCGACGGCTACATCCGCCTGCTGGTCACGCGCGGCGTGGGCTCGCTGGGGCTGAACCCCTTCAAGTGCCCGAAGGCGTCGGTGATCTGCATCGCGGACCAGATCGCGCTGTACCCGCCCGAGATGTACTCCGACGGGATGCGGATCATCGTTGCCAAGCGACCCCGCACCCCGACCGCGTGCCTCGACCCCAGCCTCAAGAGCCTGAACTACCTCAACAACATCCTCGCGAAGATGGAGGCGATCGACGCCGGGTGCCTCGAGTGCATCATGCTCTCGGTCGACGGGTACGTGGGCGAGTGCACGGGGGACAACCTGTTCATCGTCAAGGGCGGGAAGGTGCTCACCTCGCCGCTCGACGTGGGCATGCTGGACGGCGTGACGCGCGCGTTCGTCATCGGGACCCTGTGCCCGAGGCTCGGCATCGCGATCGAGGAGCGCCGGCTCCGGGTCGAGGATGTCACCGCGGCGGACGAGGTCTTCCTGACCGGCACCGCGGCGGAGATCATCGCGGTGACGCAGGTCGGGGATGTCAGGATCGGCACGGGCAAGGAGGGCGCGCTGGTGAAGCGTCTGCGCGCCGGGTTCAAGGACATCGTCGGCCAGAACGCGCCGGAGGAGTAGCCCGCTCCCCGGGCCGGGCCGGGCGGAGAGAAGCATGCTCAGGATCCTCGGCGCGGTGGCGCTGCTCGTCGGCTCCAACACGTTCATGACGTACGCGTGGTACTACCACCTCAAGCAGAAGGCGTGGCCTCTGCTGGTCGCGGTGCTCGCGTCGTGGCTGATCGCGCTGCCCGAGTATTGCCTGCAGGTTCCGGCCAACCGTCTCGGGCACGCGAGCTTCGGCGGGCCGCTCTCGGCGCCGCAACTCAAGGTGATCCAGGAGGCGGTGACGCTGACGGTCTTCGGCGTGTTCAGCGTGCTGGTGCTGAAGGAGAGGCTTCGGACCGCCGACCTGGTCGCGTTCGGCCTGGTGCTGCTCGCGGTGGTGGTCTCGATGTCGGGGCGTTCGCCGGCGCAGCCCTGAGCGCAGTCAGTTCCAGGAGACGCCCTTGGGCGCCGCCGGGTCGATCTGCAGGTCGGCGCGGCGGATCAGCGAGGCGAGGGCGCGGAGTTCGCGCTCGACGATGCGGACGCGCTCGGCGGCGTCTCCCTCGGCGAGCAGGCGGTACTTCACCTCGGGCGCCTTCACGAGGTATTGGCCCACGAGGTCGACGATCACCGGGGTGGCGGCCTCCTCGGCGGGGCGGTCGAGATAGTTCGCAAGCCCGCGCGCGAGCGGGTTGCCTTGGGGGTCGACGAAGCGGCGGAGCGGCTTGCAGGCAAGGAGGCGGCGGAGGCGTTCGCGGTCCTCGGCGTCGTCGCGGGCCTCCGGTCCTGGCGCGCCCGGCGGGCCGATGGGGCTTAGGCGTGCCTCGCGGTAGAGGCGCCGCTCGGCGTCGAAGGTGGCTTCCTCGTCGATGCGCGCCCTGCACACTCCCTGCACGAGCACGTTGTAGCGGCCGTCGGGGAGCCGCTCGTGCTGGACGATGCGCGCGATGCACACCGCCGGGCGCAGGGGCGGGCGGCCGTGGTACTCCTCGCGCCATCGGTCGCCCTCGAACACCGCGAGGGCGAACTGGCCGGAGCCGGAGAGGGCGTCGCTGATCATCTGCCGGTAGCGCGGCTCGAAGATGTGCAGAGGCAGGACGGCGTTGGGGAGAAGGACGGCGTCGTCGAGAGGAAAGAGTGGGATCGGCCGCCCGAAGTTGACGCGGACCGACTGCTGTTCCCCGCCCTCGTGCTCCTCGTCGCTCATCGCAGTGCGAGTGTAGGCCGCGGCGCCGGAAGCCCGGTTCAGCGGGCGGGAGCCGCGGCGGAGGCCTTGGGCACGCGCTCGCGCAGGATGTTGGTGAACGTGCGCGCCACCGCGGTGGCGGCGGGCTGGTCCAGCGCGGCGCTGACGAAGCCGTCGACGCGGGCGGCGCCGAGGCGGTCCGCGAAGCCCGGGCCGGATTCGACGAGGCGCATGGTGGCGTTGCGCACGCGGCCCTCGAAGGTGGGGTCGCCGGCGTCGTCCCGGGGGAGCATGAACCCGCCCCCCCCGTAGAGCCCGGCGGTCGCGGGTGCGATGACCAGGTGCCTGATGATGACGTTGCTGGCGTCGAAGGAGATGGGCGTCCGCCCGGCCTTGGGCGCGAGGAAGAATCGGATGTGCATGATGCTGCCGGCGGCGTTGTCGAGGTCGGCGAGGTCATCCGATGCGATGACCTCGAGCGGGAGGTCGCTGAGGTAGATGTCGGCGGTGTTGAGGTCGGTGAACTGGTAGACCGCGGCGCGCCAACGCGGGGTGAGCACCGCGCCCGAGATGTCGGAGGAGACCTCGAGTGTCGGCGAGCCGCCGAAGCCGACGGTGGCGCAGCCCGTGCTCGCCGTCGCGGCCGCGGCAAGGGCGACCGCGAGCGTCGCACGCCTCACGCGCGGGGCTCCAGGGCGCGAAGGCGGCGGGTCGCGACCGTCGCGATCGGGGCGGCGGCGCGCCCGAGGGCGCCGGCGTCGATGCCCAGGGTGGCGAGGGTGTCGCGCTCGACGATGGCGCGGACGCTCTCGCGCGGCAGGCCGGGCATGGCGCCGGCGGAGGGCCCTCGGAAGGCGCCGAGGGTGTACAGGCGTTCGATGGCCCTCTCGGGCGTTTCCGCGGGGAAGCCGGAAGCGAAGAGGAGCTTGCCGCTCAGGTTCCGCTCGTGGGCGGCGAGGAGCGCGGTCGCGAGCGACCAGGGGCGGGCGATGACGCCGCTGATCTCCACGAACACTCGCTCGTGCTTGGCGGCCATGGCGAGGGCGTCGTCGAGGTAGCCGTGGGCGAGATCGCCGAGAATGAGGGTGAGGTTTGGGATGGTGCGGGCGGCCTCGTCGAGCAACGCCGGGCGGGCGAACTCGAGCACGCTCGCGGTCGTGCACAGGGCGGGATTGCCGACGATCACCGGAAGGCGCCGGGCGGCGGCGGCCTCGAGGGCCGCGAGCACGCGATCGTCGGTGGGGCGAACGCCCTGATCGGCGGGGCTCATCGAGAGCCCGACGCACCCGAGATCGAGAGCGGCGAGGATGTCGTCGGCGGCGGAGTCGGCCGATGCATCGATGCCGGCGAAGCCGATGCGCCGGTCGGGCAGGTCGTTCACCCAGGCCGCGATCTGCTCGGCGGGG
>CANJRL010000140.1 GCA_947476675.1 Phycisphaerales bacterium
CCTGGCCGAGATCGCCTCCGCCGGCACGCTCAACGAGGGGAACCCGGCCGATCCCGGCCAGGTCGCCCTCGCCACCCGCGCCACCGGCGTGCTGCACACCATGATCGGCACGGGGCAGCCCCAGCCGCAGACCGACGGCGTCGTCCCCCAGGCGCGCGCCTACACCGCCTCCGTCGCGATCGCCGCCGGCGCCAACACCACGTTCGCCATCTCCGAGAACGCCTACCTCGCGTCGCTCCTGCTCATGTCCGACAGCGCCATCGGCGCGGCCTTCGGCCTCTCGCGACCGGCTGACGTGATCGTCATGCCCTTCTCCTACATCGGCGATTACGAGGGCGAAGGGTTCCTCTCTATCATGGCTGACGCCGTGGCGTTCAAGTACGGCATCACGCTCGTTGCCCCCACCGGGGACGGCGGCGCCGGCCCCTTCCCGCCCAACAACCCCGACGCAGCCTTCCGCACCGTCGGCTCGCCGGCGTCCGCGTTCAACGTCATCAAGGTCGGCGGGTTCGACGTGACCCCGGCGCCCTCCGGCCCTCCGGGCTTCCTGAACGCCAACAGTCAGAGCCCGCGCGGCGCGAGCGCAAGCCCTCGCGGCACCGGCGGAAACCCCACCGACAACACCTACCACCGTTCCTGGAACAACCCCGGCATCAATCTCGGGACGGGCCGCGGACGGCTCGACGTCCGGAACTATGCCAACCGTGACACGACCAATCCTTCCGGGTTCCGCACCGAGTCCAACGTCCGCGTCGGTGTTGACCTCGTCGCCCCCGCTACCCTCCTCAGGCTCGCCACCTCCGCCGGCGACGCCGAGTACTCACGCGACACCGCGTTCCCAACCGCAGGCACCCTCGCCGGCAGCAACGGCACCGCGTTCGCCGCGGGCTTTGTCGGCGGCTCCGTGGCCCTCCTGCAAGACGCGTTCCGCGCCCTGAAAACCACCGCGCCTCAGGCCTTCCCCCAGTGGAACCAGTGGAACCGCGACAACCTCCCCAACGTCATCGTCAAGGCCATCCTCCTCAACTCCGCCGCCAAGTCGAAACTCTGGACCAACCAGGGCAACCAGGGCGGCACCACCGGCGTCAAGGAGCCCCGGACACAGCAGCCGCTCGACACCATCGAAGGCGCCGGCATCGTTCAGCTCAACAACGCCTTCGTCCAGTTCCAAGGTCGCGACGCGAACGGCCCTCTGCCAACGCTCTTCCCGACCATGGATTCAGCCCTCACCGACCCCAACAAGTCCACCCGCATCCGCCGCGGCGCCGGAACCCTGATGGACACCCTCAGTGATCCGCCGCTCGGCATCGGCGTGGATCCCCCGTTGGGCATCGGCGGCGGCGGCAGCAACAACGCCCCCTCCTCAGGCGTCCTGCCCCCTCCCGACCTCACCAACCCCACCGAGCGTCGCCGCTCTCCTCAGTTCCCCGAACCCCCGGACGCGGTGTACCTCCCCGGCGCCATTCCCGTTCGCGCCATCGGCTGGGATTACGGCAAGCTCGGGCCCGGCTTCATCGACTACGCCTGGATCGATCCTGTCGGCTCCGCCTCCGACGACATCTTCGCAACCCTCTGCTGGAATCGCGCAGAGGCGCGCACCTTCCCCACCGCCGGCCAGATCGCCGCCGGCAACCTCGGGACGACCGAGACCGGCCTCCAATTCGATAACCTCGATCTGCAGGTCTACCTCCACGACGGCTCCGGCATCCCGCGCGTGCTGTTCGGCGAATCCACCAGCATCTGGAACAACGTCGAGCACGTTGTCCTCGCTCAGCCGATCCCCTTCGGCACCGGATCACTCCCGCTCGTGCGAGTGCTCTGGGTCACCACCAGGTACGACGTCTTCCGCACCCGCAGCGTCGCGAACGTCGTCTACGGCGTCGCGTGGAGGCTCAATCAGAACATTCAGGCCAACGCCGGCGGCGGCGGCGGCGGCGGCGCCCCCAACACCCCCATCGTTCAACGCCCGGGCGATCTCAACGCAGACGGCGTCGTCGACGCCGCCGACCTCAGCATCGTCCTCCAGAACTACGGCGCCATCGGCAGCGCCGGCGACGCCAACAACGACGGCATCGTCGACTTCCGCGACCTCAACCTCGTCATCAGCAACTTCAACCGCTGATCAATCGCGACAGAGCAGCCAGGCCCTGGGAGCCGACTCCCGGGGCCTTTTCCTGCGCCGGCCTCATCCGATCCTGTCGCGCCCGGCCATGTACGGCCGCAACGCCTCAGGAATCGTCACGCTCCCGTCCTGGTTCTGATACATCTCGAGGAGAGGGATCAGCACCCGGGGGCTCGCGATCACGGTGTTGTTCAGCGAGTGCGCCGGGGCCGGCCTCCCTCCCGTGGATTCACCCTTGACGCGGAGGTTCAGCCGCCGACACTGGAAGTCGTAGAGGCGGCTCGCGCTGTGCGTCTCCGACCACGCCCCGGTCGGCGCGCCGTCGGGGCCCGCGTCGCCCCGCCCCGGCATCCACGACTCGATGTCCACCATGTCCGCATTCTTGGGACCCAGGTCCCCGGTGCAGCATTGCAGCAGCCGGTAAGGCAGCCCCAACTCGCGCAGCAGTTCCTCCACGAACCCGATCATCTTCGCGTGCCACACCCGGCTCTCGCGCTCGTCCGGCCTGCAGATCACCACCTGCTCCACCTTCTCGAACGCGTGCACCCGGTACAGCCCCGCGGTGTCCTTGCCCGCCGCCCCGGCCTCGCGCCGGAAGCAGGGCGACACCGTCACGTACTTCAGCGGCAGGCTCCGCTCATCCAGGATCTCGTCCTGGTGGAGCCCCATCAGCCCCACCTCGCCCGTCCCGGTCAGGAACAGGTCATACCCGGACCCCCGCTTGCTCTCCTCGATGTGGTACGCCTGCTCCCGCCCGGCGGGAAAGAACCCCGTCCCCACCATGCACTCCTCGCGCACGATCACCGGGACCGACACCGGCGTGAACCCGTTCCTCATCACCATCCGCTCGAACGCGAAGCGCAGCACCGCCTGATGCAGCAGCATCCCGTCCCCCGTCAGCACGTACGACCGCGTGCCCGACATCTTCACCCCCCGCTCGAACGACACCAGCCCGAGATCGTGCACGAGCTGCATGTGCGTCTTCGGCCGGAACCCCCGCTGCGCCTCGAACGACTTCTTCGGATCGAAGTGGGGGGGATGCCACACCCGCACCTCCACGTTGTCCTCCGCGCCGGCGCCCACCGGCACGTCCGGGTCCGGGGGCTGAGGCACGTGGAGCAGCAACTCGTCCAGCCTCGGGTCGATCTGCTGGATTTCCCCCTCCAGGGCTTGGATCCGCGCTTTGAGCGCCGCCGGCCGGTTCCGCAGCTCCGCCAGCTCCGCCTCGATCGCCGCCTTACGCCCCGCGTCCGCCGTCTTCATCTCCGCCGACAGCCTTCCCATCTGAGGCCCCGATTCCTTCGCCAGCCGGTTCTGCTCCGAGCGCAGCGTCTCCGCCTCGGTCAGCAGCCGCCGCCGGTGATCGTCGATCTGCAGGATCTGGTCGATGTCCGCCGCGATACGCTTCTTCCTCGCCCCGTCTTTGAAGCGATCCGGGTCGTCACGCAGTGCCTTCAGGTCGATCATGCGCGGAGCATACCGACCGCCGGGCGGCCCTCAGCCGCCGCTTCGGCTCGCCCCTCGAGAAGGCCCGCTCACACCTTGCACCGACCATCGACGCACCCTTCGCACCGGCCCGTCAACCCCAGCCTGTGCCGCGCGAAGAACCGGTACGCCGCGTCGAACACCGGCCGCAGCACCGGCCACCCGGTCGGGGCCAGCAGCCACCCCCATCCCACAGCCGCGTACGCCCGCCGGAACACCTCCATCCCCGTGATCACCCGGCCCTCCGGCGTCACCCCGTGGATCGTCCCCATCACCTCGCCCATCGTAGCGCCGTAGCGGCTCGGGTCGAACCCCGCCGCGGCGATGTCGACCATCACCAGCCCCCCACGCCCCCGATCCATGCGCGCCATCATCGCCGCCTCGCGCCGGCACAGCGGACACTCGCCGTCGATCAGGATGGTGAAGCCGGTGCTCACAACGCTCTCACTTCAAGGATCGTCCGTAACGACCGCCCGGTTTCGTCTGAAGGGGGCGGCATGCCCGGTTTCTCCCGGGCACGATCCGAATACTTCAGGCGTTCCCTCGCGGCGTCGTCCGGCTAGAGGCGGACTCTCCGGTTGTAGATCAGCCACTCCAGCAGCACCAGGGCAGCCGCGCCCAGCAGCAGCCACCGCCAGAGCCGCCGGGTCGCCCCGCCCTCGCCCGCCGCCGCCGCGGCCACGTCGCCGCTCGGCAGCCCCAGCGATTCCCTCGCCCCGAGCCGCGATTCCGCGGCGTCGAGCAGATTGACCGCGAACACCCGCCGTGGCTTGCCGTCGACCACCGCGTCCGAAGGCCCGGGCTCGCCCTTCCATGACAAGGTATACAGCCCCGCGCGCCGCGCAGGACCGAAACTCACGCGCCCGGTCGCGTCCATCGCCAGGGGCGCCACCGCGCCCCCCGGCTGCTCCATTCGCGCGTCCGACGCCCCCAGCGGCAACTCCGTGGTGAGCACGCTCCCCGGCGCCGCCTGCAACTCCTCCAGCCCTCCGCCCTCGCTGAGGGCATTCACCGACGACGCCAGAAACAGCACGAACGAAACATCGAACGGCCAGTTGCTCTCCGCCGGGTTGAACAGCGTCACGATCGCCCGGCTCGCCCCCTCCGCCGCTTCGATGATCAGCGGCCCTCCCGAACCCATTGCCAGCGTCTTCACGTCCTCGGTCACCGCGGCGCGCAACGGCCGGTTCACCACCAGCCCGTCCATCGTGATCAAACGCAGCGCCGGGTGGTCGCGCGACCAGTCCAGCGCCACCGCCGGCTCCGGCCGCTCCGGAGCCTCCCCGGGCGTCACCCCCCGCACCGCCGGCGCCGCCCCCAGGATCAGCCAGCGCCCCGCGGGCAGCGCCCGACCGCCCTTGCGCACCGCGCTCTCCACCAGCGCCGGCGCCCACCCGTCGCACACCACAACGTCGAACTCCCCGGCCTTCCCCGCGTCCACGCGCTTCTGAAACTCCTCCGGCGCGATCACCTCCAGCCGGGCCAGCGGCAGCCCCGCCAGCGCCTCCTTCAAAAACAGGCTCCCGCGCGTCACCAGCGCCGCCGAAACCCGCCGCGCCGGCGGCACGACCAGCCGCGCCAGGTTGTCCGCCGCCAGCGCATCGTCCACCGCCAGCCGCGCCGCCACGATTCCCGCCTCCGGACGATCCAGCCGGAACACCACGCCTCCGACCGCCGGCCCCTCCGCCGTCGCCGCCGGGAGTGACACCGGCCGCACTCCCGCCCCGACACCCTCCACCAGCAGTTCCACGTCGATCTCGCGGGGCTTCTCCTCCGTGCTCTGCACCGACACGAACACGCTCAGCCGCGAAGGATCGTCGAACGCCCGCTCGGCGCGCAGCGCCGTGATCCCCGCGTTCCACGTGTCCGCCCTCCCCATCGCGTGGTACCTCACCGGCGTCCCGGCCGTGATGCTGACGCTCGCCAGGTCCGCGATCGCCCCGTCGGACCAGATATGCATCGGGGGGCCGGGCTGCATCACCAGCCCCCGCCCCTCGACCACGATCGGCGCCTGGTACGCCCCGGCGAGCCGCGCCGCCTCGTCCATCGCCGTCCCCGCGTCGCCCCCCTCGATGCTCTCGATCGCCCGCCGGAGCCTGCCCTTGTCCGTGGTGTAGGGCTGCACGACCTCCGCCGCGCTGTCGAACGCGATCACCATCGCCTCGTCGGCCTCGCCCCCGAACACGTCGGGCTCGCGGAGCGTGCCGACAAACCG
>CANJRL010000141.1 GCA_947476675.1 Phycisphaerales bacterium
CCCTCACGGCGTCGCCGATCTTCCGGGCCACCTCGCGCTGGGCGGGCCGGTCTTCGAGGTCCGAGGCCAGCATCGATGCGTAGAGCCCGATCGAGCCCAGGGGGTTCCGCACCTCGTGGGCGATGCCGGCGGCCATCTCTCCCAGGGCCGCGAGTTGCTGGCTGCGGCGGAGGGCCTCGTTGGCGGCGCGGAGCTCGCCCTCGAGCCGGGCCACTTCGGCGCGGAGCGTGCCGTGCGTCTCTTCGAGCCGCGCCGTCACCTGGCTGAAGGCCCCGAGCAGTTCGGTGAGGTCGGTTGGCGAGAGGGTTGCGCTGGGCGGGGAGAGGGCCGTCATCCCTCGCGGTCCTGGAAGCGCGCCCCGATGGCCGACGCCCCTCGGGAATACGCGGCGACCGCGCCGCGGGCCGAGGGCATCGCCGAGATCTCCTGCGCCAGCGCGTCGCGCCGCGCCTCGAGCATGGCGGCGTCGCGCCGGTCGCGCTCCGCGAGCCTTGCCGCGGCGGACTCCATCCACTCCGCCTCGCGCATCGCCCGCTCGCCGTCGACCGGCCCGAGCGCCCGGGCCACCTCGGCCCACGCCTCGCGGTAGGGCTGGACCTCCTCGGTCAGCCCGGCGAGTTCGTCGACCAGCGGCTGCCGCTCGGCGAGCAGGGCGAGCAGGCCGTCGGTGTCGCCCCGCTCGATCAGGGCGGCCTGGCGCTCCGCAAGCCGCTCGAGCCGCTCGAGCCGGATGCGCTGCTCGCCGAGGAGGCGGAACAGCGCCGGGCGCCAGCCTGCCGCGTCGCCCAGTGCCCGGGGGAGAGACCCAGCGTGTTGATTCGCGGCCATCCGTGACCTCCGTTCCTTGTCTCGCGGCTCCGCCGCGAAGAAGCCCTGACTACCGTCCCGGCTCGCGCTCCGAGCCGCGCTCGGTGAGCTGCGCGCTGGCCTCGAGCCAGCGCTCCCAGTGGCGCCGCTCCATCGGCAGGTCGCTGCGGTTGAAGGCGCCGTCGGGGAGTTCCTGGAATCGCTGGCGGGCCCTCTCGTTCGCGGTGCGGGCCTCGTCCCATCGGCCCTGCTGGGCGTAGGCGTTGACGATCTGGATCATCGCGACCAGCGACGCCGGCTCTTCGGAGAAGCGGTTCGCCGCGACGTCGTACCGCTCGATCGCGGCGTCGAATTCGCCGAGGTCGAAGGCGCAATCGGCCCGGTAGAAGAACGCGTTGCGCATCGCGATGCGCTCGAGTTCGCTCAGCCTTCTCTGGTCGATCTCCACGATCTCCGCGCACGCCCTCTCGTAGATCGCCAGGCTCTTGCGCAGGCGCTCGTCGCGGAGCCGCATCAGTTCCTGGCGCCTGGTCTGCGGCATCGCCTCTCCGAGGCTCTTCTGGATCTCCGCGGACGACAGCCGCATCGCGTCGGCGAGCATGAGGCGGACCATGAGCGTCCCGCGGCCCTCGTTCACGCTCTCCGCCGATGCCGTCGCGTTGGGCCTGGGCGCGAGGTCGGCGGTTCCGTACCGCTCGACGTACTCGCTCAGGCGCTCGATCGCCTCGGGGAGCCTGCCCGAGCGGTGGTACAGCTCGCCCAGCGCGGCGAGGGCGCGTCGGAAATCCGGGGCGTCCGGGGGCATCGCGTCGCCGCTGACCGCCTGACGCAGCAGGCGCTCGGCCTCTTCGTCGTTGGAGGGGTCGTTGTCGCCGAGCAGGCACTGGGCGAGCGGGACGAGGCTGCGCAGCCGCTCGCCGGACTGAGGGTCGTCGGCGATCAGGCCGCGGTAGATGTCCGCCGCGACCTTGACGTCCCCCCGCGCCTGGTGGGCCTGCGCCGCGCGGAACTTCGCCTCGGGCTGCTTCGGATCGCCCGGCCTCCCCGCCGCGAACTCGCTGAAGAGCTTGATCGCCTTGTCGAAATCGCCCGCGCGGTCGTAGGCGTCCGCGGCCTGCCAGAGCGAGCGCCCGTAGGCCGCGTCGTCGCGCCCCACCGTCTGCTCGGCGTGCGCCGCGAACCGCGCGCCGGCGTCGGCGAATCTCCGCCTCGCCTCCGCCCGCGTCACGGGGTCCAGCGCCGCCCAGTTGACCTTGCCCGAGGAGAGGAGCGCCGGCGCGAGCAGTTTCTCCCCCGCGGCGCGGCTCGCGGCGGCCAGCGCCTGGTTCACCCAGGGCGGGGATGCCATCTCCTTCGCGCCGCCGACAACCGCGAGCCTTTCCGCGAGAGCCGCGAGCCGCATCGCGGTCGGCTCATCGCCCGAATCGAGCCGCTCCACGCACCTCTGCCGCAGGCTCGACTCGAGGTCGCGGCGCAGCGTCTGAAGCCGCACGCCGGTCAGCTTCCCGGTGTCGCCGGTCACAGAGTCGGCGACTTTCTGGAATCTCTCGATCGCGCCCTCGTAGTTGGATTGGATCCCCTCGGCCTCGGCGAGCCCGAGCCTGGCCTCCCGCGCCGCCGGGGAATCCGCGAAGTCGTTCACGACGCTCAGCAGCCGCTCTTTCGCTTCGTCGGTCGCCGAGCCGGCGAGCGAGATCTTGCCGAGCAGGAGCCCGGTCTCCGCCTGCAGCGGGTCCGACTGCGCCAGCGCCGCCTGGGCCTTCTCGAGGGCCCGGGCCGATTCCTGGAGCTGCCCGGTCTCGAAGTACGCGCGGCCGAGCATCACGTAGAGCTCGCCGGCCTTCGATCGTTCCGATTCGGGCAGCCTCAGCAGATCCTGCAGCAGGTACTTGACGGCGTCGTCGGCGAACCCCCCCGCGAGCCGCAACTCCGCCTGCCGCGCGTACGCCCACGAGCGATCCTCATCGGAGGCCGAGGCGTCGCCGGAGAGCCGGGAGAGCAGGTCCAGCGTCTGCCCCAGCCGCTCGCCGCCGGTTGGCATGCCCGCCTCGAGGGACATCTGCACCAACTCGCGCAGGAGCCGCCGCCGCTCCGCCGAGTGGCCCGGAAGCGTGTTGATGCGGGGCAGGGCCTGCTGCGGCTTGTTCAGCGCCAGCAGGCCTTCCGCGATGCGCGTGACCCGCGCGGTGTCCAGCGCCTCGCCGAGCCTCTCCGCCTCCTCGTACTCCCGAACGATGCCCTCCGCCAGCTCGGCATTCCGGCCTCCGGCGTCGTGCTGCTTCACCGCCAGCCCGTCGGCGCGCAGCAGGTGGAACTTCCGCCGCTGCTCGTCGGTGGCCTTGCCGCTGTCGATCCAGGGCTTGATCTCGACCTCGAGTTTCGTCAGCCCGTCCTCGGTCTGCTGCTGGCCGATCATCCCCGCGACCGATGCGAGCGCGCCGTCGAGGTCGTACTTCGGCCGGTGCTTGAACGCGTTCAGAGCCCCGCCAACGAACAGCGCAACTCCCGCCACCAACACCGGCGCCTGCCACAGTTGCCCGAGGGTGAGCGGCTCCTTGGGAGCCCCGGGCGCCTGCGTCGCCTTCTTGGCGGGACTGTCGTCCTTCGAGGCTGGTTCGGCGTTCTCTGCCATCGCGGTTCGGGGCCGGGTGCGGATGTCGCTCTGCCGCTTCCTCTCTATCGGTGCGCAAGACCCGCGCACGGGCGGTGCCCCGTTTATCGGGCATCAATGCGGCTTCGCTGGAGCGGAACGCGCGGCTTGTGCGCTCATCGCGGGCGCCGACCCAAACAAGTCCCGCACCTAGTTCGGAGGCGGCGGATCCGAGGGCGGCCGCGGCGATCCCGAGCCGCCCTCCTTCACCCGCACGATGACCACGGTCTTCGCCGCCACATCCGCCGGGTGCCGCCGGCCCGGGTCGACCAGCATCAGCATCGCGAGCGGCGGGAACAGCCACTTCAGCGTGCTTCGCGCCACCGCTTGCCACGCCGTCGGGGTCTCGCCGTTGATCGAGACGGCGCGGCAGCCGAAGAGCGCCTTCCCGAGCGTCCGCCCGCCCAACGCCTCGCCGAGCGCGCTGTGCGCGACCGTCACGCCCACCGCGAGCAGGAACACCACGAACCCCCGAAGGGACGCGGACGATGAGAAGACCATCGCCGCGCCCATGTCCCGCGCCGGCACCCCGAACGCCCACGCGCACACCGCCATCGGGAGCAACAGGTCGAGCATCGCCGCCGCGATCCGGCGCCAGGGATCGCTCAGCGCCGCGTCCGGAGGGAGCGTGATCACCTGCCGGTCCGCGGCCTCGGGGCGCAGGACGAAGAGCAGGATGGTGAGCAGAACCGTCCCCAACAGGAGCACCAGCCGCTGCAGCTCGGCCCCGGTGACCAGCGGCTCGGTTCGGGCGAAGCCCTCGTGCAGGACGCGCCCGGTGGTCGCCGAGATGCTGTGCACGAGAAGACGGCGGTCGCTGTCTCTCATCCACACGACATTCACGCGGTCGCCGGTCGGTATCACCGCGTAGTGCGCTCCGACGCCGGGAACGTCGATGAGTTCATACGCCGCCGCGTCGTACGCCGGCGCCGCCCCGCTCGCGGCGGGCGCTGCGCCCGCGCCGCGCAGCAGGCGGAGCCGGACGGTGTCCGAATCCACCCGCGACGCGGCGATGATCTGCCCGCCCGCCGAGAGCAGCGCCTCCGACGCCCGCGGCGCCGCCATCACGCCCTGTTGCCAGAGAGGCCCGCCGGCGCCGTCGTTGCCCGCGGCGGCCTGGATCTCCTTGGCCCCGGCCCACCACACCCTTGCCGCATCGCCCTCGCGAGGAACCTCGACGAGCGCAACGCGGTCACGGACTTCCAGCAGCCGCCATGGGAGCGCCGCATCCAACCCCTCGGGCAAGGGGGCGGGCGACCACTCGACGCCGCGGAGCACGAGCAGAGCCGGCGCCTCGGTTCCCTTCGCATCGCGGAGCAGCGCCGCGGGGCCGAGGGGCAGAACGACCAGCCCTTCGACGGCGCCCCACCCGGGCAGCGAGGCCAGGGCCTCGGGCTCGCGTCCGACCGGCTCGAAGGCGTACATCCCCTCGGTGACCGTCGCGATCGTGAGCGACTCGACGCGCCGCCTCGATCCCGCCGCGGCGCGGACAGCGGGAGGGTCTTCGGCGCTCGGCGATGGGTACACGAGCACGATCCGGTCGTCCCGCGCCGCCATCACCAGCGGAGTGCGCGCCAGGTGCGGCCCCGGGCGCACCGTCCCCGGGGGCTGCGCGGCCGGCAGGTGGTACAGATCGCTGTCGTCCTCGGCCTCGGGCGAGAGCGGCTCGGGGGGGCCGGGCATGAGCCGCGGGGGCCTCGGGGGCGGATTCAGGATGGTGGGCAGCGCAAGCACGCCGTGGTCCCGACCGCCGGCGGCGGGAAGGGTCCCGCCCCGCGCCGCCGCGAGCGTCAGCCAGAGCGCCGAGATGATGGCCAGCGCGCCGCGCATCATCCGCCCTTCATGGACAACGCCGACCGCTCGCACCGACGGTCGAGCACGATGATCCGCGCCGGCCCGAACACGTCGAGCAGGGCGTCGAAATCGAACGCCGCGTCGGGCAGTTGCTCGGGCCGGCCGCTGCTCATGTCCGTCAGCCCGAGCCTCACCTCCGACCCCGCCGCCGGGTCGGTGATGAAGATGCGGGAAGCGAGCCGCGGCCTCACGGCGCCTTCGCCCAGGATCGTCACCGGCTCGTAGGAATCGAGCCGCGCGACCAGGGCCTCGCGGAGTCCGCCCGGCTCGCGCACGAGCAGCGCGATGCGCGACGGCCCCACCCCCCCCGGCGGGTACTCGATCCTCATCCGCCCGCTCCTGACGTCGAACTCCACCCGGAGGTCGTCCCCCCGGGCCGTCCACCCGACCGACGCATTCGCCCGCCGCGCCGCCTCCCCGGTGGGCATCGGCAGCACGCCGAGCATGTCCACGATGTCGAGGGGGCTGGCGGCGAGGCCGGTCTGATCGCAGCA
>CANJRL010000142.1 GCA_947476675.1 Phycisphaerales bacterium
AGCAGCTCGAATCGCAGGCGCAGGAACTGAGCCGCCTGGCCGAGGACCGCAAGGAACTCGAGAAGAAACTGGCGGAGATGGGGCTCGAGAAGTCGTTGGCGGCGGACACCGAGGCGCTCAAGAAGGCGCTGGAGGCGTCGAAGGACCTGACGCCCGAGCAGAAGCAGGGCCTGATGAATCAGGCGTCGTCGCTGGCGAAGGCCGGCGGGGCGTGCAAGAACGCGGCGGCGGCGGCGGCGTCGAAGAACCTGGCGGCGCTGGGGGACTCGCTCTCCGCGGCGGAGATGATGAAGAGCGAACTCGGGGCGCTCAAGGCGGCGCAGGGGGAGATCAAGGATCAGTTGGCCAGGTTGGGCTCCGGGATGTGCCGCAACCCGGGGTCGAACGGGCTGAACCTGCAGGCGTTCTCCAAGAAGAGCGGGGGTAACGGACGCAATCAGGGCTTCGGGTCGGGGGCGGAGGAATCGCGTGAGGCGCCTTTCAGCACGACGGAGAAGAAGGCGATCGGGAAGCAGCAGGATGGGCCGATCATCGGGACTATGCTGGTGCAGGGCGACCAGGTCCGGGGGGAGAGCAGGCAGCAGTTCGGGACGGCCGTGAAGGCCGCCAGCGAGCGCGCGTCGGAGGCGATCGAGACCAAGCAGATCCCCCGCGAGTATCACGAGGCGGTGAAGCGCTATTTCGGGGGGCTGGAGAAGAAGGCCGCGGCTCCCTCGGGCGACGCGAAGCCGGCGGCACCGGCGAACGGCGGCTGATCGGCCCCTGCGGCACGGGAAGGCGAGAGCGGCGTGGGCGACAGCAAGGGCGAGAATCGCCACAATGTTGAGATGGGCCTTTGCCGAATCGTGGCCGTGCTCGTTGCGATGCTCACGCTCGGCGCAGTGCGCGCGGACGCGGCTGGCGGCGCCGCGGTGACGATGTACGTCTCTGCAGATGAGCAGATCGTGAGGCCGGTGGTGGCGGCGTTCGAGGCCGAGACCGGGCTGAAGGTGCGCGTGGTGGGCGACACGGAGGCGACCAAGGCGCTGGGCCTGGCGCAGCGGCTTCGCTCCGAGCGGGGATCGCCCCGCGCCGACGTGTTCTGGAACAGCGAGGCGTTTCTCACCGCGTCGCTGGCCCGAGAGGGGCTGTTCGCGCCGCTCGGCGCAGAGGAGGTTCGAGGATGGCGGGCCGACCTGACCGGAGAAGGCGGGCTGTGGCACGGGTTCGGGATGAGGGCGAGGGTGCTGATCTTCAACACCAGGCGTGTGTCGGCGGAGGAAGCGCCGCGGGAGGTGCACGGGCTGCTCTCGACTCGGTTCGCGGGAAAAGTCGCGATGGCGCGGCCCCAGTTCGGCACGACGCGCGGGCACATGTCGGCCCTGGTGGCGTGGTGGGGCGAGGACGCCGCGAGGGCGTGGATGAAGGGGATGAAGGCGAACGGGCTGAGGCTGGTGGACGGGAATTCCGCGGTGGTTCGCGCGGTGGCGCAGGGCGAGGCCGACGTCGGCATCACCGATACGGACGACGCCGCGGCGGCGGAGCGCAACGGCTGGCCGGTAGGGATGGTGTTTCTGCGGCATGACCTTCCGGCGGATGCGGCCGGGGCGCACCGGGGGGCGCTGCGCATCGGCGCGATGCTGATCCCCAATACGGTCGCGCTGGTCGCGGGCGGGCCGAACGAGGCCGGGGGCAGGCGCCTGGCGGCGTTCCTCCTGAGCGAGCGGGTGGAGCGGCTGCTGGCCGAGAGCGAGTCGAGGAACATCCCGGCGCGCGCCGGGCTGGCGGAGCAGTTCAGGGCGCTCGCTCCTCCCGACCCGGCTCCGATCGAGATCGAGAAGGTCGAGGCGTCGATGCACCGCGCGATGCGGCTGGCGCGCGAGGAGTTGGGCGGATGAGCGGCCTTCCGGGGACACGCGCGCGGGCGTCGCGGCTCGATTCCGGAGCCGTCGTGGCGGCGATCGGCGCGCTCCTGCCCATCTCCCTGGGCGGTGTGCTGCTCGCCGGCGTCATCGCCTCCCGCGGCGCGGGGGCGGAAGAGAGCGCGCCGGCGGGGCGGTCGGCGATGATGCTTCTCAAGACGGCGGCGGCGGCGGTGTCGATCGCGGCAGTCGCGACGGGGCTGGCGATCCCGGCGGCGTGGGCGATCAGGCGCGTCGGAGTGCGGGCCGGGGCGCTGCTCCTCGCTCCCCTGCTGCTCCCGAGTTACCTCGTGTACACGTCGTGGGGACTTCTAAGGGCGCCGGGCACGGCGTTCGGGAACGCGCTCGAGGGCGGCAGTCCGGCCTTGTGGGCGGTGGTCGGGCACGCGCAGGCTCTGCTGGGCCTGGCGCTGTGGTCGTGGCCGATCGCGGCGTCGGCCCTGGCGGTGTCGGCCGCGCGGATCGAGCCGGCATCGCTCGAGGCGTTGCGAGGGTCGGGCGCCGGGGTGCTCGCGCGGGCGGCGATCGTGGCGAGGCTGATGCGCGGCGGGCTGGGGCTTGCGCTCGGCGTGGTGACGCTGGTGATGATGGGATCGGCCGTGCCGCTGCACCTGGCGAACGTGGAGACGAGCGCGACCGCGCTGTGGCGGCGTCTGGCGGAAGGGGGCGCGGGGACATCGCTGTGGCTCGATGCGGCGCCGATCGTGGCGGCGAACGCGGGCCTTGCGCTGTGGATCACCGGGGGGCTCGCGGCGCGTCGTGGGCGTGTGGAGCATCCGGGAACGGACCGGGACGAGGGCGTGAGTCGGGGCTGGGTGGTCGCGGCGCTGGCGGTGTGGGCGGCGAGCACGCTGGCGCCGATGGGGCTGTTCGCGGCGAACCTGCGCGGCGCGGCGCAGATCGAGAACTTCTGGGCGCTCTCGCGGGCGCCGCTGGGGGCGAGCGCCGCGACGGCGGCGGTGGTCGGCGCGGCGGGCGCCGGGATCGCGGCGGCAACGGCGGTGGGCGCAGCCTCCGCAGGGCCGATGGCGCGCGCGGCGACGGCGCTTTCGGTGCGGGGGTGGGTGGTGTTGGCTTCGATCCCGGGGGTGCTGGTCGGCGCCGCGGCGCTCAGCGCCTCGGGGTTGCCGGGGATGGATTGGCTCGCGGAGACCCGGGGGGGCCTGGTGGCGGCGCACACGGCGAGGTTCGGCGCGGTCGCGGCGCTGCTCGGGTGGTTCGCGGGCCGTGCCGAGCCGGCGATTCTCGCGGACGCGCGGCGGATGTTCGGGGGTGGCGGGCTCCTCGCGTGGGGGCGCACGACGGGAAGGCTGCACGCCGGGCTCATCGGGGGCGCGGCGGTGGCGATGGCGGCGCTGAGCGCGCATGAGATCGAGGCGGCGGTGTTCGTCGCGCCGCCGGGGTCGGCGGCGGGGGCGACGTTCGCGCAGCGGATGCTGGGGCTGCTGCACTACCTGCGGGACGATGAATTGTGCGCGGCGGGGCTGGCGGTGTGCGCGGCGGGATTGGCGGTGTCGCTGCTCGCGGCCGGCGCGATGGGCGCCGGCGCGGCGCGGTGGCGACGGCTGGGGGGCGGATGGGCCGCGGTTGTCGCGGCGCTGCTGCTGGTCGGGTGCGGGCGCGCCGGGGCTGGGGCTTCGGCCGAGGCAAGGGGGCCGGCGCCTTCGAGGGTGTTCGGCGGGGCGGGCAAGGGCGACGGGCAGTTTGTGTACCCGCGGTGCCTCGACGCCGGGGGCGGGTCGCTGTGGGTGATCGACAAGACGGCGCGGGTGCAGCGGCTGTCGCCGCAGGGCGCGGTGATCGCATCGTGGCGGATGCCGAAATTCGACCGGGGGATGCCGACGGGCGTGACGTACGGGCCCGACGGGCTGGTGTACGTGGCGGACACGCACGAGCACCGGGTGATGGTGTACCGCCCGGCGGAGGGCGGGGCGGAGTTGGTCCGCGCCATCGGCGAGTACGGGACGGGCCCGGGCCAGTTCATCTACGTCACGCACGTCGCGGTGTGGCCCGGGGCCGATGGGCGGACGCCCGAGCGGTTCTACGTCAGCGAGTACGGCGGGAACGACCGCGTGAGCGTGTTCGATCCGGGGTGGGCCTTCGTCCGCTCGTTCGGCAGGCCGGGGGCGGCGTCGGAGTCGGCCGGAACGAACGATGTGGTGTTCGCGCGGCCTCAGTCGATCGCGGTGGACGCCGCCCGGGGCGAGTTGATCGTGACCGACGCGGCGAACCACCGCGTCGGGAGGTTCGCGAAGGATGGCGCGCTGCTGGGGTGGGTCGGCGCGGGCGGTGGCTCGGGGAAGACCGGAACGGCGCTGGGCGAGTTCGCGTATCCGTACGGCGTGTCGCTCCTGCCTGACGGCACGGCGCTGATCGCCGAGTTCGGGAACAACCGCGTGCAGCGCGTCGACGTGGCGCGAGGGGTGGGGCTCGGCTTCCTCGGCGTGACCGGCGGGGGACGGGCCGAGGGGGCGCTGGCGACGCCGTGGGCGGCGGCGTTGCTCGGCGACGAGGTGTTCGTGCTCGACTCGGGGAACAACCGGGTGCAGGCGTACCGGCTTGCGGATGTGGAGGCGGCGCGGTGATCGTCGGGCCGATCCAGTTTGATCAGCCTTTGTGGCTGCTCCTGGCGCCGGCGTCGTGGGCGCTGGCGTGGTGGATGGGGCGCAGGAGCCTGAGCGGCCTGTCGGGGGTGCGGCGGCGGGTGGTGTGGGGGCTGCGATTCGCGGTGCTGGGCCTCCTGGCGGCGGCGATCGCGGAGCCGGAGATGCGGCGGGTGGGGCGGGACCTGTCGGTGATCGTGGTGGTGGACACGAGCCGCTCGATGCCCCCGGGGGTCAACGATGCGCTGAAGCGGTACCTCGAGCGGGCGGCGGAGGGGGCGAATCCCGGGGATCGCATGGCGGTGGTGACGGCGGCGGAGAAGGCGTTTGCGCAGTCGTTGCCTAGCGACCGCGTGCGGGCGTCTGACCGCGCGGCGGCGCTGAAGCCGGAGGACTGGAACACCGGGGGCCGCGAGGGCACGGATCTGGCGGCCGGGGTCCGGATGGCGCTGGCGGTGAAGCCCGAGGACACGGCGGCGCGGGTGGTCCTGTTCAGCGACGGGAACGAGACGGCGGGGAGCCTGGTGTCGGCGGCGCGGGCGGCGCGGGCCGCGGGGGCGCCGATCGACGTGCTGCCGATGCCCTTCGAGATCGAGCGCGAGGTGGTGTTCGAGTCGATCGCGGCGCCGGCGACGGCGCGTGTGGGTCAGACGGTGAACGTGCGGTTCGTGCTGACGTCGACGAAGGCGGCGAAGGGGAGGGTGTCGCTGCTGGCGAACGGGAGGGTCGTGCCGCTGGGCGAGGGCGGTTCGAGCCTGCCGGTGTCGCTGGAGGCGGGTCGGAACGTGATCACGGCGCAGGTGACGCTGAGCGAGCCGAGGCCGCAGAGCTTCGAGGCGGTGTTCGAGCCGTCGGAGGCGGGGTCCGACACGATCGCGCAGAACAACCGGGCGATGGCGGCGACGTTCGTGTCGTCGGAGGCGCGGGTGCTGGTGCTGGCGTCGGGCGCGGAGGCGGCCGGGCCGATCGCGCGTGCACTGGCCGAGGCGAAGATCGACGCGGAGGTTCGGGCCTCGAGCGGCGGGTGGCAAGCGTCGGAGGAACTGCGCGGGTACGACGCGGTGGTGCTGGTGGACACGCCGGCGTACGACTTCTCTCAGCGGCAGATGGAGGAACTGGCGTCGTACGTGCACGATTCCGGGGGCGGGCTGGTGATGGTGGGCGGGCCGAACTCCTTCGGGGCGGGGGGCTG
>CANJRL010000143.1 GCA_947476675.1 Phycisphaerales bacterium
CCCGGGGCCGATGGGGACGGGCTCGCCCTCGCGGGTCAGGCGCAGCGTGCCGCGGGTCGCCTCGGTGGCGCTGAGGGTGACGCGGACGGTGACGGTGGCCTCGGAGGCGGCCTGGGGCGGAGCGTCGACGCTCTCGATCATGGCCTCGCGGGCGACGTTGTAGGGGATGGGCACGACGTCGATGGCGGCCTTGCCGGCGCCCTTGGCGAGTTCGCGGGCGGCGGCGAGGGCGTCGCCGGCGGTCTCGTTGCCGTCGCTGAGGAGCACGATCCGCCGCGATGCGCCGGGGGGGAAGAGCGCCGAGGCCAGGCGCAGGGCCTGCTCGATGTTGGTGCCCTCGGCGGCGCGCACGTCGAGGGGCAGATCGCCGGGCTCCGCGGCGCGGGGCGCGGCGAGGGCCATGCTGCGCCCGTCGAAAGAGACGACGCCGATGAGGTCGTCGGGCTTGCGGCCGGCGATGGCCTTGGCGAGCCAGTCGGCCTCGGCGGTCGTGGCTCCGGCGGGCCCTGCGCCGGCGCCTCCGGCGAGGCGGCGGATCGACTCGCTCGTGTCCACCGCCGCGATGACCGCGACGCGGTCGGTGGTCCGCACGCTGGCGGCTCCGGCGATGGCGGCGGCGAGGAGAAGCAGCAGCGCGCCGCGCAGCACCACCGCCGACCAGGCGCGGGCCTTGCTCATCGCGTTCAGCCAGCGCAGCGCGAGCACGGCGCAGGGGGCGGCGAGCAGCGCGAGCACAAGCCACAGCGGCTCATCGAAGCGGAGGCTCACCGGGTCAGGACCCCTGCGGCTTGGCCGGCGGCTCGACGTCCTTGGCCTCCGGCGCTGGAGGCCTGGGCGCGACGGCGTCGGGCAGGCGCCGGAAGTAGTCCTTCACCACGCGGCGCAGGCGTGGCGGCGGGGCCTGCTCCTCGACCGCGCGCTCGGCGCTGCTCGCGGCCTCGCGGGCCAAGTCCTCCGGCGAGGCGTTGGCCGATGCGCCGCGCGGGGGCGGAGGAGCGCTCGGATCGGTGAACTCGCCGCCGACGCGGCCCTGCGGCTCGCCGGGCCTGGCGCCGCGGCGGATGTCGACGTCCTCGGTGCGCCGAGAGCCGGCAGCGACCGGCCCGGCCTGCTGCTGAGGGCCCTTGGCGTGGGGCTCGTTGCCGGCCCCGCCGCCCCCGGGCTCGCGGCCCATCTCGCGGGCCATCTCGCGGGCCCAGCGGTCGGCCTGCTGGTTCTCGTCAGCCGGCGCCTTGTCGAGGGCGCGGCGGGCCTGCTCGCGCATCTCCTCAGCGCCCTTGCGCTGACCCGCGGCGGTCTGCTGCGCGCGGCGAAGGCTCTCGATCGCCTTCTTGGCGCGCTCGACGTTGCGGTTGGGGTCACCGTTCTCGCCCCCGCCCTGCCGCTGATTGCTCGACGGCTGCGCCCCGGTCTGTTGTTCCTGCCCTGATTGGCCCTGCTGAATCTGGGGCGCTGCGCCCTGACGCCGGCCTTCCTGGTTCTTCGGCGCGCCGGACTGTCCCCCCTGCCGTTGGGAATCGCCCCTCTGCCGCTGCTCGCCCCGCTCGGAGGGCGTGCCTCGCTGTTGCTCGCCGGGTTGCTGATCGCCTTGCTGCTGGTCGCCTTGTTTGGGCTGGCCTCGCTGCTCGCCGCGTTGGTTCTGCTGGTTCTGGTCGCCCTGTTGCTGCTTCTGCTTTGTTTCGGCTTGGTTGCCCCGCTGTCGCTGCTGATCGCCCTTGTCGCCGCCGTTGTCGGGCTGCTGGGTCTCGCCCTGCGGCTGCTGCGGCTCGGGCTGCTCGGCGGGGGGAGCCGGCTTGGATTCGGGCGGCGTTGGCGGCGCCGAGGGCTGCGGCGGGGGCTCGGGCGCATCGGGCTTGCGCAGGTCCTTCGCGGCGTCGCGGAGCGACTCGCCCAGGTCGCGCGAATGCTCCTCGGCCTTGAGGCGGGCCTCGCGCTCGCGGTTCTCGCGGGCGGCGTCGCGGGCCAGGCGGTCGGCGGCGTCGGGCTCCATGCCGGCGCGCTCGAGCCCTTCGCGGAGCGTGTCCTGATCGGTTTCCTTCGCGAGCCGCTCCGCGATGTCTCTGGTCTCTTCGCCGCGCGAGAGCGCTTCCTTGGCGCGCTCCGCGGCGTCAGCGCTCGGCGACTCCGCGCCGGTCTCGGGGCGGGCGATCTGCTCCGCGATCGATTCGAGGTCGCGGGCCAGGCGCTCGCGGTCTTCCTGCGCGAGCGGCTCCGCAGGAGCGGACGCCGCCGATGCGGGATCGTCGGCGCGGCGCTCCAATTGGTCGAGGGCCTCGGCGGCCTTGCCGAAGTCGCCCCGGCGGAGGGCCTCGCCGAACTCGCGGGCCTCGTTGCCGAGATCGCCGGGCCTCAGGTTGGCGAGGCGCTCGCCCACCGCGTCGAGGCTGCGCTCGGCCTGCTCGGCGCCGCGGTCGAGAGACGAGGCGGCGCGCTCGACGGCGTCGGCGGCGCGGGCCCTAGCCTGCTCCGGCGTCAGGTCGCCCCTCTCGAGGTCCTTGCGGAGTTCGTCGAGGGCGCGGAGGCGCTCGGCGGCCGCGGGGTCGGCGGCTTTCTGCGCGGAGCGCTCGGCGCTGCGCTGGAGCGAGGCGATCTGGGTAGAGGTCTCTTCGCGGCGGGCGGCGTCGCGGGCCTGCTTCTCGCGCACCTGCGACGGGGATGAGCCGGAGCGGTCGAGGGGCGGCAGGAAGAGCGCGGCGGCGACGGCGGCGGTGAGGGCCGCGGGCCACACGCGCCACCACGCGCCGAAGCGCAGGGGCGCGGCGGCGCGAAGGTTCACCGAGGCGGAGGCTTGTTCGGCCTCGCGGACGGCGAGAACAACAAAGGCGGAGTCCTCCGCGCCGGCGCCCCCCGCGCGGTCGAAGGCGACTCCGGCGGCGAAGCGGTCGCGCATTCCCAGCGCGCGGTCGATCTCGATGGCGGCGCGCTCGGCGCTCAGGACCCGGGCCGAGGCCCGCGCCGCGGCGGCGATGACGCCGGAGATCGCCCCGGCGGCGACGGCGGCCCACGCGGCGTTGGGGCGGTCGAGCAGGCGCGCGGCGAAGGCGCCAAGAAGGCCGAGGGAGGACCCGACAGTGAGGCACGGGCCGAGGGCGCGCACCGCGTCGCGCAGCCACAGCCGGCGCCGCGCCGACTCAGCCGTCCGCAGGGCCTGGCTCATGGCGAGACTGTAGGGCGGCGGCTTGGGGCGCCCCCCCGGGGCCCTAGACTGACGGGAGCGGGGCCGGCGCCGTCGCGCCGCTCGCCGAAACGTTGAGGGCTCCACCATGGGCGGCATCGCGCACTCCATCGTTCCCGGCGCCAGGCTGGTCCGCGGCTATGCGGAGGGCATGCTCAAGGATGTCAAGCCTTCCGACTTCGGTCGGCTGGCGCGGGGCGTGCAGTCGAACCACCCGGCGTGGGTGTATGGGCATCTGTCGGTGTACCCGGACCGCATCGCCGAGATGATCGGCCGCAAGGACCTGGCCCGCCCGGACGAGCGCTACTCCAGGCTGTTCGCGAACAAGACCGAGTCGGTGGACGACCCGTCGGGGACGATCTACCCCCCGATGAAGGAGATCACGGACCGGTTCTTCACGCTGACGGACGCGGTGATGGCGGCGGTGGCCGAGACCACGGACGAGGTGATGCTCAGGGCGATCACCGGCGACTCGATGGCGGAGCGGCTGCCCACGGTGGGGTCGAGGGTGGCGTTCCTGCTGCAGGGGCACCCGATGTCGCACCTTGGGCAGGTGAGCGCGTGGAGGCGCTTCATGGGGCTTGGGCCGGTGTTCTGAGAGAGAGAAGGCATCGAGGCATCGAGGCATCGGGGGATCAAGGCATCAAGGCATCAAGGCATCGGGGCTCAGGCGTCAGGCTCGGGCAACTCGCGCAGGAACGCCGCCACGTCATCGAGGGATGATGCTTCGCCCTTGCGCACATAGAGGCCGGAGGTTGCGCAGCCGACGGCCAGCGCCTGGGCGAGCGGGAGGCCGAGCCTCCAGCCGAGGGCGAAGCCGGCGTTGAAGTTGTCGCCGGCGCCGGTGCTCATCCGGGGCGTGCGGGTGAACGGGCCGGCGAACTCGGCGCTCTCGTTCTCTGTGGCGGCGGCGGCGCCTTCGCGGCGGTGGACGACCACGCAGGCGAATCCCAGGGCCGCGCGCAGGGCGCGGGCCGCCTCGGGCAGCGTGTCGGAGGCGGGCGCCGCGATGGTGCGGGCCATGCGCTGGCTCTCGGCGAGGTTGAGCCCGAGGCAGAGCGGCGTTGACGCGGCGAGGTCGCGGAGGATGGGGATGGCGCTCCGGAGTTCCTCGTCGGTGCGCTTGGCGGGGTCGGCGAGGTCGACGAAGACCCAGGGCCGGCGCTCGCGCGGGATCGAGGCGAAGGGGCCGCGCAGGACGCCGAGCCAGATCTCGTTGAGGTGCGGGAGCATGGTCCAGGAGACGGGGACGAAGAGGGCGGCGCCGTCGAGCATCGCGGTGAGCGCGGGCTCGCCCCCGGCCGCGGCGAGGACGGAGGCCCAGGTGACCTCCTTGAGCGGGGCGGTCTTGCCGAGCATGACCTTGCCGTCGGCGAACTCGCACGCGTCGGTGGCGCCGGGTGGCGAGGTGGGGTGGGCGGAGGCGCAGCGCGAGGCGAAGCGGGCGAACAGCGGGTGGACCCCGCCGGCCTCCGAGGCGATGTTGCCGATGAAGGCGACGGGCAGGCCGAGGGTCGCGAGCCCGTCGGCCATGAGCACGCCGTTGCCGCCGATCTTGACGCGCTCGACGGCGAGTTCGATGTTGATCGACTTGCCGGCGGCGGCGCCGATGCGGGAGGCGAACTGCTCGATGCGGGCCATGGGGGTGAAGGCGTCGGGCCCGGTGCGGGTGTCGACGGCGCGGACGATCGAGTCGACCATCGCGTCGAAGCCGGCGACGGCGCGGAGCGAGAGCGCCTCGGCGCGGCGCGACGTCAGAGCATCGGCGGCGGCACGGGCGGTGGCGGCGCGGGCGGTGGGAGTCATGGACCGATTGCACCCTCGCCGGGCGGAAAGCACAAGCGCAAGAGAAACCCGCGGCACGATGGCCGCGGGTCTCGCGCGGTGGTCATCGATCTGTGGGCCGGTTACGCCGCCGGGCGGCCGTTGGGGTCCCAGGGCCCTTCGGGAGAGATCGGCAGGCGGAAGGGCCTGTTCACCTCGTGGTGCAGGGCGTCGATGCGCTCCTGCATGCGCTCCAGGGTGCGCTCGACGTTGGCGGCCAGGTCGGCGGCGCTCATGACGTCGGGGGGTCGGCGGCCGGTGATGACGTCGCGGACGCCCCCGGGGAACCTCAGCGTGCGAGGCTCGGAGTCGGTCGCCGCCTCGGGCGCGGGACGCAGGGTCAGACGCGGATTCCTGGTGCGCATGGCGGACCTCCATCCCACAACATGCTTCTCATCGGCGCTGGGGGAGGGCGCGGATCCGCGCAAGGCCGCGCCGGGCGCGGAGCGCGGCGATGCATTCGGCGCAGAGCGCACGACCGCGCGCGACGCGGAGGCTCGCGGCGCGGGTCGTGGCCGATAAGGGCCGGGCGCGCTCGGGGGCTAGCGGCTCTCGGACTCTGGCCTCGCGGGCGCGCCGCGCTCGCCGATGCGGTGCTCGGTCCCGGCGATCGTGCGGGCGAGGTTGCC
>CANJRL010000144.1 GCA_947476675.1 Phycisphaerales bacterium
TCCCGCGACGCCTCAGGAACTCTTCGACGACGCGCTCGAATCCTGCCGCCACTGCCTCGACGCTCCCCCCGCGGTGCGCGTGGTTCGGCGCGACCTTGCGCGGCGCAAGCCCCTGCGACTGTGGTGCGACTCCGGCCTGATGCGCCAGGCGCTGGTCAACGTGGTGCGCAACGCGGCGGAGGCCATGCGCGACGCGGACCAGGGCCCCACGCCGCCCGACCCCTCGGTGACCCTCGATGCCGAGAGCCGCGCCGTGCGCGACGCCTCGGGCGGGCGCACCGCGATGATCGCCCTGAGCGTGCGCGACCGGGGCCCGGGGGTCAGCCCCGAGGTCATGGCCCGCATGTTCAACCCGTTCTTCACCACCCGCCGCGCCGGCACCGGCCTCGGCCTGGCGATCGTCCACCGCATCGTCGACGCCCACGGAGGGCGCGTGGCCGTGCGCAACGCGCCCGACGGCGGCGCCTGCGTCGAACTGCTCCTCCCCGAGACCCGCCCCCAGCCCGAACCGAAGGAGTCCTGCCCATGAGCACCGTGATGGTCGTCGACGACAAGGAGATGCTGCGCGACTCGGTCGGCGCAACGCTGCAGCGCGCCGGGTTCACCGTGGTCGCCGCGGCGGACGGGAAGGCGGCGCTCGAGGCCGTGCACCGCAGGCGCCCCGACGCCATCGTGACCGACCTCAAGATGCCCGGCCTCTCCGGCGTCGACCTGCTCGAACGGGTCCGGGACTTTGACGACGACCTGCCGGTCGTCCTCATGACCGCCTACGGCGACGTCGAGACCGCCGTCCGGGCGATGAAGCTGGGCGCCTTCGACTACATCACCAAGCCCTTCGAGGGCGACGAGCTGCTCATCGCCGTCCGCCGCGCCATCGAGCACGCCCGCCTGCGCAGGGAGAACGCCGTGCTCCGCCTCGCCGCGAGCGGGGGGGGCGAGGGGGCGCCGGCCGTCGGACCCCCGGGCGACGGCCCCCGCGGCCTGGCCCGCCTCCTGGGCGACTCGCCCGCCATGCGCGAGGTCAAGCAGCAGGTCGCCGCGGTCGCCCGGTCCCACGGCACCGTGCTCATCCACGGGGAATCGGGCGTGGGCAAGGAAGTCATCGCCCGGGCCATCCACGAGATCTCCCCGCGCTGCGCCGAGCCCTTCCTCGCCATGAACTGCCCGGCCCTCGCCGAGAGCCTCCTCGAATCCGAACTCTTCGGCCATGAGAAGGGCGCGTTCACCGGCGCCGACAAGCAGCGCAAGGGCCGCTTCGAACTGTCCGACCGCGGCACGCTCCTGCTCGACGAGATCAGCGAGGTCTCGCCCAAGATCCAGGCCAAACTTCTCCGCGTTCTCCAGGAGCGCGAGTTCGAGCGCGTCGGGTCATCGTCCAGCATCTCCGTCGACGTGCGCGTCATCGCCACCACCAACCGCGACATGGAGGCCGCGGTCGAGAGCGGCGAGTTCCGCCAGGACCTGTTCTTCCGCCTCAACGTGCTCCCTGTCCACGTGCCCCCCCTCAGGCGCCGCGAGGGCGACGTGGACCTGCTCGCCCGCCACTTCGTCGGGCGCATCGCCCTGCGCGAGGGCATCGACCCCCCGGAGGTGACGCCGGAGGCGATGGCCCTGCTCGCCGCCTACCCCTGGCCCGGCAACGTGCGCGAACTCCAGAACCTGTGCGAGCGCGCCGTCGTGCTCGCCCGGGGCAAGGCCATCGGCCACGAACTCATCGCCCCATGGCTCCGCGCCCCCCAGGCGCCCGCCGTGCGCATGGGGTCCCAGCCGCCCGCCCCCAAGGCCATCGGCATCGTCGAATCGACCGCGTCGGCCGCGGTCGCCGCGAGCAACGGCTCCATGCGCCGCCTCGAGGACATCGAGCGCGACGCCATCGTCCGCACCCTCCAGATGTTCAACGGCCACCGCCAGAAGACCGCCCTCGCCCTCGGCATCGGCGTGCGCACGCTGGGCCTCAAACTCAAGAAGTGGAAGGAGGAGCGCCTCGTCCCCGAGACGCTCTGACGCGCACGAAAAAGCCCCGATCGGGGCGGGGCTTCGATGGGGGCGGCAACCGCTCGTCCGAGGCCGGCTTACTCCGGCTTCTTCTTGTCCACCGCCTTGTCGGCGTCCTTCACCGGGTCGACCGGCCGGCCGGCGTTGGAGCCGGGGTCGTTCTTGGGCGTGGACGGCGGGGGCGCCTCGGGCTTCTTGAGGTCAAGCAACTCGATGTCGAAGACCAGCCACGAGTTGGCGGGGATCACGCCCCCGGCCCCGCGGGCGCCGTAGCCCAGCACCGGCGGGATGTACAGCCGCCTCGACGCCCCCACCTTCATGCCGATCAGCCCCTCGTTCCACCCGGCGATCACGCCCCCCGGGATGGTGATGTCGAACGGCTGGCGGCCCTCCTGGCGAGAGGTGTCGAACACCACGCCCGAGGGCAGCCACCCGCGGTAGTGGACGGTGTACGAGTCCCCCGGCTTGCCCTCCCGGGCGTTGGGGTCGGTGGCGGGCTTGTAGTCGTCAATCACCAGGCCGGAGGGGCGGGTCTCGAGCGAGGGGGGAGTCTTGTCGCGCTTGAACACCACCCGGTCGCCGATCGGGAACGCCCACACGTCCTTGCCCTCGGCGTTGTACCCCACCTCATAGACCATCAGCCCGTCCTTGTCGACCTTGAACTGCGAGGTCATGTCCACCGCGCCCGAGGTGTTGGTCGGGATCGGGTCCTTGGTCTTGGCGATGAACGTGGTGGGGGTGAGCGGGTTGTCGCTCTCCACCGGCAGGTCGGTCAGCAGGTCAAGCCGGGCGCCCTCGAACTCCGGGAAGGCCTGCGGCACATTCGCGATGCCCGGGGCGACCGTCCCCCCCCCGGGAAAGCGGTACATCCGCAGGAACGTCGAGCCGCGACGCTTGATGAACTGGAAGATCACGTGGGCCTCGGGGTCGTTCTCGCGGCCGGCGCGGGTGATCTCGCAGAACAGCGCCCCGGGTGTGTCCGGGATGGTCACCGGAACGATGGTGAAGGTCCGCTCCGCCGCGACGTAGCGCCCCGCGAGCAGGTCGTGCAGGGCCTTGATCTCGGGGTCCAGCGACGAGGCCGCCGCCTGCGGCGCCGCGGCGGCATCGTCCTTGGCGGCGGGCTTGGCCGGGTCGGCGGGCTTGGTCTGGGCCAGAGCGACGGGGGAGAGCGAGGCGGCGGCAACGCCGGCGGCCGCGCACACGGCGAGAAGATGGGCGGTGTTCATGTCGACGGGAGTTTACCGGGCGTGGGCGGGGGGGACAAAGGGCGCACGGGGCGGCTGCCGCGCGCGAGCGTCGTCGGCGCCGCAGCCGGGTAGAGTGTGGTCGCGATGACCGACGCCGCGGGCAAGATCCTGGAGAAGGTGCGCTGCAGCGCCTACGGCGTGCCGACGCTGCTGGACGAGGCGGCGGCAACCTCCAAGGGCGATGTCAACCGCGACGGCGTGACCAACTTCGCCGACCTCAGCGCCGTGCTCGGGGCCTACGGCGCCGGGCTGTCATCGCCCTCCTCGGCCTACACGCCGGAGATGGACGCGAGCGCGAACGGCTCGATCGACTTCGCCGACCAGAACGCGGTGCTGAACGGGTACGGGCAGTCGTACACCTACCGCACCGCGGGCAAGCAGTCGCTGCAGACCGTGGGCAACACCGTGGGTTACTGCGGCTACCTGTTCGACCCCGCGACCGGGCTCAGCCTGGCGAGGTTCCGGTGGTACGACGCCGGGCTGGGGAGGTGGATGAGTCGGGATCCGATCGGGTACGGCGGTGGGTCGATGTCGCTCGGCCAATACGTTTCTAGTAGAGTGACTACCTACATCGATGCCTTGGGGCTGATCGACCTGCGTTACAAGCATGACGACCCCCATTCATGGCCCGACAATCCTCTCGGTGTGGACGAGATTGCGTCTTTTCCGGAACTCATACAAAAGATCAAGCAAGACCTTCAGAACAGCGGCAAGTCCTGCGTCGATAATCTGGACATCATCACGCACGGCGATGCCGGTTCGTTGTACTTCCCTGCTCTGAGGAAGGGCGAGAGCAAATTCCGGCTGAAGCCTTCGCAATGCGATCCGGCCACTAGAAGTCCTCGTGGTAAGGTAGCAGAGGATCTAGCCGAGCTCGAGAAACTGCTGAAGGAGCTTGGGTCGCTTGTGTGTCCAGGTGGCCGAGTCAGGTTCCAGCAATGCGACGCCGGCTGTGGTAGCGACGGGGATGAGATGGGCAAGTGGGTCTCGAATCTCTTGAATCGACCGACGATGCTCTCTCCGGGAAGCGTGCATTGGAACCCTCAACTGTTCGGACCCGACTGGAAGTACTCCGCTCCTAACGGAACGCCTGGTAAGCCCAAGGGGCCTGGCATTGGACCCCCAACAACGCCGAAGTGGTTCGAGAACGGTCAACCAATCAGGTTCTGAATGACAAGAGAGCCCGCACGTATCGGCACAGCCTGGACCAGCAAGGCGTCACGTCTAGCGACATTGCTGAGCGTCGGTGTTGTATTAGTCGTGACAGCCATGATCGCGAAGACCCGTCGGGACAACCGAAGACTCGAAGAAGCGCGTGCGAAGCACGCCCTGCGACAGGCGTCGTTGCCTTGTTCAGACCACATGTTTGTCACTTATGGATTGTGCGACTTCCCGTCCTCTTGCGACAGCAGAGATGACGTGATTGCTATGTTGATGCATGTGTATCGGGAACGAGGCCGGTCTGCGTTTGTGTGTCCCATCGGCGGGGAGCCTTACCGTTTCAACCCTGATCCGTACTGGTGGTCCCGCTCATCCGCGAGCTGTCCGCTAATTGCCTGTCTTAGCACACACGGCGGCGCGCGTCCTGAAGATGTTGCCACGGTGTGGGGTTCAGGGGGTGCGGAGTATGTTAACATCAATGTCGAAGACCTGCCAAGTCACGATTGGATCGAGAGTGCTATAACTGTGGTTGACGTCGAGGCGGCCTTAGCGTCGCCAGCAGCGCGGCGATGAAATCTCCCGGGACGCTCTGCACTGGCGTGCCACGCGTAAGCCCGACACCGACCGCGGGACCAGCTCGGCGATCGACCAGGCCAACGTCTTCTACTACGACGCCTCGTGGCGGTTGCTCGAGGAGCGCATCGCCGACGGCGTGAGCATCGCCCCCGGAACCGCCCCGGGTAGCGACCCCTTCGCGGCGTTCATGACATCCGGGGGCGGGGGCGGGGGCTCCTTGCCAAGCGGCGTGACCCTGGCGGTGGTCATGCGTTTGTCGCGCAAGCCCCGCTCGGTTCATCACAGATCCTGAGGCTCTGATCGCCCCCGATGTGGGCAAGCGCCTTCGCCTTGCTATTCCCCCGCCCCCTCGCCCTAGTGGCTCCCACGGCCCGCCCCGGAACTGAACCCCGCCAGGTCGGCGGGGCCCGCGGCGGGCCAGCAAGGAGCCACCCATGGCATCGCTGCAGA
>CANJRL010000145.1 GCA_947476675.1 Phycisphaerales bacterium
GGCGACCTGATCGCGGTCGCCAGCATCATTGTCCCCCGCAGGCTCACCGAGAAGCAGGAGCAACTGCTCAGGGAACTCGCCGCCACCGAGCACTACCCCGTCGCCGACAAGGGCGCGGCCCCCGCGGAGACCGTCTGGAAGAAGATCAAGGACGCCATCGGCGGTTGAGCGGCGTATACAGTGGATGATCCGATCGGCCCATGAACGACACCCACGACAAGCACACCGAGCGCGACCTGCCACGGGAGGAGGACCGCGACCCCGGCTTCGAGGGGGCCGGCGATGACCGCGAGCAGGCGGAGATCCTCCGTCGCGAGCGTGACGAACTTGAGGCCAAGTGGCGCCGCGTCCTCGCCGACTTCCAGAACTACCAGCGCCGCTCGCTCCAGAACGAGGCGGAGGCCCGCGAGCGGGGCGTCTCCGCGGTGGTCGAGAGCGTCATCACCGCCATGGACCACTTCGAGAAGGCCCTGAGCCACGACGCCTCGCGCATGACCGCCGAGCAACTGGTCGGGGGCGTCAAGATGATCCACGAGGAACTGGTCAAGGCCATCGCCCGACACGGGGCCCGGGTGATTGAGCCCAGGGTCAACGACGAGTTCGACCCGCTGCGCCACCAGGCGGTCGCGAAGCGCGAGGCTCAGGGCATCGACCCCGGACGCATCGTGCAGGTCCTGCAATCGGGCTACGCGATGGGCGAGCGGACGATCCGCCCGGCGATGGTCGTGGTCGCGCCTCTGGCGGAGTGAGAGCCGCCGACTGCAAGGAGCAAGGACATGCCCACTTACGACTACAAGTGCAGGGACTGCGGCCACGCCTGGGAACTGTTCCAGTCGATGACCGCGAAGCCCGAGAAGGTCTGCCCGGCCTGCGGCAAGCGGGGCGCGGAGCGACTCATCGGCCGCGGCGGGGCGGTCATCTTCAAGGGCGCCGGCTTCTACGAGACCGACTACCGCTCCGCCGACTACAAGAAGTCCGCGGAAGCGGAGACGAAGGCGGGGGAGCACGCCCATACCGGCTCGTGCGCCTGCGGCGCCAAGCCCGCAGGTGAGTGCGCGAGCGAGGCGACGCCATCACCGGCGCAAGCCGCCGCGCCGCAGCCTCCGGTAAAGGTCAGCCTCTCGGCGAAGGGGCGTGCCTCCCAAGCCCCCGCGCGGAAGCCTCCCGCCAAGAAAGCCCCGGGCCGCAAGCGGGCGTGACCGCTCCGGTGTGCTAGTGTGATCGATGCCGAAGGGCGGCGGTGGGGCCGTTGCTCGCAGGCAGCATCCGTGCCCTGTCCGGGTGAGTGAGACGCCTGCGCATGACCATCGCGATCCAGCACGCGACCACCGAGTTCGAGAAGAGGGACCGCTGCGCCGACCTCGACCATCGCCCGCGCGTCCTGCTCGGCAAGATGGGGCTCGATGGGCACGACCGCGGCGTCAAGGTCATCGCCCGGGCCCTGCGCGACTCCGGGGCCCACGTCATCTACAGCGGGCTGTGGCAGACCCCCATGAGCCTGGCCATCTCGGCCCGCGACGAAGACTGCGATGTGATCGCCGCCTCGATGATGAGCAATTCCCACCTCGTCCTCGGGCCCAGGCTGGTCGGGTCGCTCCGCGAGGTGGGCCGGCCCGACCTCCCCGTGTATATGGGCGGGATCCTTCCTCAAGAAGACCTGCCGACGCTTCTGGGCATGGGCGTCGCCAAGTGCTTCGGAACGGGAACCGGGCTTCTCGACGTCGTCGAGGCCGTTCGCGGGGCCGTGCGGCCGATGAGCGCCAGCGTCGGGGACCACCCGACGGCGCAATTGGCCCGCGACATCTCGCTATGCCACGCCGGCCGCCCGGTGCGCGCCGACGCGCCGAGGAGGCGCCCGCGCCGCATCATCGGCGTCACCGGCTCGCCCGGCGCGGGCAAGAGCACGCTGGTGGCGCAACTGGTGGGGGAGCACTGCCGCCGAGCCAAGGACGACCCCTCGATGGGCCGCGTCGCGGTGGTGGCGTTCGACCCCATGTCGCCGATCACCGGCGGCGCGCTCCTGGGCGACCGCCTCCGTGTCGATTTCAACTCGCTGGGCGAGAGCGTGTTCTACCGATCCCTGGCCATCAGCGGCGAGGACTACCACGCTCTCGACAACATCCTGGCGCTCATCGGCGGCAATGCGCCGCCGCGCGACGGCGGCGCGTTGCAGGGGCCGATCGACACGGTGTTCGTCGAGACCGTGGGCGCCGGGCAGAACGAGACCCGGATCAGGGGGCATGTCGACCGCACAGCGCTGGTCATGGTGCCGGGCATGGGGGACGCGGTGCAGATGGACAAGGCGGGCATCCTGGAGATCGCCGACGTGTTCGTGTGCAACAAGGCGGACCATCCGGGTCAGCACGAACTCATGCGCGACCTGCGCGAGATCGCAGGCCGTCGGCCATGCCTGGAAACCGTTGCGACGCGCGCGCAGGGCATCCAGAGTCTTTACGAAGCGCTTCTTGAAAACTAAATCTTCTCCCCCCTGATCGTGGCAGCCTTCGAGGGGTGCGACGGTGATCCGCGCACAAGGGCGGGATGTTGCGATGCGCCGCACTGTCCGTTCGTGCGCCTAACGCTCTATGGAGCAAGCGCTTAGGCGGTGATCGACATCGCAGGCGCGCAAAACTCTCGGGAATCCATGTCACACTTTCGGGGTATCCTTCGCGATTCCCAGGGGACGGTCCGCTCCCTTCTGCTCACACTTCAGCGGCCTGCTCTTGCGAAGCAGGCCTCCCGGAGCCGAAGATAAGGGCACTCTCATGATGCACCTCCGGCGCCCGGACGCGTCGGGACATCAAGAGCCACATCATTGGGGATCCAGGGATGATTCCTTCTCGAGGCGGGGCGTTGGGTTTGGATGTCGCATTGATCGCGAGTGCGCCGGTGGCGACGATCTCGTCCGACGGCGTGATCCTGGGCGCGTCGGGCTGCTTTGTCGGACTGACGGGGCTGAGAGCCTCGGAGGTCGAAGGCAGGCGCCTCGCCGATCTTTGCCCGTCGGGGGCCGCCGCCGAGCGCGCGGACCAGGCTCATCAGGCGCTTGATTCCAACAGCCCGGTGAGATACTTCGAGGCGCTCGCGGGCATGCGCTGCCAGACCACGGTGGCTCCAGTCCCCGCGGAGCACGGAGGGGACCGCGCCACCGTCTACATGACCGTTCGGCCCGCCAGCGCCGCGGCGCTCAGGTTCGTCGGTCGCGCCGACTCGATACCGACGCTGCGGACCCCCATCTTCGGGTGCTGGGACCGCATGACCGCCGTCGAGCTCGAGGTCTTCCGTCACATCGGGCTCGAACTGACGAACGACGAGATCGCGAAGGCGATGAACCGAAGCCGCCGCGCCATCGAGTGGCATACCCGCAACCTCCTGCGCAAGCTCGGCGTCGGCACGCGTCTGGGGGTGTTCTGCGCGGCGTACGGCGCCGGCATCGGCGAGTTCACCACCGAGGAGTGGGCCGCCATCGTTGCCAACCGCAGGCCGAGCCGCCGCGGGCGCACTCAGCCGGCGATCGCCACCCCGGAGCGGGACCGCATCATCGAGCCGTCGATCCACGCGGCCTGAGCCGGCGGACGATCAACGGCCCCCGTCGCGGTCGTGGCGACGGGGGCCCCTCTGTCTCCACGGGATCGTGATGCCGCGCCATCGTGCGGGCTGGTGCTCATCTGGAGGCTTTGCGCATCACCTCGGCGAGGTCGGCCTGATCGACCTTCCCGTCGCCGTTGAAGTCGCCGCGCGGGTCGTTGTTCCTGACGAGTTCGGCGGCCCTTTCGACGGCGGCCGGCGTCACCGGATCGCCGGGCCCGATGCCGATCGCGTGCCAGGCCTCGCCGGACCGGTGGCGCTGCGCCATCGCCGCGTGCGCCGCCTCGCGCTCGGCCTTGTCGAGGGTCCCGTCGCCATTGGTGTCGAACTCTTTGAGGAAGGCGGCGCGGCGCTGCTCGGCCCGGGCCTTGAGCGTCTCCCGCATCGCCGCCTTCTCGGCGTCATCGAGGACGCCGTCCTTGTTGGTGTCGAACTCGGCGAGGGCGCGCTCGTGCATGATGCGGCGCTCGTGCGCCTCGTGCATGGCGCGGAGCAGGCCTTCCTTGCCCTCCGCGCGGAGCGTGGTCACCATCGTCTCGCGCTCGGCCGGGCTCAGTTTGCCGTCGCCGTCGGCGTCGAAGCGCTTGATCACCTCGGCCCGCTCGGCCTCGAAGCGCGCCTTCATCGCGGCGTGGGCCGCTTCGCGCTCCGATTGGTCGAGCACGCCGTCGCCGTTCGCGTCGAACCGCTTGAGCATCTCCGCGCGGATCTCTGGCGGGGGGCCGTGTGGGCCGCCGCGGCCGTGGCGCGGGCCTCCGGGGCCGGGGCCGGGGCCGAATCCCGGGCCCCCGGGGCCGTCGGCGGGGAAGCCGTGCGGCGGGGGGGGCGGGGCCATGTCTTCGGCGCCGACGTCGGCACTCTGGGCGAGGGCGTACCCCGCGGCGGCGAGCAAGCCGGCGGCGGACAAGGCAACGATTCGGATGTTCATGGGCAGGGCTCCATCCCGAACTGCGGTTCGAACGGCCGCGTGGCCGATCGGCAAGCACAACGGCGGCGGCGGGGCCTTATTTCCCCTGTTGGGACAACCCGCCGCTCATCCGAAGCCTCGCCCGTTGGGCTGCGGTCAGGACCCCTTGAACTCGGGCAGCGGCTGCTGGCTGTACACGAGTTTCCAGAGCGCCGCCGCGGCGATGGCGCCGGTGAGGTGCGCCATCAGGTACACGCCGAACATGTTCCAGTGCCCGTACAGCGCCGGGCCGAAGGTCCGGGCCGGGTTCATCGAGGCGCCGGTGAGGGGGCCGGCGAAGAAGATGCACATCATCACAACGATTCCGACCGGGAGCCCGCCGAGTTTCTGGGCCCGCTCGTCCACCAGGCAGGCAAGCACCACGAAGACCAGCGCGAAGGTCGTGAGCGTCTCGACGCCGTAGACGGACCACGCGGAGCCGTCCTTGGTCAGGCTGCCGATCGTCGCGCCGTGCATCACGACCGCGTTGTCCGTCGCCGGCCTTCCGAGGAGCAGCACCAGCATGCCGACAGCGCACACCGCGGCGAGCAGCTGCACGCCGACGAAGGCCGCCGCTTGCTTCGGCGACTGCTTTCCTGCGACGAGAACGGCCAGCGACACCGCCGGGTTGAACTGACCCCCTGAGAGGTACTGCGCCGCGGTGACGAACACAATCAGCGCGAAGCCGTGCGCCAGCGCAACCGGGAGGAGGCCGCCGTTCGCGGGCGACAGGTACCCCATCACCGCGGCGCCGGCGCCGAAGAACACCAGCGCAAATGTCCCGAGGAACTCCGCAACGCACCCGAGGCCGATCCGGTTCATGCCCAGCGCTCCTTGCACCCGGTGGGTCGCCGGCGGGCCGCGTTCGGGGGCCGGTGGCGCGAGTATGCCGGGACC
>CANJRL010000146.1 GCA_947476675.1 Phycisphaerales bacterium
CCCCCCGACGTTGTCGTCGAAGGCCTCGTGCGAGGAGCGCGGCAGAAGCCCGTCGATGAGGCCGACGATCGAGCGCCTGCCGCCGAAGATCTGCTGGGACGTCGGGAGAAGGAGGCTGATGACCGGGCCGTTGCCCGGGCGGCGCCAGAGACACTTCACGTTGTTGGGGCCGTTGGCGCCGTTGTCGGGGCAGAGCGTCTTGACCGCCTCGAAGATGGCAAACGCCGGCGATGAGGAGAGCGCACATCCGGCGGCGACCACAACCGCGGCGGACCTCCGTGCGCGACGACCAGACACCTCGTGAATCATGGAAATCCTCTCTGCCCGAAGGGCTCCCGGTCGACCCCATGAACCTGACGCCAGCCGGCGCAGAGCCACCGCAACCAGCGTTGGAATTGAGAGTACCAAGCGGGGGTCCTCCCGTCCAACCGCGGCGTGGCACGGCCGCCGGCGTCTTCCAAAGGACGATACGCGGGGCGGTCGGGGCGGTTTCGGGGATTTTTCTCGGCCGAGAGCGCGACAGAGGGGGCGAGCGTCGCGTGGGTGAGCCGTGGAGATGTTCAGGTTTGGTTGAGATTGGGCGGGAAGATGGCTAAAGTACCTCCCTGCTCGGTCAATCCGAGATGATTGCGGGGTAGAGCAGCCTGGTAGCTCGTCGGGCTCATAACCCGGAGGTCGTAGGTTCAAATCCTACCCCCGCTATTCGGACAGGGCTTGCGATGGAAGTCGCAAGCCTTTGTCGTTTTTGGGGATGGGCGCTGGTTTGCGCGCATCTGCGGGCGTCCCGTTGCGGGGTTCATAGCGCGTGGACCGGCTGCCGCGCGGGCCGATGACGACCCCCCGGTTTTCCCTTTATCAGGGGCGAAACAGGCGGGATGCGCTGGTCTACAGAGCGTTTTTGCGGCGTTTCCTGAGCGAACCACTTTCCTGTTCCGGAAAGATCAGGCGAGGATCGCGATTTCCACGTCGGTATCGCCGGTGCTCGGGATCGACAGCGACGGCAGGCCTCGGAATCTGGCCCGCGCGACTCCTGCCGGCTTGTCGGCGCAAACGCTGACGAGGCACCGGCGGAAGGCGGTGAGGCGTTCTTCCGGCAGGCCGTGGCGGACGGCGAACTCCAGACGGGCCAGGAACGCGGCGATCTCCTGCGCCGCATCGGCCACCGCCCCCTCGCTGCGGGCGAGGTGGTCGAGGTCGGCGCCGCGCAGGTCCAGCCGCTTGCGCTCGCGGCGCAGGTCGTCGAGGCGCTCCTCGACCAGGTCGCGGGTGGCCGGGGTCATCGAGTCCAGCAGCCGCGCGATGCTCGCCTCGACTCCCCGGCGATCCTCGGCCAGCCGCTCGCGGGCCTGCGCGAGGTCGCGGGCTTCCAGGCCCACGGCTGCCCGGACCGCGTCGGCGAGCCGGCGCTCGCCGCCGGCGCCGCTGTACGCCGCGTACTGCTTCAAAGCCGCATCGCCCACCGCCCGCTCCAGCGCCTCCTGGCCGATGGGGTTGAAGGCGCAGGAGGAGACGCCGTGTGCGATGTAGCCGCCGCAGGCGTAGGAGTAGGTCCTGAACTTGGTCCCGTCGCGCCGCGGGGTGCCCTTGAGGCGCGTGACCCCCTGGTAGCGCGCGCCGCACAGGGCGCATCGGATCAGCCCGGAGAGCGCGAAGCGCGAGCGCGCCCCGGTCCACCCCCCCACCACTCCCGTCGATCCGCTTCGCGAAGCCGACTTGGGGAAGCCAGCCTGCGATGATGACGCGTCGCGGCCGGTGCGGATGGCGCGGGCGTGCTCGAACACAGCGCGGGCGATGATCGCCGGGTGGGCGTTGCGAGAGACGATCCAGTCGCACTCGTCGTTGGGGACCAGGCGGGCGCCGTGCGGCGCCGCCCTCTGCACCGCCCTGCCGTTGGCGATGCGGTGGAAGCGCCCGTCGGTGCGGCGGTTCCAGACCATGTCGCCGGTGTACGCCGGATTCAGCAGGATGGCCCGCACCACGCTGTCGCGCCACACCCCGGCGTAGATCGAGGCCCAGCGCGGCCCCCGCGGCGTGGGCACGCCGCGGCGGTTCAGGGCATCGGCGATCGCCTTGAGGCCTTTCCCCTCCCCCGCGTACATCTCGAAAATCAGCCGCACCGTCTCGACGCGAGAAGGCTCCCCGAGCACCAGGCGGGCGCGGTCGCGCTTGGACACCGCCAGCGATTCGCCTCGAGCCAGCTCGCGGAGCATTCGGCCCTCATCGTCGAGGACCAGCTTGCTCCCGTCGGGCATGTGTCGCAGCCGGAACAGAAACTCGCCGCGGTCGTTCTCGTAGCACAGATCGTACCCGTGCGGCGGCACGCCCCCCATCCACCATCCCCCCCCGGAAGTTGACACGCACGATGCGTCGCGCGATCCGGCGCCCTTGCCCCTTGCTGGGCTTCCGGGGGCGGGGGACTGGGCCTTCGACAGCAGGCCGCGGATGGTGACCTTCGATAGGTCGCGTGATTCCTGCCGCGCCTGCCACTGCTTGACCGGGCGCAGGAGGTCGTCGGTGTCCGCGCCGGTGAAGCCCTCGGAGGCGTAGAGGACCTCGACGCCGCGGGTGCGGAGCAGGTGCCGGTAGTAGCCCGCCTCGTCATTGTCGAGGCGGCCGAAGCGTTTGACGTCGTAGACCACGATCACGCCGAAGTCGCGCGCGGCGGACCCGGCGGCGGCGAGCATCTCCTGGAAGCCGCGGCGGTGGGCTGCGCTGGTCCCGCTGACGGCGTCGTCGATGTGCCAGCGCAGCAGCGTGAGCGCCTTCTCCTCGCAGAAGCGCTCGATGGCCCGGCGCTGGTCGGGGATCGACTGCTCCTGCCGGTCGGTCGAGCGACGGCAGTAGCCCACCGCGACCGTGGCGAGGCGCCGCGCGGCCTCGCCGGCGCGGCGGGGGTCGGCGGTGCGGTGATCGCGCGCCGGCCCCGGCGCCGGCCCCGGCCCCGGCCCCGGCCGGGGGCGGCGGGGCGGGGACTGATCGGCCGCGGGTCCTTCGGGTCTGCCTTGTCGCTCCGGCACGCCTGCCTCCCGGCCTGGTCGGCCCTCTCGGGCGGTGAGGGCGCATCAGGCGGGAAGGAGCGCGAAACATCAAGGCAGTGGAACGGCAGTGGGTAAGGAGGCGGCTTGACTCCGCGTGGAGGGAGAAGGTCGGCGGAAGGATGGCCTTCCCGAAGCCGAGCGTGCCCACTCTCGAACGCCGCTGGGCAGAAGGCGCCTTTGAGCATCACCAGCAGAATCCCAGCAGGGTCGCGGGACGTTTGGAGTTCGACCTCGCCCTCCTGCGGGAGGCATCGCCCCCGCATGCCCCGGTTTCCACCGGGTTTTTTCGCCGCTGCGATAGCTGGCTAGCAGAATCGTGACGGGCCGCACATCAAGTGTCAGGACGAAATCCCCATCATGGTCCCCGAAGGACTGCAACAGCCTCGGCTTTCTGCGCGACAGACGCCACAACAGGCATCCGAGCCTTCAGGATGCGCTGCAGTTCCCGAAAGTTTCGGGTCGGAACATCCGGGGGCGACCGCCCGCGAAGCAGTGGGAGTCGGTGTGATCGATGGTTGGATCGGCAACTGTCCAGTTCTGCCCCCCGCGGTGCCCGCGGCCGCAAAGCTCCGGCCCACACGACATCCGCGCCAAGGTAGCGCTCGAAGGCCGGTTGCGGTCCGGCTTATCGGATTTTAAGTCCGCTGCGTCTGCCGTTCCGGCACGGGGCCAATCGCTTGATTCTACGGGAGCCGCCGAGGTTTCAGACGCTATTCGGAACGCTGACTGGCGGCGTCTCGGTGTCCTGCTCGGCGGTCAAGGCCCCGAAATCGGAGCGATTGTCAGAGCGTGGGCCGAAATGACCCGCCGCAAACGGGCTTCTCTAGCCCGGCTCGTCGACGATTGGCGTGGGTCAGTATAGGCCGCTGACGTGGCGTCTGGCCGGATGCACTGGACCGGTCGAGCGGTCGTCGGAACGTCCCGAGCTATCGAGCGTTTCAACAGACCGACGTACCCGCCGTTCAAGGGCCCCTCCCAAAAGACGAAGCCTTTCAGGTACTCTGTGCGAAGTTGAATCACCCGGCAGTTCGCCAGGGGCTTGGGATGCCCTATGGACCTGTGGTGCCTGAACGTGGCACCAGGCGACATTGGGCCAAGCCGTTTCAGCTTTATCCCGTCGTCTGGAGCGAGTCGCAGTGCAGATCGAGAGCGTGACGATCAGCAACTTCCGGTGCTTCGGCTCTAACGCCGTGACCGTCCCCTTGCGTTCCGTCACGGCCTTTGTTGGCGCGAACGGCTGTGGCAAGACAGCGTTGATGCAATCGCTGTCGCGTGTCTTCGGGGTTCTCCAAAGCGACCGGACTCTTGTGCCGGATGACTTCCACCTGCCCGACGGCAAGCGACGGGAGGACCTGAAAGCTGGCGAAGAGATTCGGCTCTACGTGGACATTCTGCTGCGATTCCCCGAGCTGGAGGAGTCAGACGAGGAGGACAAGCCCGCCGTCGCGGAGTGCTTTAGCCAGATGGTTGTCGAGGACGAAGGCAAAGCGCCGTTTTGTCGAGTTCGCCTTCAGGGCACGTGGACACGCACCAACACGCCCGAGGGAGACATCGAGCAGAAGACCTACTGGGTTCGCTCTAGAGACGCTGACCCTGCCGACGACGACTTTCATCCGATGGCTCCTCACGAGCGGTCCCTTATCCACGTTCACTACGTGCCCGCATCAAGGGAGCCCGCCAAGCAGGTTCGCTACGTCTCGGGCTCGATGATCAGCCGACTCTTTGGAGCTATTGACTGGTCCGAGGATACCGAAGACAAAATCGAAGAGGCTTCCGACGAAGCCGCCGACGTGTTTAGCGAAGAAGACGGCGTCGCAGTCGTTCACAAGGCAATCGGAGAGTGCTGGTCTCGACTCCATCTTGGCAAACTGTACTCGGAGGTTCAGCTTCGCCCTGTCGCCGCGAGGCTCCAGGACCTGCTGCGCCAAGTCCAGGCCGTATTCGAACCGGCACCCGGAGGAGGAGACGCCGAGCTTGAGCGACTGAGTGACGGCTTGAAGTCTCTCTTCTACCTGTCGCTGATCCTCGCGGTGTTCCGGATCGAGACCGTCATCGCTACCGAGAGCGAGGGGGCCGAGCACTTTGACGAGACGCGTGTGGACGCTCCCGCTCTGACAGTGTTCGCGATCGAGGAGCCTGAGAATCACGTCGCTCCGCACTATCTTGGCCGAATCATCGCGCTCGTCCGAGACGCTGTCGGCACCGGCAGAGCGCAGGCGCTCATCACGAGCCACTCGCCGTCCGTGATGGCCCGGGTCGATCCACGCGAAGTTCGCCACATGCGGCTGGACCCCGTTTCGAACACCGCCGTGGTTAACAAGCTGGCCTTTCCACCATCACAAAGCGACGAGTACAAGTACATCCGAGAAGCCGTGCGGGCGTATCCGGAG
>CANJRL010000147.1 GCA_947476675.1 Phycisphaerales bacterium
ACATCAAGCCGGTCAGCGGGCGCACCGTCACGCAACTGACCAACGACGATTCCAACCACGTCATGCCGTCCTTCAGCCCCGACGGCACCCGCGTGGCGTTTGCCTCGAACCGCGCCGGCTCCTGGGACATCTACATTGTCGCCACCGGGGGCGGGCAGCCCATCCAGGTGACCTCCGACTCCGCGCACGAACTTCATCCGACGTGGTCGCCCGACGGCAAGCAACTGGCCTTCTGCCGCCTCAACCCCGGCTCGGGGCGCTGGGAGATCTGGACGGTCGACGCCGCCAACCCGGGCGCGGCGCGGTTCCTGACCCACGGCCTGCTCCCCGAGTGGAGCCCCACGTCCGACACCATCGCCTTCCAGCGCTCCCGCGAGCGTGGGGAGCGGCTGTACTCGGTCTGGACCATCGACATCGTCGAGAACGAAGCCGTCAACCCCACCGAGATCGCCTCCGATCCGGAGTTCGCCTACCTCAACCCCTGCTGGTCGCCCGACGGGCGCCGCCTGGCCTTCGCCGCCGTTCCCGCCACCGACGTCAAGGGCCCGGTCATCGGCGGCCTGGGCGTGGTCCCCTCGCAGTCGAGCATCTGGATGGTCAACAGCGACGGCTCCGCGCGCACGCGCCTGACCGGCGGCACGTTCGTCGACGTCATGCCGCGCTGGAGCAACGACAACAAGATCTACTTCGTCTCCAACCGCGCCGGCGCGGAGACCGTGTGGGCCCTCACCCCGGGGCGCGCCATCGCGACCGCGTCGTTCGACGGCCCCGCGAAGACCGGCCGCCGCACCGAGAACGCCAAGGCCCCGAGCAAGCCCTCCGGCGCCAGGGCCGTCGCCGCCAAGCTCGCCAAGCCGTCCACCGCGCGGAAGCCCGCGCCGGAGCCGGCGGCGCCCGCCCCGGCCCACGCCGAGGACCACACCGAGACGGCTCATGCTCCGGAGCACCCGGCGCCGATGTTCCTTGACCCGAACGCCGGCGGGCAGCCCGCCGACGCGATGGCCAACGCTCCCGCGCACGGCGACGATCACGCCGGCGACGACGAGCCGCACTGACGAACCCATCGCGGCGCCGGTCGCCGAAAGGCCCGGCCCGCGTCACGATCCACAGGCCGCCGCGCAGGTCGACAGGCCTCCGCGGCGGGTTTCACAAGCGAGGATCGCGCGCGGGCGTGGAGCGCCCGCTCCCTCCGCGGCTCCTCCGACCACCTCGCCGAGGCACGGACGCCATGACGAGCCCCACGGGTTGGCCCAGACGAACCGGATCCCTGCCCGTGCGCGCCGCGGCGGCGCTCGCCTTGGCCGCCTGCGCGGTGCTCGCCTCCTGCGCCTCCGAGGACAAACTCGGCAACCCCCGCGTCCTGGCCGCGCCGGCGTACGAGGGAGGCGCGCCCCTCTGGGCCTTCGTGCCCCTGCGCAACGAGTCGGGCGTCTCCACCGTGGACACCGCCACGCTCACCGACCAACTGGTCTATGCCGCGCAGCAAGTGCAGGGCCTACGCGTCGTGCCCCTGAACCGCACCCTCGCCGCCATGCGGGCCGCGGAACTGCTGAGCATCGACAGCCCGGCGCAGGCGCGGCGCCTGGCCGAGATCATGGGCGTGGACGGCATCGTGGTCGGCTCGGTCACGGCGTGGGACCCCTACGACCCGCCGAAACTCGGCATGAGCCTGGCCCTCTTCGCCCGGCCCGGCGCCATGCGCCCGCCTCCGGCCATCGGCCCGGACGGGAAGCCGCTGACCCCCCCGCCCCCTCCCGGGGGCGTCGACCCGGTGACCCTCCGGACCTCGCCGACCCCGCCCCTGACCCCCCCGCCGGGCTGGAGCGACCGCCCGAGCGCGACGGCATCGGAACACCTGGACGGGGCGAATCACGCGGTGCAGGCGGCCGTGAAGGATTACGCGGAAGGACGACATGAGACTATTTCCGCCCTCGGCTGGCGCCGATATCTAGCCAGCAGCCGGCTGTACGCGGACTTCGCGTGCTTCCGGATGGTGGAGCGCCTGCTCGACGCCGAGCGTCAGCGGGTGGCCCCGCCCGCGCCGGTGGCCGCCGCCGGCCGCTGACTGCACCCGCACGGAGCGCGGGGTGCGGGCGGAGCCCGCCGCATCGCGATGTGTTCGACCCCCGCACCCGCCGCGGATCCGGCGACCGGGAGACTCGGGGCCCGCGCCACCGACGCACTTCTCGCCGAGCCGACGCGCGCATGAACCACCTCCCCATCATCCAGCAGTTCCTCGCGTACCTCACCGACGAGCGCCACTTCAGCCCGTACACCGCGAGGTGCTACGGCGCCGACCTGCGGCAGTACGTCGACTTCCTCTGCGAGGACCTCGGCGTCGAACTCGACGAGGCCAGGGAGCAGGCGGCCCAAGCCAAGTTCGAGCAGCGCCGCGCGGCAGCCGCCCCGGGCGCCGCCCCCGCGGTCATCGCCCGCATCCCCAGCGCCTCGATCACCGACGCGGTGGGCGGCGCCGACACCGAATCCCTGCGCAAGTTCCTCGCCCACCTCGCCGACCAGAAGTACTCCCCGGCCACCATGGCGCGCAAGATCGCCACCCTGCGATCCTTCTACAAGTGGGCCGAGAAGCGCGGCTTCGTCCCGGCCAACCCCATGACCCTCATCCGCACGCCGCGGCAGAGCAAGCGCCTCCCCAAGGCCATCACCATCGAGCAGATCGAACTCCTGCTCTCCGCGCCGGACGACAAGGAAGTTCTCGGCGCCCGCGACCGGGCCATCCTCGAGACCCTGTACTCCACCGGCATCCGCATCAGCGAACTGGTCGGCCTCAACGGCCGCGACCTCGACGACGCCGGCGAGGCCATCCGCGTCCGCGGGAAGGGCAAGAAGGAGCGCCTCGCGCCCCTGGGCACCCACGCCCTGGCCTCGGTGCGCAACTACCTCCGCCTGCTGCGCAGCGACCCCCGCTTCACCCAGATCGTCGCCTCCGGCCTCGCCGAGCGCCCCCTCTTCCTGAACAAGCACGGCGGCCGCCTGTCCGCACGCTCGGTCCGCCGCAAACTCGACAAGTACCTCAAGCAGGTCGGCCTGGACCCGGACATCAGCCCCCACACGCTGCGGCACTCGTTCGCGACGCACCTGCTGGACAACGGCGCCGACCTGCGCTCGGTGCAGGAACTGCTGGGGCACCAGTCGCTGAGCACGACGCAGATCTACACGCACCTGACCACCCAGCGGATGCGCGAGGCGTACGACAAGGCCCACCCCAGGGCCGAGGCGTCCTGAGGGCGAGCGGGGCGCTGGCCGGCGGCCGGGCGGTCATGTTGCCGGCGCGGTCGAACGCCGGGGCCAGCGAGGGCGAGGTCACCGAGCCGCCGAATGCCCGGGAGCAGCCTTCGCGATGCATGCCAACACTGCGGACTATTGTCTACTAAGCAGCCTCGGGCGGGTCGATGTTGACATCATACACAGCGATCGGAACGGCAGTGTTCAGATCGAACCCGAAGTCTTCGCATTGCCACCCGGGAACATCGCCACGGATTCCAGCCGCCACCAGTGCGGTGCTCTCTGAGAGAGCATCGGCATCCATCTCATCGAGAAGGCCGGCCTTGTTCAGAGATTGCGTCAACACTGATCGCGGAGCGCGTAAGATGTATTGAAAGAGCAGCGAAGTTCCCTTGTTCACAAGCACATCTATCCCAAGAGGCATGAGCGCGCAATGGAATCCGTCCGGAAGTACGATCGTCTGGCTCGGGAGAGGGCCCGCTTTCATGGCCGAGTCGACACGTTCAACTGCCATCACTGAGTTGCGGAATTGAAGTCGCCGCAGACCTTTCCACATGACTTCGATCTCCTCGAAGGATGAAACCGTTTCGAGGCCGGCCATCTCGGAGTCCTCAAAGCCACGAAGCTCAATTGCACGAAGAAGTCGCAGCTCATCCTCTCCCAAGACCTTTAGCCTGCGCAACATCATGTGGTCAAAGAAACCCTTGCGATCAGCCCCTTCATAGAAGAGATACGCCGATCGATCGGTCAAGTCGAACTCGTTGGCGTAGTTGAAACGAGGTCGCCTGCAGATCAAGAACTTCACGGCAACTTTCATGGTGTGGGGGTTTTCATGGCTCCAGGATCTTCGAATCACCCTCCGTTGGTCGAGCATCGTCATCGCGACCACACTATAGAGCCGATCGGTCAGGGCGTAGCGGACCGCGGCGTTGGCGAAGTCGCCGTCCGGGGGGGCCGAGCCCCCGGACCCCAGCGTCTCGGTCTGGGCGCACACCAGGTCGTCGATGTAACGCAGGCCCCAGACCCGCTGGACCAGGGTCAGGGTCACGCCGCTTGGCAAGGAGCCCCCGGACGCCGAGACTGCCGCGCGGGGCGTTGACACTCTCGGATTATCGTTCAGTCAGTCGATTCTCATCGCAAGCGTCCAAGATGTTCCACGCTGATACCTGGAAAGGCAGCCTTCACCTCGTGGATCGTGCGATAAATTTCGCCCACGGCGATCAGGATCGATCGATCCATGCTGGATAGCCTTCCTCGCTTTGGATCGATCGTCCGTATCTCGGAGGAATAATACACATTGACGCGCAGAGGCCACTCACTTATTGGAAACATGCCGGAGTCTGAATAGCGCCCCATGAAGGCACACCGATGGATATCGACTCCACCTAGCCCAAAGGCTTGGCCAATGATTGGCGGATTCACCCCGACCAGCATGAAATCGACCGACCCAAACTTGCTCCTGATGCGTCCGAGATTTCTGCACTCACGCACCAAGGAAAGATCGCTGTCGTTCCGCAGCTCGCTTGCCGCTGTGAAATAGAAATCCGGGCTTGGATTCACTCTGATACGTCCTTCGAACGGAGGCTTCGCGCCATCTCTCTTTAGAAACAACACTCCATGACAATCCAGAGAAGCAGAACAACCGTGCCGTAAATTGACATAATGACTTTGCGCCTCCGGATTGAGGCAGACGACAGAAAAAACGAGCGATGATAGATGTGAGTGTATATAAGCATGGCGCACGTTGTAAAGCTGACGAGAGCGCCGATCGCACCCGCGGCGAATAATGATGTCCATAATTTCTCCTGCGCTCCCCAGATGGCGCAGAGCAACGATATTCCTCCCATGATCACGCAGACAATGAGTTCAATCGCCAAAGTGCTTCGCACTCCTGCTCCAATGTTTATCGTGGTGAACGCTTACAAGGCGTCGCCCTTGGAGGTTGCCGCCGCCTCGTCCAGCAGCGTCGGCACGCCGTAGGCGCTGTAGCGCACCTTCTCCAGGATCTTGCCGGCGGCGTCGGTCATCGCGACCACACTATAGAGCCGATCGGTCAGGGCGTAGCGGACCGCGGCGTTGGCGAAGTCGCCGTCCGGGGGGGCCGAGCCCCCGGACCCCAGCGTCTCGGTCTGGGCGCACACCAGGTCGTC
>CANJRL010000148.1 GCA_947476675.1 Phycisphaerales bacterium
CGTGGCGCAACTCGGGGGCGTCATCTCGCTCGAGGCGCGGATGGACGGGCGCCGGCGGAACGGGGCCCACCTCCGCGTGCGCTGCCCGGTGAGCATGGCGCAGTGACCGAGGAGGCAGGGAGGCAGCGCATGAGGCTCGCCAACGCCGACACGTGCAAGGGCCGGGTGCTGGTCGTCGACGACGACGCCGCGGTCTCCGGCTCGCTCGCCTCCTTCCTCCGCGCGGAGGGCTACGCCGTCGCCGTCGCCTCCAGCGGCGAGCAGGCGCTCGAGGCCCTCGCCGGCGAGCGCGAGGGCGGCGCAACCCAGGCGGTCATCTGCGACGTGTCGATGCCCGGCATCGGCGGGATGGAAACGCTGCGCCGCGTCGGCAAGGCCAGGCCCGATGCGGTGGTGCTCATGCTGACCGGCTACGGCACGATCGAGTCGGCGGTGGCGGCCGTCCGCGCCGGCGCCTCCGACTACCTGACCAAGCCGCTGGTCGACCAGGAACTGCGCCTCGCCCTCGAGCGGGCCCTCCGAGAGCAGGCCGTCCGCGCGGAGAACGTCAGCCTGCGACGCCGCCTCGACGCGAGGCACGGGCTCGACAGCATCGTCGGCGCCGACGCCCGCATGCTCAAGATCTACGACCTCATCGAGGCCGTCGCACCCTCGAAGACCACCGTGCTCATGAGCGGGGAGAGCGGCACCGGCAAGTCGATGATCGCGCGGGCCATCCACCAGCGCTCCCCGCGCCGCGACAGGGCATTCATCGAACTCGCCTGCGGCTCGATCCCCGAGACGCTCCTCGAGAGCGAGCTGTTCGGCCACGTCCGGGGGGCGTTCACCGGCGCCCATGCCGACAAGATGGGCCGCTTCTTCGCCGCCGACGGCGGGACCATCTTCCTCGACGAGATCAACAGCGCCTCGCCCGGCATGCAGCTCAAGCTGCTCCGCGTGCTGCAGGAGCGGAAGTTCGAGCCGGTCGGCTCGACCCAGACGCTCGAGGTGGACGTCCGCGTGGTGCTCGCGAGCAACCAGCCGCTGGAGCGCCTGGTCGCCGCCGGCACGTTCCGGCAAGACCTCTACTACCGCATCAACGTCGTGCGCATCGACCTGCCGCCCCTCCGCGCCCGCCCCGGCGACATCCCGCTGCTCGTCGACGCCATCCTGCAGCGCAAGACCGCGGAACTGGGCCGGCAGATCGTCGGCGTCAGCGCGGAGGCGATGCAGGCCCTGCTCCGGCACCCTTTCCCGGGCAACGTCCGCGAACTGGAGAACGTGCTCGAGCGCGCCGCGGTCGTCGCCCGCAGGCCGACTATCGAGGTCGACGACCTGCCCTCGGACGTCGTCGAGGGCCGCGGCGCCTTCGGCCTCCCGGACCACGCCCGCGCCGGGATCGCGGCCGACGACGCCCCGGACAGCCCGGACACGCCCTGGACGCCCGTCCCCCTCGAGCACGCCCTGCGCGAGCCGGAGAAGCGCATCCTGCTCAAGGCGCTGCGCGCCAACGACTGGAACCGCCAGGTCACCGCGGATCAGCTGGGCATCAACAGGACCACGCTCTACAAGAAGATGAAGGCCCTCGGGATCGACCAGATGGCCGGCTGACCGACCGGGGTGTCAATCCGAGTGCGGGTCGGCCTCGACCGGCGCCGCGGCCTCGGCTTGGCGCAGGCGCGACTTCTCCTCCGCCAGTTCCTGCGCCGTCTTCATGTCTGGCTGGACGCCGAGATATTCGAGCGCCCGCTCCAGCACGCGGCGGCACACCGGCGCCGCGGCGGCGCTGCCCCGGTGATCGAGCCGGCGCACCTGCTCCGGTCCCGGGTCGTCGATCACCGTCACGACGACGAGCCGGGGCGAGTGCAGGGGCCCCGCCGCGACGAAGTTGGCGGTGTACTGATCGGGCACGTAGCCCCGCTCACCCTCGATCGCCACCTGCGCCGTCCCGGACTTGCCGAAGAGCTTGTAGTTGAAGGTGACGTCCATCTTCTTCTGCTGCATCCGCCGGTCGGAGGCCTCCATGACCTTGAGCATGGCGAGCCGCGCCACCACCGCGACGTCGTAGGGGATCACGCGGCGGAACTCCGCCCCCCGGCCGGGCTCCGCGTCCGCCGCGGTCAGTCGGAGCGTGGGCAGCGTCCCGGCCAGTTCCCCCTGACGCGCAAAGACCGAGAAGCCCCGCGCCACCTGGACGCTCGTGACCAGCACCTCCTGCCCGAACGACACCGAGGTCTGGGTGTACTTCGACCACTTGGCCGGGGGCGTGAGGTAGCCGGGACGCTCGCCGCTCATGCCCAGGCCCGTGGGCTGCCCGAAGCCGAAGTTGAGCAGGCCGTTGCGCAGCGTCATGAACGGGATGCGCTCCGAGGCCTGCGACATGCCGATGTTGGAGGAGTTGGAAAGGACCTCGCGCCAGGTCTGCGAATCCTTGGGAACCACGTCGCGGATCGGCCTGCCATAGGACGTGATCCAGGTCTTCCCGCCGGTGTGGAACGTCTCGTCGGGCTTCGCGTAGCCGCCGTCGGTGATCAGCGACCACACGAAGGGCTTGAAGGTCGAGCCGGGCTCGTAGAGGTCGCTGAAGTTGCGGTTCCGCCCCGCCGCAGCGGCGATCAGCCGGTTCGGGTCGGGCTTGATGACCGCGCGGCGCGTCACACCCCCGGGCTGGGGCCGCTTGCCCCAGGGAACGACCTTCCCCGTGAGGTCGCGCACGATGTCGGCCATCGCCAGCAACTCGCCGGTCGCCGGATCGACGACCACGATCCGCCCGCCCTGGGCGTCCGCCTCGTCAACCCCCCGCTCGATCTCCTGCTCCGCGATCTCCTGGATGCGGGCGTCGATCGACAGGTACACGTCGTGCCCCGGCGAGGGCGCGGCGTAGGACCCGCTCTCGAGCCACAGGGGCCTCCCGCGCGAATCGCGGACGTACTTCAGCGCCCCGTCCCGGCCCTTGAGCGGGGCCTCGAACTTCCGCTCCGCGCCGAACTGCCCCAGGTGGTCGACGTCCACCCGCCCCACGAGCGCCGCGGCCAGGTCGGCGCCCGGCCCCTCGCGCACCGGACGCTTCTCGAAATACACCCCCGGGATGCTCACCGCCCTCACCGCCTCGATCTGGTAGTCGTCGAGCACCTCCGTGATCTTGACGTACCGGATGAGGGGCTCGCCGGCGGCGGCGCGCTGGTCGTTCTTCGCGATGGCCGGGTAGATCTTCTCCGCGAGCGACGCCCGCTCGACCCCCAGGGCCCGCGACAGTTTCAGCAGGCTCTGGTCGTACGGCTGCGCCAACCGCGTGGGGTCGACGAACACCCGCTCGCCGAGGCGCGAGGCGAGCAGCACCCGCCCCCGGCGGTCCAGCAGGTCGCCCCTCGGGGCGATCTCCGAGGCCTTGCTCATCCGGGGCTGGAGGAACTTCTTCAGCCTCTCGTCGGGCCTCAGTTGCAGCTGGGCCACGCGGCCGATCATGCCGACGAGCAGCAGGCTGATGACGGCGGTGGCAATCGTCGCGGTCCAGTTGGCCCGACGGGACGCGCTCCCCGCGCCGCCCTTGGGTGTGACGGGCTGGGAACCGGGGGCGTCGCTCACTCGTGCGCTCCGCGCCCGGCCGCCGCGCCGCTCTGCCGAGCCGATTGCATGACGGTCCCCCCGGGCTCGCCGAGGTCATCGATCGCCGCGTCGGGCGGGGTCGGGGTGTAGACCGGGGCCCACACCAGCACGCCGCCGCTCGATTGCCACTCCGGGGGAATGGCCTTCATCGGGCCCAGGGTGGCGACCATCTGCTGCACGCGGTCGGGCGCGAGGCTGCGGGCGATCTCGACGCGGATGCGGCGCAGCGACGCGTCATGCGCCACGACCCGCTGGTGGGCCCTCACCATCTCGTTCGCCGCCGCGATGCGCTGCTGCCTGATCGAGAGCAGCGACGCCGCCGTCAGGGTCAGCGCCAGCGTCAGGAACGCCAGCTTCAGCGCAAGATTGAAGGCGGCGGCGGAGGGGCGCAAGGCCGTGATCCTCATGGTCGGGCTGGCGGCGCTCAGCGGGTCGGCAGGCGCAGCTCGAGCCCGATCGAGATGTCGTCCGGGTCCTTCAGATTGTTGATCGAGGCCAGTTCGCGGGCCCGGTTCCGCGAGCCCAGCGTCCGCTCGGCGATCTTCGCCAGCGTGTCGCCCTCGCGAACCGTGTAGACACGCTTCTTGTCCGACTTGGGGTCTGCCTTGGCGGGGTCGGCCTTCGCCGCGTCGACCTTCAGAGCCACGGTGTCGGTCTTGATCGCGGGCATCGCCACCGCCGCGACGGCCGGGGGATTCTTGGGCGGGATGCGGAGTTTGAGGCCCGCGGCCATCTTGCCCGCGCCGAGGCGGTCCTTGTTCGCCTCCACGATCCGCTTGTACTGCGACCCGTCGCCGTAGTGCTTCTGGGCGATCTCCCACAGCGTTTCGCCGGTCTTGACGGTGTGCTCCTTCATCCCGGGAACCGTCTTGCCGTCGATCCCCGCGACGCCCGGCGCGGCAAGGTCGACCCCGAGGTTCCTTGCTTCCTCCATCAGCCGCTGATCCTGCGCGGCGATCAGGCTCTGCGCCTGCCGCTCGGCGGGGTCCGCCAGGGCGACCACCGTCTCGCCGGAGGGCTCCACCTGAGGCGCGGGGTTGGGGTCGGTCAGGATCCGGGAGAGTTCGGTGTTCGCCGGCGCGGCGGGCGCGGGACGGACCACATCCGCGCGTGCGTCGCGGAACCCGACGTCCTCACGCCGGCTCACGACCGTGAGCGGCTCGCTCCCGACGGTGACGATCGGGGTGCGGCGGGCGCCCGAGAAGTGGTCGGAGATGAGCACCCCCACCACCAGCACCAGCGCACACCCGAGAATGAGGGCCAGCTTGATCTCTCGCGTCATCACAGGGCTTCCTTGCTCTGGCGAGCGCCGGGCGCTCGGCGATGGAACGTACGCCGACAGCCGGCGCACCCACAGAGCCGAGCCGATCCATCGGCATCGGCGTTTATAGCAATTCGTGCGCACCGAGTGTTTCCACCCGGGGCCGATCATGCCGGTCCGCCCTTCCGGCTCTGCCTGTGCGACCCGGACGAGCGGAGCGTCCGGAGGCCCGGGAAGTCACCCGGGGGTCGGACTCGCCAGCCTGACCGCCCGCAGCCTCGCGGACCTCGAGCGCGGGTTCGCCCGCTGCTCGTCATCGCTCGCGGTGACTGGCTTGGCC
>CANJRL010000149.1 GCA_947476675.1 Phycisphaerales bacterium
ACCTCGGCTTCTTCGATCTTCCCACCAGCCAGGTCATGATGCTCCCGCCCGACGCCAAGGTCGACCTGTGGCTCAACTCCGATCCCGACTTCCAGAAGCGGCAGGAGGAGGAGCGCAACAAGGAGCAGATCCAGGGCGCCCTCAAGGAGCGCGAGCAGCAGCGCCAGCGCATGCTCCGCGAGAACCGCGACGCCCGCGAAGCCGCCAACAAGCCCGGAGGCGTCAAGCCTTGACCGCGCTCGCAACCCCCGGCGCAGCCCGCTCCGCCCGCATCCAGCGCGCGGGTGAGCCCATCGTCGTCGCCCAGGGCCTCACCAAGGTCTTCCGCGACTTCTGGATGCGGCCCCGCGCCCGCGCCGTCGACAACGTCGACCTTGAGGTCCGCCGCGGCGAGATCTTCGGCCTGCTCGGGCCCAACGGCTCGGGCAAGAGCACCACCATCAAGATGATCCTCGGCCTGCTCCACAAGACCAGGGGCCGCCTCGCCGTCTTCGGAAGGCTCCCCTCCGACGTCGCCATCAAGAAGCGCATCGGATATCTGCCCGAGGAGTCGTACCTCTACCCCTTCCTCAACGCCCGCGAGACCCTCGACTACTACGCCAAACTGTTCGAACTCGACAATCGCACCCGCCAGACCCGCATCGACGGGCTGCTCGACATGGTCGGCCTTGCCGCCGTCCAGCACCGCCAGGTCCGCGAGTATTCCAAGGGCATGCAGCGCCGCATCGGCATCGCACAGGCCCTGATCAACGACCCCGAACTCCTCATCCTCGACGAGCCCACCACCGGCCTCGATCCGCTCGGCACACGCCAGATCAAGGACCTCATCCTCGAGCTCGGACGCCGCGGCAAGACCATCATCCTCTCCAGCCACCTCCTCGGCGACGTCGAGGACTGCGTCGATCGCCTCGTGATTCTCTACGGCGGCAGGATCCGCGCCGCCGGAACCTGCGACGACCTCCTCACCGCCAAGACCCGCACCATCATCGAGACCGACGCCCTCAGCGACGCCGAAATCGAGGCCGTCGACCGCTTCCTCCGCGAGCGCACCGGCCACGCCGTCGACCGCGTGTCCAAGCCCCGCCAATCCCTCGAGAGCCTCTTCCTCGAGATCGTCGAGAAGGCCCGCGCCGACCGCCTGGAGACCAGCGGCGCCCAGGCCGGGGGCGGGACCGCCGAGTTCCTCCGCGCCGACGACGCCGCCTCCGGCGAGCAACTCATCGACCGGCTGGTGCGCAGCGAGCCCGAGCCCGCGCCGATGGTCCTCGAAGAGCGCTCCGAGCCCCAGCCGCCCAGGGGCGCGGACGCGTCCGTCATCGGCGACCTGCTCCGCGAGCGCCCCGCGCCGCCCGCCGCCGACCAGGGTCCGGCCCGCGCCGCGCCCGCCGCGGACGTCGACCGCGGCATGATCGACGCGCTGCTCGGCGGCAAGCCCGCGACCGACGCCGCCAAGCCCGCGCCGCCCGACCGGGACAACGCCCCGCGATGACCCTCTCCGAGCGCCTGTCCCGGCTCGACTCGCTGCAGGATTCGCGGCGGTTCAAAATCGTCGCGACCGTGCTCGCCGCTGCGCTCGCCGCGGCCGCCGCGGCGGCATGGCTGATCCTCGTGCACGCCCCGGCCACGCGCGAGGCCGTCCGCTCCACGGTCGACGCCGCCACCGCCGCCGGGCAGGAGGCCGCCAGGGCCCGCGAGTCGGTGCAGGGCGCCACCGAGACCGGCGCCCTGCTCGACGCGGCGCGAGGCAGCCCCATCGTCGCCGTGCTCGGCGCCATCGGCGCCGCCGCGGCCCTCGCGACGCTGGTCATCTGGCTCGGGCTGGGCCTCACGTCGCTGGCCCTCCTCCTCGTGGCGTCGATTCTCGTCGCGCCGCTGCTTGTCATCCCCGCGACACGGGACGCCGGCGCGATCCTCGGGGGAGTCGTGGCCCTCTCGGGCGCGTTCTCCATCCTGACCCGGGGCCTCCGCGCGGCGCTCTCCGGCGCCGTCCCCTGGGCCGCCGTCGCCCGCAACGTCCTCGCCGAGGCGGTCCGCATGAAGATCAGCATGGTCTTCATCGTGATGCTCATGTTCTTCCTCGCCGGCCTGCCCTTCTTCCTCCAGGACGACCAGCCCCTCCGCTACCGGGTCCAGCTCTTCCTGCGCTACGGCTCGGGAGGCGCCTTCTGGGTCCTGGCGCTGCTCACCATCTTCTTCTCGATCTCCACCGTCGCCTTCGAGCAGCGCGACAAGGTGATCTGGCAGACGATGACCAAGCCGGTGCCCTCCTGGCAGTACCTCCTCGGCAAATGGCTCGGCGTCTGCGCCCTGAACACGGCGCTCCTCGGCGTCGCCGCCTCCGGCGTCTTCCTCTTCACCGAGCACCTCCGCGCCCTCCCGGCGCAGGGCGAGGTGCGCCCCTTCGTCAGCATCAACCCCGCCGAGCCCTCGCTCGACCGCCGCCTGCTCGAGACCCAGGTGCTCACCGCCCGCCGCGGGCAGCTCATGAACGACCCCTTCGTCGACAAGGCCGCCATCGAGGCCGAGGTCCAGCGCCGCTTCCGCGACTTCCAGGACGCCGTCGCCAAGAGCCCCTTCTACATCCAGGAGGCCCCCGCGGAGGGCTCGTTCCGCAAGAACGTCATGGACGAGATGCGCGAGCAGCAGCGCTCCATCGAGCCCGGCGGCTCGCGCGTCTTCACCTTCGAGAACCTCTCCTACGCCAGGGCGATCGGCAGGCCCGTCAGCCTCCGGTACCGCTTCAACTCCGGCACCGACAACCCCTCGAACATCTACCGCATCTTCTTCGTCATCGGCGGCGTCCTCTACGAGCGCCAGGCCGCCATCAACGTCACCCAGACCCTCGACCTCCCCGCCGACGCCATCGACGAGAAGGGCGTCCTCACCGTCCAGATCTTCAACGGCGACCCCAACACCCGCGGCAACCTCCGCGAGATCTCCTTCGCCGCCGACGGGCTCGAACTGCTCTACGTCGCCGGCTCCTACGAAGCCAACTTCCTCCGCGTCGCCGCCGTCCTCTGGCTCAAGCTGGCCTTCCTCGCCGCCGTCGGCGTCGCCACCGCCACCTTCCTCTCCTTCCCCGTCGCCAGCCTCGTCGCCATGGGCGTCTTCTTCATCGCCGAGACCTCCGGCTTCCTCCGAGAGTCCCTCGAGAACTACACCTCCAAGACCGACGAGGGCATCAACTACGCCGCGCTCGTGGTCCGGCTCATCGCCCTCCCGGTCAACTGGGCCTTCCGCTGGTACGGCGAGATGAATCCCAGCGAGAGCCTCGTCGACGGACGCATGCTCTCCTGGGGGTCACTCGCCGAGGGCTCCGGCCTGCTCGTCGCCGCCACCGCCGTCATCCTCGCCGGCGGCACGGTCATCTTCCGCCGCCGCGAACTCGCCACCTATTCGGGCAAGTAGAACCGGAGAGACCCCGCACGTGCGAAGCGAACGAAAGATCCAGGTTCTCGCGGCCCTCGTCGCAGCGGCCTCCCTCGCCGTGTCGGCCTCGCTCTCCACCGCCGTCAGCGCCGAGGCCGGCCGGGCGCAACTGGGCTACGGCGACCGCGCCGAGGACAGCGACCCCCCCGAGGTCGCGCTGGGCATCGCCCTCGGCGCGTTCCGGGGCCTCTTCGTCAACCTCCTCTGGCTCCGCGCCGAGTCCCTCAAGCGCGAGGGCAAGTTCTACGAGTCCATCGAACTCTCCCGCGCCATCACCCGGCTCCAGCCCCGCTTCCCGCGCGTCTGGTCCTTCCAGGCGTGGAACATGGCCTACAACATCTCCGTCGGCACGCGCAGCCCCGACGAGCGCTGGCAGTGGGTCAAGGCCGGCGTCGACCTCCTCCGCAAGGAGGGCATCCCCAAGAACCCCTCCGACGCCCTCCTGCACAAGGAGATCGCCTGGATCTACAACCACAAGATCCAGGGCTACTCCGACGACGCCAACCAGTACTACAAGCGCCGCGTCGCCGAGGAATGGACCATCGCCCTCGGCCCGCCCCCGCCCCGCACCGGCACGCGCGAGCAGAACACCCGCCTCTACATCGCCTGGCTCGACGGCTTCGAGAGCGCGCCGGAAACCATGGACGACGCGGTCAAGGCCGAGCCCCGCGTCGCGGAACTGGCCTCGCGCATCGCGAACGAGGCCCGCCTCCCCCTCAACGAGAAACTGCTCCGCTCGGTCGAGCTCTACCTGGCGTTCCTCAACTCCTGGGCGGCGCGCGAGGGGATCATCGGCCTCACCGAGGACAACCGCAACGACGCCCTCATGGCCCTGATCGCCGACCGTTCCTACGAGAAGGCCTGGCAGACCCTCCTCTACCACCTCCGCAAGCGCTACGTCACCGACTCGCTCGGGATGGAGATCCCGAGGATGATCCGCTACACCGAGAAGTACGGCCCCCTCGACTGGCGCCACGCCTCCACCCACGCCCTCTACTGGGCCCTGCGAGGCGTCGAACTCGGCTCCGAGCGCGTCAACTCCAAGGACATGGACCTCACCAACACCGACCGCATCGTCCTGCACGCCGTGCAGGAACTTGCCCGGTGGGGCGACGTCTCCTACGACATCCTCAACGACCAGTCCTACATCGCCCTCCCCAGCACCGACTTCATCCCCCTCTACGGCCAGATCCTCAAGGAACTCGAGGAGCGCGCCGGCTTCTTCGAGGGCCGCGACCGCATGTTCCGGCTCTACGGCATCGGCTACGAGAACTTCCTCCGCGACACCATCCGCTACTACTACCGCCTCGGCGACAAGGAGGGAGCCTCGAAGTACTACGAGGAACTCCGCACCTGGCCCGGGCTCAACCTCAACCTCAAGCCCGACCTCGAGCGCGAACTCGCCAAGCCCCTCGACCAGTTCGTCATGGACCAGGTCAAGGGCGACGAGGACAGCCAGGACCGCCGCGATTCGCCCTACGTCGCCGCCCAGGAGATCGACGGCGCCATCCGCGACGCCCTCATCAGGCGCATCCGAGGCGACGCCAAGGCCTACACCGGCCTCATGCAGTACGCCCGGGCCGTCCACGACTTCTACCGCGAGAAGCAGTACCGCTTCACCCCCGCCGGGGGAGACCGCGCACGCATGGAGAGGTTCCCGCTCGT
>CANJRL010000150.1 GCA_947476675.1 Phycisphaerales bacterium
GGCGGCCGCGGCGGACGGGGCGGTCGCGGCGGGCCCGGCGGCGGTCGCGGCGGCCCGGGCGGCGGCGGCGGCAGGCGCCGCGGGCCCGATGCCTCTCCCGCCGATGCGCCACCGGCGGCGGACAGCGGCGGCGAGCCGGCCGCCTCCTGATCCCCATCCTTCGCACCTACGCTTGCCTCCCGCGCGGTTTCCTGATCTCGATCTCCGGCGAGCCTCCCGGCCTTTCGCCTCACGCACCAGCATTCACGCGAGCAGACTGCCATGATGATCCACGAGGTGACGGAGAAGGTTGGCTCCTACAAGCCGCGCAAGCGCATCGGCCGCGGCCCCGGCTCCGGGCACGGCAAGACCTCGGGCCGAGGCCACAAGGGCGCGGGGTCGCGCTCGGGCTACTCGCGGCGCATTCAGTTCGAAGGCGGCCAGATGCCTTACTTCCGCCGCATACCCAAGCGCGGCTTCACCAACGCGCCGTTCAAGATCGTCTGCCGCGTTGTCAACCTCGGCGCCATCGTGGGGCACCCCTCCTTCGCCAAGGGCGGCGAGGTGACCGCGCAGACGCTGATGAAGGCCGGCCTCATCCCCTCCGGCGACGCGCCCGTGAAGGTCCTGAGCGAGATGGGCGAGGCCAAGACCCTCAAGGTTCGCCTCGCCGTCAGCGTCGAACGCGTGTCGAAGAAGGCCCGCGAGATGGTCACCGGCGCCGGCGGGACCGTGACCGAGTCCGGCACGCGCCGCGACCGCGTCCGCGGCATCGATCGCAACAACGACGATCAGTCCCCCAAGAACCTGACCAAGAAGCTCAAGCGCGGCAAGAAGAAGCCCGCCGCCAAGGCCGCCGAGACCGCCGCGGACGCCCCCGCGGCGCCCGCGGCCGAGTAACACCGGAGACTTTCGGCCCACCGCCCGACCGCGCCCCGCGCGTCCCGGGGGCGCCGCCCCACCCATGCTGCAGGCCTTTCTCAACATCTTCCGAATCCCGGAACTCCGGAACAAGGTTCTCTTCACCCTGGGCATGCTCGCGGTGTACCGGGTCGGTTTCTGGATCCCGATCCCTGGCGTCGACCAGGCCACGCTGGCGGACTTCATGAAGAACCAGTCGCAGTCCGGCGGTGCGGCGGGCCGCATCATGGAGTTCGTGTCGGTCTTCTCGGGAGGCTCGTTCTCGCAGTCGACGATCTTCGGGCTCGGGGTCGCGCCCTACATCTCGGCGTCGATCATCTTCCAGCTGCTGGCGACGGTGCTTCCCGAGCTGAAGAAGATGCAGCAGGAAGGCCCGACCGGACGCCAGAAGATCATGGAGTGGACGCGCTACGCGACCATCGCCCTGTGCTTCATCCAGGGCTTCACGTACCTCCAGTTCGTCTCGCGGCAGGGCCACGTCTACGTCGAGTGGGCCCACAACCCTCTGTGGTGGGGCACCGCCATCATGGCGATGACCGCGGGCTCCATGTTCCTCATGTGGCTCGGCGAGCAGATCGACCGCTTCGGCATCGGCAACGGGGTCTCCCTGATCATCGCCGGCGGCATCCTCTCGCACATGCCCGGCGCGGTCGGATGGATCGCCGCCAACTTCCAGCCCGGCGACCCCAACAAGCTCTCCTGGCTCGACCTCCTGCTGCTCATCGCCGGCTTCGTCTTCGTGATCTCGGGCGCCATTATCATCACCGTGGCGCAGCGCCGCATCCCCATCCAGCAGGCCAAGCACACCCGCGGGCGCAAGGTCTTCGGCGGGCAGCGCTCCTACCTCCCCCTGCGCGTGAACCACGGCGGCGTGATGCCCCTGGTCTTCGCCTCCTCGCTGCTCATCTTCCCCTCGATGGCCTTCGGGTACCTTTCGACCGCGGCGCAGCAGGGCAACTGGCCGTCGTGGATCCGGGGCGCCTCCCAGTTCCTGGGCGACAACTTCAATATCGGGACGTACCCCTACATCCTCCTCGAGATCATCATGATCTTCTTCTTCTCCTTCTTCTGGAACACGATCCAGTTCAACCCCGAGGAGATGAGCAAGCAGCTGCGCGACAACGGCTCGTTCATCCCCGGCATCCGCCCGGGGCCCCGCACCGCCGAGTACCTGGAGAAGGTCATGGAGCGCGTGACCTACGTCGGCGCGGCGTTCCTGTGCATCATCGCGATCCTGCCGGTGGTGGTGCAGCGCTGGATCGGCGTGCCGTACCACGTCGCGGCGTTCCTGGGCGGGACGGGCCTGCTGATCGTGGTCTCGGTGGGGCTGGACTTCATCCAGCGGGTGGAGGCCAACCTGCTGATGCGCAACTACGCGGGCTTCCTGGGGGGCGGCGACGAGGGGGGCGGCCCGAAGATCCGAGGGCCTCGGTCCTGAGGCCGTGCGAGCGAACAGAACCCGGACGGGGGTCGAGAGACGCCAGCCCCCGGCGCCGGTTGAAAACGGTTGGTGTCTGGTTACACTGATGTGTCCGAGCCGGTGGGGCTCGGGTCAGGATGCAGTCCAAGAGTTCCCTCGCGGGAGCGGGCGCCGCAGGCCGAACGCGTCGCCGGTTTCCCCGGGGTGGTTCCTTCACGTTTCTTCGCCGAGCACGGATGCCCAAGCAGGACGACAAACTCACCCTTGAAGCAACGGTTGTCGAGGCCCTGCCGAACGCGATGTTCAAGGTTCGTCTGCCCAACGAGGTCCAGGTGCTGGCGTACGTGTCGGGGAAGATGAGGCAGAACTACATCCGGATCCTTCCGGGCGATCGAGTGACGGTGGAACTGAGCCCCTACGACCTGTCCAAGGCCCGCATCACATACCGGCACTGACCGGCCAGAGAGCGCGAATCATGAAGGTGAAATCGAGCGTCAAGAAGATCTGCGGGTCGTGCAAGGTGGTGCGGCGCAAGGGCCGCGTCCGCGTGATCTGCTCCTCCGATCCCAAGCACAAGCAGGTGCAGGGCTGACCGCCCTCCCGCACTGGAGCACCGACTAGCATGCCCCGTATCGCCGGCATCGACGTCCCCGAGCGCAAGCCCATCCGGTACGCGCTGCAGTACATCCACGGGATCGGCGAGAAGATCGCCGACGACATCCTCCGCGAGACCAACATCGACCCGGCGAAGCGGGCCGGGACGCTGAACGAGTCCGAGGTCACGGCGATCGCCGGCTTCGTCGACGCCAACCTCATCGTCGAGGGCGCCCTCCGCCGCCAGACCTCGCAGAACATCCAGCGGCTCAAGGACACGCGTTCGTACCGGGGCGAGCGGCACCGCAAGGGCCTGCCCTGCCGCGGCCAGCGGACCCGCACCAACGCCCGCACCCGCAAGGGCCGCAAGAAGACCGTCGCCGGCAAGAAGGGCGTGAAGGGCTGAGCCGCTCCCCCCGAGGACACCCACCATGGCGAAGAAAACCAAGAAGATCCGCAAGAACGTCGTCCGCGGGATCGCCCACGTGAACGCCTCGTTCAACAACACCATCGTCACCCTCACCGACACCAACGGCGAGGCGCTGTGCTGGGACTCGGCGGGAACCATCGGCTTCAAGGGCACGCGCAAGAGCACCCCCTTCGCCGCGACCCGCGCCGGGGAATCCTGCGGGCAGAAGGCCCGCAAGATGGGCGTCTCCGAGATCGAGGTCCGGGTCAAGGGCCTGGGCTCGGGCCGCGAATCCGCGGTCAACGGCCTGGCCTCCACCGGCCTGAAGGTCACCGCCGTCGAGGACCACACGCCGATCCCGCACAACGGCTGCCGCCCGCGCAAGAAGCGCCGCGTCTGACCTTCCGCAAGCCGGCTTCCCGTCCGCCACGCCGCGCGGGCGGCCCCAAGGGGCCGATCGCCTCCGGCGACATCGAACACCCGCGTCCCCAGAAGGGACCGGCAGGGCGCTCAGCAGGCCCTCCGGCTTCCCGTGAGCGACGCGGCCCACTGCCAGTGTCCTGCTGAACGAGAGAATCCCCCATGCGCATTCGGTGGCGCGGCCTTGAACTCCCGAGCCGGGTTTCCGTCGACCACAAGTTCGCGGGCGGCGCGAACTTCGGCCGGTTCGTGATCGAACCCTTCGAGCGCGGCTTCGGCACGACCGTGGGCAACAGCCTGCGCCGCGTGCTGCTCTCCAGCCTCGAGGGCGCCGCGGTCGCCTCGATCAAGATCAAGGGCGCCCCCCACGAGTTCACCTCGCTCAAGGGCGTCATGGAGGATGTCACCGACATCGTCCTCAACGTCAAGCAGCTCATCGTCCAGCTCGAGGGCGACGGTCCCAAGACCATGACCCTCGCCGCGACCGGCCCGGGCGAGGTCACCGCCGACCTCATCGAGGCCGACACCGCCATCACCGTCGTCAACCGCGACCTCGTCATCGCCAACCTCACCGACGAGGTGGACTTCGAGATGGAGCTCACGGTCAAGCGCGGCCGCGGCTACGTCCAGGCCAGCGAGCAGATCAACCGCGACGAGGAGCAGGAGATCGGGCGCATCCCCATGGACGCGCTCTACAGCCCCGTCCAGCGCGTCCGCTACAAGGTCGAGGACACCCGCGTCGGCCAGCGCACCAACTACGACCGGCTCATCATGGACATCTGGACCAACGGCACCGTCTCGCCCGAGATGGCCCTGGTCGAGGCCGCCAAGATCCTCCGCAAGCACCTCAACCCGTTCGTGCAGTTCGGCGAACTCGGCGAGGAGCGCGTGAGCGCCGAGGCCGCCGCCGCCGCCAAGGTGGACGAGGACCTCAACCGCAAGCTGCGCATGACCGTGAGCGACATGGACCTCTCGGTGCGCGCCACCAACTGCCTCGAATCCGCCAAGATCACCAACGTCGCGGAACTGGTCAGCAAGACCGAGCAGGACCTGCTCAAGGTCCGGTCCTTCGGCAAGACCAGCCTCCGCGAGGTCAAGCGGAAACTCGAGACCATGGGCCTGTCCCTGGGCATGAGCCTGCCCGAGGCCTTCGCCCCCTCGCAGTCGATCGGCAGCGCCTAACCTCCCCCCCCCCTGCGGACCCTGACCCGGTCCCCCCCCCCC
>CANJRL010000151.1 GCA_947476675.1 Phycisphaerales bacterium
CAAGAACTCGCTCGGATTCCGCGCGAGGATGAAGACCAAGAACGGCCGCAAGCTGCTCAACCGCAAGCGCCGCGTCGGCCGGCTGGTCAACATCGCGGACAAGCTCTAGGCCGCTGATCCAGGAACCATCCTGCCGAGCACACAGCCCCGCCGCAGGCGGGGTTTTTTATCGGGCCGGATACCTGCATCTCCGCCGGGGAGATCAGCGTTCGACAGCGCTGGCCTCGAGAGGCATGACCTCGGCGGTCGGGCCGGGCACGCCGCCGAGCGCGCGGATGCGCTGCTGGATCACCGCGTCTCGGGGCCTGAGGAAGAGCGCCATCCCAAGGCGGCGAAGGGCCTGCGGCCTGTCGCCCACCGACTCATAGAAGTCGGCGAGGGCGAGCTGCGGCTCAACGGTCGCCCCCTTGTCGATCTTCGCGGCGGAGAGCAGGGCCGCTTGTGCCGTATCCGCGTCCTTGGCCCGAGCGGCGAACCTGCCGAGCCGGATGTAATCGGAGGGCCGGCCCTTCTCCTCGGCGCGAAGGCGGAGCAGCCGCAGCATCTGGTCGACCTCGCCGCTTCTCAGCATCGATTCGGCCAGAGCCTCGACAACCTCGTCGTTGTTGGGCGCCAGGGTGTAGGCGGTCTCCAGATGGGTTCGGGCGGCCTGGGGCTGGTCGAGCCCGATCAGCGCCTGCCCGAGGCCCATGCGGGCGCCGAGGCCGCCGGGGTTCTTGTCGACGGCGTAGGCGTAGTCGTCGCGGGCCTTGGCGTAGTCCTTGGCCTTCAGCGCGACCGCGCCGTCGGATTCGGCCATGAGGACGGAGCGCTCGCACCCGGCCAGGAGCAGGCCAAGCGCGAGCGGAGCGAGCGTGAGCAATCGGCGGTGCATCGGGCCTCCAGGCTGGCGGCGAGCGACGCCGCGAAACCATGGTATCGGCGCGCGTCGCGGCGAATCGTGAGCGTGCGCCGGGCGGCGGCGCGGTCATTACCATGCCATCCGACCGGCCCTTTCCCCGACCGCGAGGCGCCCCCACCGATGACCCAGGCATCCACTCCCAGCACCAACCCGGGGTCTCGCCGCCTCATCCGCGAGATGAGGCCCAACGAGCGCTTCGGAGGCGCCTTCTCGATCGGCAACGCGCAGATGGGAATGACCCGGGCCGGAAAGCCCTACCTGCGGTGCCTGCTCCGCGACCGCACCGGCGAGGCGCCGGGTCGCAAGTGGAGCATCACGGAGGAGGAGTTCCGGGCCCTCCCCACCGACGGCTTCGTGTGGGCCGAGGGCGAGATCCAGCCCTACCAGGGCGAACTCCAGTTCATCATCCAGGCGATCAACCCGATCGAGCCGACCGCCGAGCAACTGCGCGACCTGCTCCCGACCACGCTCCGCGACCCGAGCGAGATGTTCGCCGAGGTCAGCGCGAAGCTCCATTCGCTCCAGCACCCGGCGATGCGGGCCCTCGCCGACGCCTACCTGGGCGACGAGATGCTGATGGAGCAGTTCCGCCAGGCCCCGGCCGCGAAGTCCCTGCACCACGCATTCCTCGGAGGGCTCCTCGAGCACACGCTGCAGCTGCTCAGCCTCGCCGAGGCGATGCTTCCCCTGTACCCGGCGCTCTCGCGCGATGTCGTTCTGATGGGGCTCTTCCTGCACGATCTCGGGAAGACGCGGGAACTGTCGTGGGAGCGAGGCTTCGGGTACACCGACAGGGGAGAACTGGTCGGTCACGTGGTCGAGGGCGCGATCATGCTGCACGACAAGGCCCAGCAGGTCATGCGCACCGCGGGCATCCGCTTCCCCAGGCACGCGGTCACGGTGCTCCAGCACATCATCGTCTCGCACCACGGCCTGCCGGAGTTCGGCGCGGCGAAGGTGCCGGCGACTCCGGAGGCCGTGTTCGTCGCGCTGCTCGACAACCTCGACGCCAAGACGGCCATGGCCCTCGCGACGGCACGGCCGGCAACCCCCCGCGACTTTGACCTGGGCGGCAACTTCACCGAGAAGCACTGGGGCCTCGACACCAGGCTCTTCCGCCCGGACCCGCTCGGGTAAGGCCGGGCGCCGCCAGAAAAGCCGAGCAAAGTCACAAGTCGTTGCTGGCACGGGGCGAATTTGACGATACTTTTCCCGTATGTGTGCCGCCCCGGCGACGGAGCCGGGGACAAGGGCGCGCGTGCTGACCGGCCGCCCCGGACGGAACGTCCGGTTGATCGACCGCTCAGCCCACGCGTCCGACAGGTCTGGACCCGCGCGGGCGGATACGCCGCGCGGCAGGTTGGCGCCGCCGGGGCGTGTCATCGCCCGCGCCGCGCAGCAGGACGCCGGTGATGATCGATCAAGCCACCCTCGACGCCGCGGAGCGCATCCTCGGCTATCGCTTCCGCAACCCCGCCCTCCTCGGCGAGGCGCTGACCCACGCGTCGATCGCGGAGACGCGGCGCACGAGCAACGAGCGGCTCGAGTTCCTCGGCGACGCGGTGCTCGGCATGCTCGCGTGCGAGCACATCTTCCGGACCTTCCCGGACCTGCTCGAGGGCGACATGACCAAGATCAAGAGCGCCGTGGTCTCGCGCCGCACCTGCGCCGCGATCGCGGGGCGCATCGGGCTGGGCGAGCTGCTCCGCCTCGGCAAGGGCATGCAGGTGCGCGACGGGCTGCCGAGCAGCGTTTCCGCCGCGGTGCTCGAATCGGTGATCGGCGCGCTCTACATCGAGTCCGGCCTGGAGGCCGTCCGCTCATTCCTGATGCCCCATCTCGAGCCGATCGTCGCCAGGGCCGCGGAGAGCGGGCACCAGCACAACTTCAAGAGCGTGCTGCAGCAGCACGCGCAGCAGAGGCTGGGGTGCGGGCCCGTGTATCTCGTGCTCGCCGAGCGAGGGCCCGACCACTCCAAGACCTTCGAGGTGTGCGTCGAGATCGGCGGTCGCCGCTTCTCCTCGTGCTGGGGGGCTTCCAAGAAGCAGGCGGAGCAGCAGGCGGCGCTCCTCGCGCTCCGCGACCTTGGCCTCGCCCGGACCGAGGAAGACGGCGAGATCATCATCGTGCAGGACATCGAGGCCGCCGCGGCAGACCCGCCGGCGCCGGCCGTTCAGCCGATCGCCGACACCGCCGCCTGAGCGCGCACCCCGATCAATGCCCCAGCGTCTCGATCCCCTGCCACGCCGTGAGGTCCACGATCACCCGCCCGGGCGTGGCCTGCCACGGGAGCGCCGGCCTGGGCCACGACCACCGACCCCCGCGCTCATGCACCCGCTCGATGGCAAGCGGCAAGAGGCCCCGCGGGATCAGACTCGTCGGCAGCGGGACGGCGGCAATCCAGCCGTCGGGGCCGCGCGAGACCGCGATCGGTTCGGGGCGCGCGGCAGCGGTGGATTCCAGCACCGCGTAGCCGCGAGCGCTGACGCGGATCACCGCGGGCTTCTCGCCACCGCCAAGAAACACGCGCACATCGTCCGCGGCGTCCACCGGGGCTCCCGACGGCGTGCGGCATTGAACCACAATCTCCCACTCCTTCCCGCCGATGCGGCGCTGGAGCAGCGCATCGGTCGCCCACGCCGCATCCGAGGCGCCTGGGGCGCCGCCGAGCCAGTCCCGCAGGGTCCAGGCGGGAATCAACGGCCCCAACCGCACGCCGGGAGGGGACGCCGGAATCGGGGCCGAAACGACCGCTCGCTGCGCTGACCACTCTCCGACGCGAATGTCGAGCGTCGATGGTTGCCCGTCCTGCCGGCGCGCGACCGGAAGCGTGAGCGTCACCCCGGAGAGCGGCGCGACCGTCGTGATCTCGGCGGCGCCCGCGGACGCCACTCCGTCGACCAGCACCGAGGCCGCGACCCGCTCCGGCGCGAGCGAAGCGAGGCAGAGGCTCACCCCTCCGGGCGTCCCGCCCTCGTCGGCGATCCATGCCGCGCCTGCCGGGACCGACGACAGCCATGCGAGCGCTCGCTCTGCAAGCGACGCGCCGCGCAGCGACGTGTCAAGAAGCACGGCGCGGAGCGCGGCGAGGGAATCCGCGCCCTCGGGCCACGCCGGGACGACGGTCCCATCGTCGAGCGCGACCAGAGCGGTGAGCGCCAGCAGGACGCGGTCGGCGACGGCCGCGTCTGCCTCGCGGAGGCGCGCCATCCCCGCCCGCCACGGGCGCTCGACGCGATCGGCGAGGGCGGCGATCGCCGCCGGAGCCTCGGCAACGCGAGGAGGCCTCACCCCGAAGCGCTGCGCCAGCAGCGCGCCGCGCCACCGCGCGAGCGGATCAGCGCACAGCAACGCGAGCGCCGGCTCGATCGCCGACGGCGGCGCCCGCTCGGGCAGCGCCCGCGCCGGCGGGGGGTCGCGCCACTCCAGCGCCACCCGGCGCCCGCCCACCGTGAGCGACGCCGGCTGCAACCCGGAATTCTCCAGGCCAACGGCCACCCACGCCGCCCGCCCGGAGGCGATGGCCGCGGCGATCGCCTCGCTTTCGCCCCGCTTCGCCGGGGCGCGCCACACGGCCGGGGCGCCGAGCCAGGTCGTCAGCGGGGTCCGCGTCCGCGGCGGCTCGGCCAGGATCAGCTCGCAACGGAGGTCGACAGACGTCCCCGTCTCAGTCGAGGCGCGGACAATCGATTCCACGGGCGCGTCGGCGCCGGCCGCTTCGGCCGCGGGCATGGGAGACCCGTCGGGTGCGATCGGTTCGAGGAGCAGAATCACGCCCTCCCCCCGGACGGCGATCTCGCTCGCGTCGATGGGAGCGAGCACCAGAGAAGCCGCGGTCCCGGCCCGCGGCGCCTGCGGATCCGGGGCGGCGCGCGCCGCGACGAGCACGCACAGCGGGAGCAGGAAGCGCGGGAGGTGCGCGATCTTCACGGCGGAGCATATTCGCCGCGGCCCTTCCCGCCTTGCGGGGATCCGCGGGTC
>CANJRL010000152.1 GCA_947476675.1 Phycisphaerales bacterium
GATCTCCTCGAGTTCGGTCATGATCTTCTGCATGTCAACGCGGCCCACCACCGGCGTCTTGCCGGCGCCGGCGGCGCTGTTCGCGCCCGCCCTCCAGGCCAGGGTCGCCAGCAGCGCCGCGGCGAACGCGAGGAGGAGGAGGCCCGATCGGTTCTTGTTCACGCTGCAGACTCCCGTGTGAAGGCGGGGCGACCGGGCCCTCGGGGCGCCGTTTCGTCCGGACCGCGAACTATATCGAAATCCGCCTTCGCCGGCCCACCCGGACCGACGCCGCTCCCCGTCCCGGGTTCCGCTCGCGGCCTCTCAGAACGGGATATCCACGCTGAAAGAGAAGAGCTGCTTCCGGTCGCCGTCCTCCTTCTTGAGGGGCACCGCGAGATCGAACGCCAGCGGGGCCTGGCCCAACTGGGGGATGTACAGGCGGATGCCGCCGCCCGCGCTCACGCGGTACTGGCTGAACCCCACGTTGTTGGTCACCGTGCCCGAGTCGATGAACGCGACCACGCTCAGAATCTCGCGCCACACGGGCTGCTCGTACTGGCTCCCGAAGAAGAAGAGCCATCGGCCGCCCACCGGGTCGCCTCCCACCACCCCGGTGTCGTTGCGGATGCCCTTGGGCGAAACCGTGCGGTAGTCGAAGCCCCGGAACGACCGCCCGCCGAGGTAATAGCGCTCGTAGACCGGCGCCTCGCCCTGCTGGGGGATGTACCCCGCCTGCGTGGAGAAGGAGAGCACGCCCTTGCGGCCCAGGTAGTCCTCGTAAATGGGCAACCACAGCTGGTACTGGCCCGACAATTTGGTGAAATCGAAATCGCCCCCGAGGGCGCCGACCTGCTCCACCGCCAGCTCCAGCCGCGTGCCCCGCGTCGGGCGGAACCGGTCGGCCGGCGGCACGGTCGTGCGGGTCATCGAGAACCCCAGGCCCGTGAGCAGCCTGCGGTCGGCGACCTGGAACACGTCGACGGGCGCCGACGCGTTGATCTTCGAGAGTTCGATCCAGTTCGCGCGGGTGGTCAGGGAGCCGAACCAGCGATCGCCCAGCTGCCGCCCGATCCGCGTCACCCCGCCGAAGCGCTCCTCGCTGTACTCGTCGTACTTGCGGTTCCGGTAGAAGCCCTCGACGCCGAGCGAGTAATCGGTCTCGAGCACGTGAGGGTCCGCGACGCTCAGCGAGTAGGTGCTGACCTGGAGGCCGGGCGCGATCGACAGGTTGAAGGTCTGCCCGGCGCCCCGGAACGCCTGCCCCCGGATGAACTCGTCGAACGATTCCGGCGTGTCCAGCAGATCGAAGTTGCGCTGGCTCAGGTTGATCGAGCCGACCAGGCCGGCGTCGGAGCCGATGGCTGCGCCGAAGGACAGCGCGCCGGTGTTGGTCTCGGTGACCTCCACCAGCACGTCGCGGTGGTCCGGGCTGTCCGGCGACTCCGGCTGGATGGTGACCTTCGGCGGGTTCGCGCCGCGGTCGAACAGCCCGGTCGCCGCGAGCCGCCGCTCCGTGTCCCGCACCTGGCCCCGGTCGAGGGGCCGGTCGGGCGTCACCTGCACCTCGCGGCGGATCACCTTCTGCTGGGTGATCGTGTTCCCCTGAATGATGACCTCGCCGGCGCGGAACGTCCTGCCCTCGGTGATCACCACCTGCAGGTCCACCAGCGCCGGGGGCGCGCTCGGCTCGCGCAGGTCCTGACGGGTCACCACCGCGTCGGCCCGGCCCAGCCTCCAGTACGCCGCCTTGATCGCGTCGACCGACTGCTGCACCGCCTTCAGCCCGAACGCGTCGCCGGGCTTGATCACCATGAGCCCGACGATCTGCTCGTTGGTGAAGATCAGGGGCGCCGAGGGATCGTCCGCGTTCACCGCCCGGACGCTGCGCAGCGTGTACAGGGGCCCCTCGTCGATCACGAAGGTGACGATCGCCTCCTTCCCGTCGGGGCTCGGGGTGATGCGGCGATCGCACCGCACGTCGAGATACCCGCGATCCTGATAGAACTTGACCAGCGCCGCGACATCGCGGTCGAGCACGCCCTCGTCCACCGGCCCGCGCTCGAAGATCCCGGCCTCGGTGGTGTTCACCTCGGGCCGGAGCTGCCGCGCGGGGAACGCCTGGTTCCCGCTGAAGCGCACGTCCGTGACCTTGATCCGCTCGCCCTCGCGGATCCGGAACAGGATGATCCCGTTCTCTTCCAGCTCGCGTTCGTCGACGGTGACGTTGACGTTGAAGTACCCCTTGTTGCGGTACAGCTCCTCGATGGCCCGGGTCGCGCGGCCGACCTGGAACTCGTCCGCCGGCGTGCCCGACTTGATGTTCACCTTCTCCGCGAGGTCCTGATCGGAGATGCGGCGGTTCCCCACCACCTGGACGTCCTTGATCAGCTTCGCCTCGATCACGGTGAACACAACGACCACCGACCCCTCGGGCCCGGCCCGCGTCGCCGCCTCGACCGAGCGGAACTCGCCCAGACGGTAGAGCCTTCGCACGTCCTCCCGCGCGGTCCTCTCGCTGTACGGCTCGCCCTCGCGCGTCCTCAGCTGGTTCCGCACCAGCGAATCGGCCACGCGGCTCAGGCCCTCGACGCGGACCTCGGCCACGGGGCGGCCCTCGGCGGCGGAGACCGCCGCATCACGCTCGCGCCCCGGCGTCTGCGCGGCGTTCGCCGGAGGCGCCGCGGCGGGCGCCGACTGCGCGGACGCCCGGGCGCAGACCACGGCCAGCGCTGCGGCCGCGAGCGCTCGTGAACGCGCAAGGGAATGTGGGAGACGCGGTCGCGGCGTCATAGAGATGGGTCGGGAAGGTACCCCTTGTCCGGTTTCTCCACAACCGCGCTCCGCGCGCCGCGTGTGGTGGTGTCACGCCGCGCGCGCCGATATGGTCCCGGTGTCTCCGACCGCGACGTCGGGGTTCATGTCGCGGCAGTGGAATCCCGATCGGCCGACCCCCGGCGCTCCAGGCGATGCGTCGCGGCGCCCCCGGTCGACCTCGGAGGCTTCGCAGATGTTCCGGTTCGCGCCCTCGTTCCGCCGCCCGGCGCTCGGGCTTGCGTCGCTGTGTTCGTTCTGTGTCGGAGCCGGCGCCCTGTGGGTGTGGGCCACGCCGGAGAACGTGCGAAGCCTGAGCACCGCTCACCTGCTCGGGGTGCTCGCGCTGATGGGGATGCCCGCCCTGGCCGCCGTCGCGGTCGCCGCCGACCGCCGCATACGTAGGGCCCGCGTCGCCGCCTCGCGCCCCGACCGCGGTCAGGCGCCTTCGGCGCTCGCGGCATTGGTCGAGGCCCACGACCTGGCGGCCGCACGCTCCGCCGAACCCCCGCGAACGGTCGTCCACGGCGACGCCGCCGAAGCCCGCAGACTCAGTTCGACCCCTGGGCGCGCTCGATCCTCACGGCAACGGTCGCCCGGGTCTCCCGGCCGCTGAGCGGCGACCCCTGCTGATCGCCAGCCCGCTCGAAGAAGAACGACCGCTCCCCCGCCACCTGACTGATCGCGGTCAGCAGGGAGAGCATCTCGTCCGCGCTCGCATCGAAGGTCAGAACGGCGCGAAGGACGCCGGTGCCCGGCTCCTCGCGGAGAATCGCGGTGTCGCGGCCATGGAAGGCGCCGAAATCGGTCAGCGCCTGCGCCACGCCGTCGGGGTCGCTCGCGACCACCCTGATCTCGAGCCCGCCGCGGGTCGCGAGCGCGAGCTCGGCCTCGAGCCACGCCGCGTCCATGTCCCCCGAAGGCTGGCCGACGCCCGGGCTCGCGCCCTCGGTCTCCCCCATGACGCCGAGGGCTGGTTCGCCGTGCCTCGCCGACCCCGGAGGCCCGTCGCCCGAGGGCTCCGCTCGGAAGGGCGCCAAGGACGCGATCGTCTCGGGCTCGGTCGGGGCGGGGTCATCCGCGGCGATGGGCGTCGTCGGCACGCCGTGACGGTCGGCGTCCCTGTGAACCTCGGGCGCCTTGGCGACCCGCGTCGGCGCCCGGGCGGCTCCGCCGACGGCCGGGCGCAGCGCGAGCAAGACCGCGCCGGCGGCGATCAGGCCCACCGCGGCGACCGCGACCGCGCGGTAGCGGGCGAAGCGGTACACCGTCACCGGCTCGGGCGCGATCGGATGGGCGTCGACCAGCGCGGCGCGCTCGGCCTCGTCCAGCGCGTCGGCGATCAGGCCCGCCGGCGCCGCGAGACGCTCCGCGCCGAGGGCCCGCAGAGCCGCGCGGTCCAGCGCCATCGACTCGACGCGGGCCTTGAGGGCGGGATCGCGGTCCAGCGCCGCGCGCACAGCCTGGCTTCGATCCGGAGGCAGGTCGCCTTCGATCAGGCCCAGGAGGTCGTTCTCGTGCGCGCTCTCGTTCATGGGGGGTGGGTCAGATGTCCTGCTTGCCTTCTCGCTCCAGCACGTCGCGGAGCGCGGTGCGCGCCCGGAAGAGCCTGCTCTTGATCGTGCCGACGCGCACGCCGAGTGCATCCGCGATCTCCTGGTAATCCAGGCCGTGAAAATCGCGGAGGACGAGCACGGCCTGATGGTCGGGATCGAGGGTGTCGATCGAACGCCAGAGGGCGCGGCCCGTCTCACGTTCTTCGACGCCCCGCTCCGCGGACGGTTCCCGATTCTGGGCGAGCCTTGCTATCGGGCCTCCCGACTGCTCCTCCCCCCCGGCCGCCCCGGGAGTCGGCCCGAAGCCGTTCAGGCTGGCGTGGCGGCGGAGCTTCTGCCGGCGGAGATGACTCAGCGTCACGTTCATCGCGATCCGGGTCATCC
>CANJRL010000153.1 GCA_947476675.1 Phycisphaerales bacterium
CAGAGCCGCTGCGCCGGCCGGATGCCGCCACCGCCGCGCTCATCGTCAGAGGTTTCGAGCAGGCGGGCGACCCGCCGCCCCTCATCAGCCACCCCCTGCCCGAGCCCGCGGGCTCGTGGCGCGAGGCATGGTTCACCGGCACCGGCTTCCCCAAGGTGTTCTACCTCCGGTACCACCTCTACCGGCATTACTTCCCCGTGATGGCCCTGGCCCGCTATGCGCGGCTGCGGCGCGGCTGAGGCCGCGGCAATCAGAGCGCGATCGCGTCCCCGGCGCTGACCCGCGCCGGCAGTTTGCCGCAGGTGAACAGGTCCTCCGGGTCCATCGCGGTCAGCGGGCTGATCTCGAGCGTGCAATCGGGAGATCCGTCCGGGCGGCGCGGGACCTTCACCCCGGCGACCTCCAGCCACCGCGCGGCGCGCTCGGTCTGGATCTCGCGGCACGTGCGAGGGCTGTCCGCCCCCTCGGCGTTCTTGATCGGCGCGAACTCCTCGCACCGGTCCGTCTCCAGCACGATCGACCGCTCGGCGAGCGGGATCGCGTCGAAGACGAAGGTCTCGAGCTTCACCGCGTTCGCAGCCGTCGGTTCGACCAGCATGCCGCTGCCGATGTCCACGTGCGGCGTCTTCTTCTCGGCGCGGTGGTAGGGCAGCGCGAATCTCCCGGGCGACCCCTCGGGAGCGTTGCTCGCGGTGTGCGAGACCACCATCTCCGCCGAGTTGAGCCGCTCGATGAAACGCCTCCCGATCACGTGCACCGCGATCGACCCGGCGTTGAACCGCAGCGACCCGTCGGGGCCGGTCTCGCGCGAGAGTTCCTCCGGCATGTCGGAATACTCGATGACCCGCGTCTTGCCCTCCCCCCGGCAGAACACGCCCACCTTCTCCCCGGCGTGCGCCTTCGGGACCATCTTGGAAGACATCTCGCCCGAGGAGTCGGCCGCCGCGGCGTGCAGGCCCAGGAACACCGGGTCGATCACCCGCACCAGCGGGTTGTCGATCTGCGTGTACGAGATGTGCTCGACGCCCCGCGAGCGCATGTCCTCCAGCGCCCCCGACGCGTTGAGCGCCCGGAGCGACCCGCCGTGCCCGTCGGGGTTGGTCGCGACCTCCCCCTTGGCCGCGAGCAGGATGCGCCCCGTCCCCATCTCGAATGTCGGCATCACGCCCTGCTGGAAGCACATCACGTCGCGCTGGTCGAGCCCGCAGTAGTTGTGCGCTTCGAAGAAGCCCACCGTCGCCGCGTGGTTCAAGGGGCTGGTCATGATGTACCACGGGATCCGCGAGCCGTATCGCCTCTGCGCCGCGATGATCCAATCGGCCAGGCATTGGAACAGCGGCTTGCCCGACACCGCCGAGCCGATGTACACGCCCTTGGGCCCGTCGAACCCCAGCCGCGTGCCCTGACCCCCGGCGACGGTGAACGCCGCGACCCTCCCGGCTCGGAGCAGCGATTCGCCCGCCTCCCTCGCGCCGGAGCGGTCCCAGCCCCGGCCGCTCCGCGGGTAGCAGGGCGCCGGCGACAGATCATCCGGCACGTGCTCGCGCGGCCTGTGCCTGACGTAGCGCTCGATCAGGTCGGGCACGGCCCGCAGGTCCAGCGACTCGATCTGGGCCAGAAGGTTCCGCCGCCCGTCGGGCGACAACTCGTCGTAGAAGCGCAGCAGGTGGTCCTGCCGGACAGCGGCGAGGCGTTCTCGGATGTCGACGATATCGGACATGTTCGCGGCGGCTCGGGGAGCGTGCGTGGGAGGGGGCGAAGGGTAGCCGCGAGGGGGGCCCGCGTCAGCCCCGCCTTCGCGCGGCGCCGCTCATGCTGAAGACGCCGGCTCCGGCTCGGTCCACCTCCCGCCGGTGTGCCGCACGATCGACCCGGTCGCGAAGTAGATCACCTGCTCCGCGATGTTCGTGCAATGGTCGGCGATCCGCTCCAGTTGCGACGCCATCGCGTGCAGCGCGAAGGCCATGTCGACCGTCTGGCGCCCGGCCGCGATCTGCTCCTGCGCTTCGCGCAGCAGGATCTCCTTGAACGCCACCACCGCCTCGTCGCTGGCCAGCACCACCAGAGCGCCCCGGGTGTCCATCCGCTCGAACGCGCGAACCGACGACTCGAGGATGCCGATCACGCTGTTCGCCATCACCCGGAACGTCGCCGGGGGGACCGCCGGGATCTGGCCGGTGGACGCCATCTCACCGACCGCGGCGCCGGCGTCGGCGATCCGCTCCAGTTCGTTGTTCACCTTCACCACGATCAGCACCGTGCGGAGCTGCTCCGCGGTCAGGGCCGCACCCTCGCGCGTCGCGTCCTCCAGCAGTTGCACCGAGGCCCGTTCGATGTCCACGCCGCGGCGGTCGATCTCCTTGTCCGCCTCCACCACCGCCGCCCCCGCGGCGGAGTCGCGGGCGAACGTCGCCACCACCGCCGCATCCACCGCGGCCACCGCGCGACCCGCCTGCGCGACAAGGTCCGACCTCAGCCGGTCGATCCGCTTCGCGAAGCCATCGGGCGTGATCGGCACAGTTCAAACTCCCTTCGCTTCTCAGGATACCGGCGCGGACGCCGGTCCACGCCGGTGAACCCCGCCCCGCCCACTATCATCCGCCTCCCCCCACGACGGAGCGACGCCATGGCCCAGCCCTTCGAGATCGAGTTCGTCCACGCCCGCCAGGTCCTCGACAGCCGCGGCAACCCCACGATCGAGGCCGAGGTCATGCTCGCCGGCGGCTCGATGGGCCGGGCCATCGTCCCCTCGGGCGCCAGCACCGGCGAGCACGAGGCCGTCGAACTCCGCGACGGCGACAAGAAGGTCTACCTCGGCAAGGGCGTCTCCCACGCCGTCCAGAACGTCATCGAGCGCATCGGCCCGCAGGTCTTCGGGATGGACGCCCGCGATCAGCGCGGGATCGACGCCGCCATGCTCGAGCTCGACGGCTCGCCCAACAAGAAGCACCTGGGCGCCAACGCCGTCCTCGGCGTCTCCATGGCCGTCGCCAAGGCCGCCGCCGAAGCCTCCGGCCTTCCGCTCTACCGCTACCTCGGGGGGGCCAACGCCAAGACGCTCCCCGTACCTATGCTCAACGTCCTCAACGGCGGCAAGCACGCCGACAACACCGTCGATTTCCAGGAGTTCATGATCCAGCCCTGGGGCTTCGACACCTTCGAAGAGGCACTCCGCGCCGGCGTCGAGATCTACCACGCCCTCAAGGGCGTGCTGCACGACCGCCACCTCTCGAACGCGGTCGGCGACGAGGGAGGCTTCGCCCCCAACCTCAAGGACAACGAGGACGCGATCCACCTCCTCGAAGAGGCCACGAAGCGCGCCGGCTACTCCTGGGGCGAGCAGATCTTCGTCGCCCTCGACCCCGCCACCAGCGAACTCTGGAACGAGGCCGAGAAGCGCGGCAAGAAGGGCTACTGCTTCTTCAAGAGCAGCCCCGATCGCGTGATCTCCAGCGACGAACTCATCGACCTCTGGGCCGCCTGGCGGAAGAAGCACCCCATCCGCTCCATCGAGGACGGCCTCGCGGAGAACGACTGGGCCGGCTGGAAAACCCTCACCGAACGCCTCGGGGCCACGACCCAACTGGTGGGCGACGACCTGTTCGTCACCAACCCGAAGTTCCTCGCCCGAGGCCTCGCCGAGGGATGCGCCAACGCCATCCTCGTCAAGGTCAACCAGATCGGCACGCTCTCGGAAACCCTCGACGCCGTCGGCCTCGCCATGCGCAACCGCTACAACGCCGTGCTCTCGCACCGGTCGGGAGAGACCGAGGACAGCACCATCGCCGACATCGCGGTCGCGACCAACTGCGGGCAGATCAAGACCGGCGCCCCGGCCCGCTCGGACCGCAACGCGAAGTACAACCAGCTGCTCCGCATCGCGGAGGAACTGGGCGACTCCGCCGAGTTCGCCGGCGGATCATAAGCCGCGCGCGCAGAGATCCGGAGTACACTCGATCCCGTGGATCCTGGTCACCGGGCCTCCGCTTCGGTTTCGCGCGGCGACACGCCGCCGCCGGCGACCGCCCTCCCTCTCGACGCCCAAGGATTCGCAGATCGGCTGCCCTGCGTCGTCTATCAGCTGATCATTCGCGGCGACGGCTCCGTCTCCGCGGCGTTCGTCAGCGGCGGCGCGCGGTCCGTGCTCGGGCTCGACCCGCGCGCCGTCTCCGCCGACCCGCTCGCTCTCCGCGACCGCGTCGACCCCCGCGATCGCGAGCGCGTCGCCGCCCACCTCCACTCGCTCCGGAACGCCGGGGCGGCCTCCACCGTCGAATGCCGCTTCGTCAGGCCCTCGGGCGAGACGGTGTGGCTCCGCGATCAGGGCGCCGCCGCGCTGCTCCCCTGCGGCGAACTCGCCGTCGAGGGCGTGGTCGCCGATATCACCGCCGAGGCCTCGGCGCGCGAGGCCCTCGAGGAGGCCCAGCGCCGGCTCGCCATGCACCTCGATAACTCGCCACTC
>CANJRL010000154.1 GCA_947476675.1 Phycisphaerales bacterium
GAGATACACGGGCCGGGTGGGGCGTCGGGGGTGCATAGGGAGGGAAGTGTACGCGGGCCGGCGCCGCGCCTCACCCGGCGTCACCGGTACGCGTCGCGGCGATGGCGTTCGCCGCGCGGAGCACAGACGTACGACGCGACCTCGAGGCGAGCCTTCACCGCGGACCACGCCTGCCTCGGCTCGGACTTCCGCGCGGCAATGAGCGCCGCGTCCGCACGGTCCTCAAGGATGCGCTTCTTCTCGGCGGAGGTGACACCCATCGTGATAAGCCGCGACCGCGGCGCTCCCGCCCTCCGAGGAGCGGGCGTGCCGTTTCCCCCGGATTCGTTCATCCGAACAGATCATAGATGGGAAACCGGTGCAGCAGCCTCTCGGCGGCCCTCGCCATCCCTTTGGATTTTCCGCAGCTCCTCCAGGCGTTCCGGCGTCATGTCGTGCAGCAGGTTCGGCCACTGAAGGTAGCGCAAGCCCTGGACGATCGAGAGCATGATCGCCAGCACGGGCGTCGTAAACATGCCGAGATACACGACGCGTGCAATCTCATCGCCGGCAGTCGGCGTGCCCGGATAGCCGTGCGTGATCGGGCTGACGCCCATCGCGTTCGGGATGATGTGCAGGACCGCCAGCAGAGGACCAAGAATCGCGAGCGTCGTCGCATGCGCGACGATCACCGCCCCCGCTTCGTCGCATTTTCCCAAACCTCGTATGCGGAGGACAGCGATCATCGCCAACCAGAGCCCGAACTGCACGGCGACTGCGACAAAGGGGCCAAGAATGGCGGCGCCTACCCCTACGAGGCCGAGAGTTCCCGTCTTGTGGCCACCGAGTAATTCCCCCAAGGAATCGACCGGCAGCGCCACCAAAGGGCAGAGAACCGGAACAAGGAGCGCGGACGACGCGCACAGCGTCCGGCCCCTTGACGGCTCTGTAATCCTCACCTGCCGCCATGTCTCGCGCGGCCTGACCACGAGCCCCCACACCGTCGCGATGTAGGCTCCCGGGCTCGGCCTTCGCTGGAACGACGTGCCCATCGGGAAGTCGTTGAGCGTGTCCAGCACAGGCCTGCCGCATTCCGGACACACCGCGCCGGGTCGCCCCAGAAGACCCTCGAGGGAGTATCCGCAGGCGCCACACGAGAGGGCGCCGCGGGCTGCGCTCGCGCATTGGAGCGTGGACGTACGCACCACCGGCGGCTCGCCTCGCTGAGCACGAATCAGATCCTCGAGGACCTCGGGCGACATCGCCAGAGAAGCGTTCCGCGACCGCAGACTTGCAACACCCCGGAGCGTCCATGCGATCACCGCGACCGCCGGGACCAGCACGTGGACAATCAGCGCGATCTGCGTGAATACATCGAGATCGGCGAAGAAGGGGTCGACCGTCTTAGTCACCCCGCTCCTCCCACCCCACGCCGTGAGCGGCACGAGCATGAGCAGCGCCGCCGCAGGTCCGAGGATCATGAGGCTCCCGGCGTGAGCCGCTACGGATAGTCCGCCCACCATGCTCAGGGTCACGCGCCGAAAGCGAGCGACGACCATCGCGAGCACCCAAAGGCCAACAAAGGCGGCGGCAGCGACGAAAACTCCTCCGAGCAACGACCCGAGGCTAAGCGACGCGGAAACAGCGTCGCGGCCATCGCCCGCACCGAAGGTGAGCGCCATCATCGCGATAACGAGCCAAACGAAGGCATTCGACAGCGGCGCAACTACAACAGTCACGGCCATTACATGGAACGATCCGCTGCCGTCCTGCCGCAGCAATCCCCATGTTTCTTTCGGCCGAACGAGCAGTGCCCAGACGGTCGCGAAGTACGCTCCAAGGCTCGTCGTGCGCTGGGCCGGCGTACCCCGTGGAATCTCGTCCAGTGTTTCCAAGACGGGCTTGGCACACTCTGGGCACACAGCTCCCGGTCGCTCCAGCAACCCCTCAAGCGAGTACCCGCACTTCTCGCACCTCACTGAACCCGGCGTCCCCATGGTGTCACCCTACTTCGCCGCGTGCACGCCGGTTCGCGGCGCCGCGAATCCTCACATCGCCGCCTCCCCCGCGCTCGCCCCCACCTGCGCCGCCGCCCCCCTCGGCCTGTGCCCGCTCGCCGTCAGCCCCCTCCAGAGTCCGGGCCTCCGATCGTACCCCGCGTCGCCGGGCTTGATCCCGTCGACCTCCGGCACGCGCCACACCAGCATCACCGCGCCCGCCGCAACCATGATCGCGGCGGGCACGCCCACCGCGGCGCGCATCGCCAGCCCCGCGTCCGCCCCCGACGCCGCGCCGGGCCCGCGCAGCGCGTCGACCGCCGCGGCGCCCAGCCACCCGGCCAGCAGCGTGCCGACCGGTGTCGCGCCGAACGTCGCGGTGTTGCAGATGCTCAGCACCCGCCCCCTCATCGTCTCCGGCGCGAGCATCTGCATCGCGCCCAGGGAACTCGTGAACGTCCACAGCCAGAACACCCCGACCACGAACATCATCCCGTACGCCGCCCACAGCGGCGCAGCGCTGAAGCCCAGCAGCGCCACGCCGCACAGCGCGATCGACGCCGGGATCAGGTGGTGCCTCGGGTACCACGCCGGAACCGAGCGGAGCAGGAAGCCCCCGGCCACCGCGCCCGCCCCCAGCAGCGACACCAGCCAGCCGTACACCCGCTCCTCGCGGTGGAACGCCTCCTTGGTCAGCAGGGGCAGGAAGCGGATCACCGGCACAGCCAGCACCGAGTACAGGATCAGCCCCACGAACACCGCCCGGGGCCCCGGCTCGCGCACCACCCACGCCACCCCTTCCCGGATCGGCCCCCACCAGCCCTGGGCCCGCACGCCCGCCGCGCGATCCCGCGCATCGTCGCGGGGGGTGAACGACACCGCCACCATCACCCCCACGAACGACAGCGTGTTCACCACGAACAGCACCGTCGGCCCGTGCATCGCCAGCAGGTACCCCGCGATCATCGGGCCGATCACCCGCGCCATGTTGAACTGCATGCCGTTCAGCGTGATCGCCTTGACCAGTTCCTCCCTCGGCACGAGCCGCGGCGTCAGCACCTGCCACGCCGGGATGTTGAACGCCGAGGCCACGCCCTGGCACAGCCCGAGCGCGATGAGCACCCGGGGCGTCGCGAAGCCCCGCCACGACGCGAGCATGAGCATCGCCGCGACCGCCATCATCACGCCCTGCGTCACCACCAGCAGCCGCTTGCGGTTGGCGCGGTCGGCCACGACCCCGGCGAACAGGCCGAGCACGAGCACCGGCCCGAACTGCGCCGCCGCCAGCCAACCGGCCATGCCCGCCGACCGGGTCTGCTCGGCCATGATCCACTGCACGCCGACCGACTCCATCCACGTGCCGATGGACGACCCGAAGGCCGCGATCCAGACGTTGCGGAAATGCCTGTGTCGGAGGACCGAAGCCATGCTCACCCCGAGTATGCCGCCCGCGGGTGGTTCGCGTAGCGCATCGCCCTCCAGCCGATGTACACCAGCGTCTCGAACCCCAGCATGCCGGCTATGAGCGGGCCCATCACGAAGAGGAGCACCCAGGATTCCCACATGCGTTGCCCCGTCCACGAGATCGGCGCCGCGTTGATGTACTCCCCGGCCAGCGAGTCGATCGCCGCCGCGATGATCGGCGCCGAGGCCCAGCCGATCGAGGCGTGCCCGATCACCGACCAGGCGACCGCCGGCGTCGTCCGCCACCCGTGCCGCCGGGCGTAGAACAGCAGCCCGGCGCGCTCGATCCCGCACAGCGCCAGCAACACCGCCCACGCCGCGGCAGCCGCCAGCAGCCCGACTCCGATACCCGCCTCAAGCCCCCGCGCCCGATACGGCACGGTGTGCGACATAGCGACAACCGCGCCCCACGCCGCGCCCACCACCCCGCACGTCGCCAGCGCCAGGGCGACGCCCGTGCCGCGCTCCGCCCTCACCTCCGCCCACCGCGAGCGCGGCCCCCGCAGGGTCCGGGCGTGCGTCGCCATCCAAGGCCCGATCGACCGCCCGCGTTGCCACGCGCTGCCCTCGCGCCGCTCGGGGAGCGATTCCGCGATCGGCTTGCCACACTCCGGGCAGGGCGACGCCGCATCCCCCGCCAGCCGATGCTCCAGGTCCGTCAGGTCATAACCGCATCGCTCGCAGAGAATCGTCGATGGCGCCACATCCGAGCGTAGGCGTCACGCGAGAAGCCAAGGGCGACGCGCCGCACCCGACCCTCTGCCCCTCGCGGGAGAGGGCCGCGGCGAAGCGACGGGGCGAGGGCGTGCAGGCGACACGGCATCCGGGCCCGGCCGAGAGTGGGCAAGCCGCCCCGGTCATCTTCGTACCATCCCTCCCATGGCCGAGATCATCAAGTCAACCCTGCTCGTGGGCCTCGAGATCCACGTCGAACTCGCGACCCGCTCGAAGATGTTCAGCCGCGCGCCCAACCCC
>CANJRL010000155.1 GCA_947476675.1 Phycisphaerales bacterium
AGCCGAGGTAGGCGTCGGTCCACTCGCGGCTGATGAGCACCGCGGGGTTCCTGCGGTACTGGTCGAGCTTTGCGGCGAAGGATTCGACGGCGGTGCGGGCCTTGGAAACGACCTCTGTGCGGTAGTTGCGAGCGCGGCCGATGACGTCGGTCACCTCGCCGGAGACCAGCTTCTCGACCTTCGCGCCGTTGATCTCGACCGGCTCGCCCTCGAGCAGGGCGTCGATCTGGGCGAGGATGCGGTCGGCCTCGGCGTCGGCGCTCGACTCGATGGCGCGCTCGTAGGCGCCGATGCGCTCGAGCAGCGCCGGGTGGGCGCGGCCGGCGACGGCGTTGAGCCGCTCGCGCTTCTGGCGCTCCGCCTCCTCGACGCCCTTCGCGGCTTGCGACTGCGTCGACTGCACCTTGTTGAACGACTCGCGCACCGGGAGCGGCGGGGTGAAGTTCTTCATCACCACCTGGTCGATCGTGATTCCTGCGCCGATGTGGTCGAGCGTCTCCTGCGCGACGCGGCGGATCCGCGAGCCCAGCGTCGTCTCCCCCTGCGCCGGTGCGGCCGCGGGGGTTTGAGCGGCGCCGGCGGCGTTCGGTCGGCCGGAAGGCTTGGGCCCGGCCGGGGCCGGGGGCGGGGGCGCCGCCGCGTCGGTCGAGGCCCCGGGGGCCGGGGCCCCCTCGGCGCCGGTGGCCGGGGTGTTCGTTGCGGCTTCCTCGGCGGGCCGCGCGACCGTGCCTTGGCGGAGCAGGGCGTCGATGGGCTGCTCGGCGAAGACGCGGACGATGCCGCGCTGGACGGCGCTGATGACGAGTTTGCGCTCGTCCGGCTGGTTGACGTTGCGCAGGAAGGCGGCCGGATCGGTGCGTCGGTACTGGATGCTCCACTGGGTGTGGGCGATGTTGCCGTCGCCGGTGAGCAGGCCGCCGTCCTCGCCGGGCTTGAGGCCCTGGCTGGTCACGAGGAAGTTCTTGTCCAGCGGCACGTTGCGCTGGGAGGTGTTGAGCCGGGGCCAGTACGAATCGTCGATCTCGGAGGTCGCGAGGCCGGTCTCGATGGTGACGAACTCGCCGATGGGGAAGGGCCAGGAGAAATGGAGGCCCGGGGGGATGTCCTGCTCGGTGATCCTGCCGAAGGTGAGGCGCACGCCGCGCTCCGCCTCGCGGACCTGGCGCATGCCGCTGAAGAGGAAGAGGGCCATCAGCGCCAGCATGCCGACCTGGAGGAGGACGAAGGTGGTGCGGAGGGCTTCGGCGAGGGAGCGCTGCGCCGGGTCCATCGAGGCGAGCAGTTCGGCCTGGTTGCCGGTGTCGCGCAGCGTCGCCGAGGCGGAGCGGCGCGGGAGCACCGGGGGAGGGCCCTCCTGCTCGGGCTGGTCGATGGGATCGAGCGGGTCGCCGGGAACCTGGCTCATCAGCGGGCGCCCCCTTCAGCGGCGCGCGCCGGGGAGGCCGGCGGCGCGGCGGAGGTCGTCGAGGTCTGGGGGGCGGGCTTTGGCTCGGAGAAGGGCGGGATGGTCCCGTCGTCCGGCACGTTCCGGGGATCGAAGAAGCGGAACCCCGGGTAGGTCATGGGGACGACGATGGTGGAGCGCTTCCCGAACCCGCGGCGCATGAAGTCCATGGTCTTGAGGAACACGGCGAGTTCCGGCGAGTCGTTGTAGGCCTGGATGTACTTGGCGGCCTCGCGATCGCCGGCGACGCGGATCTCCTCGGCGCGGCGGCTTGCGAAGGCGAGGATCCGCGCCGAGTCGGACTCGGCCTCGTTGGTGATGGTCTTGGCGAGCGCTGCGCCCTGGCTCTCGGCGGTGGCGGCGATGGTCTCGCGCGCCGCCTTCATGCGGTCGAAGACCTGCTTGGTGGTCTCCTGGGGCAGGAGCACGCGGTTGAGGCCGACCATGACGGTCTCGATGCCGTAGTCGGCGAGTTGCTGGCCGGTGGCCGGGTCGGGGCGGGCGAGGCGCTGGGCGATGCGGTTCTCGAGTTCGGCGAGTTTGGAGGCGCCCGGCGTCGGGTCGAAGAGCTGCTTGAGTTCGAAGCCCGAGACCTCGGCGAGCGCGGAGCGGAGGAGGGATTCGAGGGTTCGCTCGGCGGCGCGGAAGTGGTCGCGCGACTCCGGGCCCTGGCTGCTGAAGCGCTGGTAGAAGACCAGCGGATTCTTGACCCGCCATGTGATGAACGACTCGACGATGATCTGTCGCTGGTCGGCGGTGAGCTGGGTTTCGCCGCGGGTCTGGACGAACCTGGCGCGGGTGTCGTACTTGGTGACGCTCTGCACCGGGTAGGGCCACTTGGGGTAGAGGCCGGGCTGGTCGCGGAGGGACCCTTCGCCGGCCTTCCCGAACGTGGTGACGACCGCGACCTCGGTGAAGCGCACGGAGTACGTCGACCAGTACGCGACGAAGGCGGCGACGATGACCGCGGTGATGATGAGCAGAAGGGTCGAACGCAAGGGCTCACTGCTCCTTTGGCTTGGGCGGGGTCGGGATGGCGGCGACGTCGAACACGTCCTCGAGATTCAGGCGGACGCCGGAGGTGGGGAAGGCGGAGATGAACACGCGGGCGTCGGAGGCCATGTCGGCGATGGTGTCGAGGTAGTACTGGGCGCGGAACACCCCGGGCGCGCTCTTGTAGGCGAGCAGCACGCCCTGGTGCCGGGCGGCGCGGGACCGCTCCTCCATGTGCCGCCGCCAGCGGTCGGCGCGGGCGCGGAGCATCATGACCTCGGCCTCGCCCCCGGCCCTGGAGATGAGCCCGTCGATCTTCTGCTGCTGGGCGACGACGGCGTCGCGCCCGGCGCCAGCGGTGTTGAGCCGCTCGAGCACGTCGAGTTCCGCGATGATCTGCGATGAGAGCGCGACGTCGCCGGCGACCGCGGTGCGGGCCCGGATGGCGCTGGCGCGGGCGCGCTCCAGCGTGGTTTCCGCGGCCTGCTCGGAGAGCACGACCTTCTCGAAGGACTTGGAGACTTCTTCGTCCTGGGGGGGGTGCACGCCGGCGACGCCGACGAAGAGCACCTGGACTCCGGCGTTCATCGCGTCGTACGCCCTGGCGATGCGCTGGTGCAGCCCCCGGTTGATCTCGAGGCGCTGGGCGCCCAGGACCTCCTCGACGCTGTAGGAGGACAGGTACTCAAGGGCCTGCCGGGCGGCGACGGCCTTGAGCAGCCCCTCGCGCATCGCCGGGGGCGCCAGGCGCTCGTACTTCTCGAGGCTCGTGACGGTGTAGTGCAGCGGGATCTCGGCGGAGACCAGGGCCAGGTCCGAGCCCGAGGGCTGCTGGCCGGGCTCGCCGGCGCGCAGGCCGATCGTGGGCTGCACCAGGAAGTACACCTCCTCGCTGGCCTTGACGTGGGTGGTGGTCCAGAGGATCGGGCCTTCCTCGCTGGGCGAGGGCGTCGCGACCTGGATCTGGTTCACGCGGAGGGCGGGGTATGTCTCGAGCGATTCCACCGGCCAGGGCCACTTGATATAGAGGCCGGAGGGAACCTCGCGCTTGAGTTCACCGAAGCGGGTGATCAGGCCCTTGCGGTCTGGCTCGACCACCGCGAGCGAGGACAACGCCCAGAGCATCACCATCCCGAGCCCCACGAGCAGCAGGAGCGTGCGGCTGAGCAGGCGGTAGAACCACGAGGTCGTGACGTCGAAGCCGAACTGGTAGGAGATCGCCTCCCCCACCGACTTGGCGAGGCGGTCGGGCGCCGCCAGGAAACCGAGAATGCGCGAGTCGAACGCCGGGCGGGGTATGTCGCCGGCGCGGCGGGGGCGGTAGATGTTCAGGATGAAGTTGAAGAAGACCTCTGCGCCGAGCAGAATCATGAACCCCGGCGCAGCGACGTTGAGGTAGCGAAGGCCGGCGCTGTTCCCGAGGAACGCCGCGAAGTTGGCCCCCGCGACGGCGAGGCCCAGGACGGCGACGCCGGCGGCGACGGCGGCGCCTGCGCGGAGATTCGCCCAGGGCTTCTGCTTCGCCATGCCGGCGACGAACCGGCCGAAAACGAAGCCGATCGCCGCCGCGGAAAGCCCGAGGGCGATCGCCCACCCGAACTGCCCGGTGGGCGCCCACTGGTCGCTGTTCAGGATCTTCCGGCCTTCGACGAATCGCCACAGGCCGGCTCCGGCGAGCGTGGCGCCGAAGAGCAGGCTCATCCCGGGGAGCAGCGCCCGGTGGATCCATTGCAGGCGTCGGGCCTGGACGCGGAGATCGTCGCCCGCGGCCTCGAACACCGACGACTGCTCGGCGCCCGACGCGGCGAAGGCCTCGGCCTCGATGGCCTCCAGCCGCTCGAGCTTGTGCTGATGGAAGGAGAGGCCAAGCCCGATCCAGACGAGCAGGCCGGCGGCGGCGTAGATCGCGGCGGTCCAGGCGGATGAATCGAGGGCG
>CANJRL010000156.1 GCA_947476675.1 Phycisphaerales bacterium
GGCGCTGTACGCGTTCGCGGCGATTCTGAATGACACGCTGGACCTGCGCCGCGACCGGGTGCTCCACCCGCTCCGGCCGCTGCCCTCGGGCAAGTTGAACGTGGACGCGGCGATCCTGCTGCTGATACTGGCGTTGATCGCGGCGGCGGCCGGGGCGACGCTGATGGGGCAGAGCGCGGTGATGATGACGCTGCTCACGGCGGGGGCGGTGTTCTTCTACAACGCCGCCGCCAAGTTCGTCCCCTCGGTGGGGCTGGTGGCGCTGTCGCTCATCTACGCGGCGCACATGATGATCCCCAACGTGGATCTCAGGTTCCTCTGGCCGGTGTGGCTGGCGATGACGCACGCGCTGCTGGTGGCGGCGGTGACGCACCGGCTGGGCGACCGCCGCCCGCCCCTGTCGATGGCGGCGGTGGTCGCCGCGACGCTGGGCTGGGCGTTCTGGTCGGCGATGCTCGCGTTGCTCGGCTGGCAGCGCAACGGGGGGCTGTGGCCGGAGTTCGTCAGCCCCTTGGCCGCGGCCTTGCCTCTGGCGCTGGCGGTGGCCTTCGTGTTCTTCGCCGGGCGGAAGGTGCGGCGCACGCCGAACCGGGCGCGGGCCACCGACAAGGTGACGCGGTACGGCGCTCTGTGGCTCACGCTGTACGACACCGCGTGGCTCCTCGGGGCGGGCCGCTACAAGGCCGCGATGGTGCTGGGCGCGCTCACCTCGGCCGGGTTTCTCGGGATGACCTTCCTTCGCGAACTCTACGCGGTGCTCGAGCAGCCGCTGGCCTACCGGCGCTGAGTCAGGTCCAGCCCACGGCGTAGAAGATCGCGGTGAAGATGAGGTCCGCGAAGATGATCGCGACGACCGACTCGACCACGGTGTTGGTGGTGGCGCGGCCGACCCCGGCCGCCCCGCCCGTGACCTTCAGCCCGTTGGCGCAGGCGATGAGCCCGATGAGCAGGCCGAACACCCCGGCTTTGGCCAGGCCGGTGAGGAAGTCGCGGGGCCCGAGCTGGTCGAGGGTCGACTGGATGTACGCGTGCGGTGGGATGCCGAGCACGAGTCGGCTCATGACGAGCCCGGCGCCCACGGCGGCGTAGTTGGACAGCACCGCGAGGCACACGAGGCTCCCCGTGGTCGCGATGAGCCGCGGCACGACGAGGAATCGCACCGGGTTGAGGGCGTGGGCCTCGAGGGCTTCGATCTCCTCGCCCACGACCATCGTGCCGATCTCCGCGGCGATCGCTGCGCCCGCGAACCCCGTCAGCACGATCGCGGCGATCAGCGGCCCGAGCTCGCGCACCACCGCGACCGCGATGATGTTCGGCACCAGCCGGACCTGCCCGAGGTTGTCGAGGGGAGGGGCCATCTGCAGCCCCAGGATGAACCCCACCGCCGACGACACCAGCGTCACGATGAGCACCGACCCGACGCCCACGCGGACCACCTGCGAGATGACCGCGGGCCTCCCGAAGCGGACCCTCCGCTGCACCGCCGAGCGCCACACCCAGAGGGTCGCCTGCGTCAGCAGCGCCCAGATCGCGCCGATGTGGCCCAGGACGCCGAAGATCTTCGCGCCCAGACGCTCGGCCGCCACGGCGAGCGGGCCCGGCCCGGTCGCTTCATCTTGTGCGGTGTTCATGGGACGGAATGTACCCGCGAGGGGGCGCTGCTCACGCCTTCATCGCTTCATCGGCGGTCGGAACAATGCGGAAGACCTGCTCGAGCTTGGCGATCTGGAACATCGAGCGGACGCGGTCCTGCAGCCCGCAGAGCACCAGCAGCGTCTGCTGGCGCCGCGAGATCTGCATCGCTTCGATCAGCGTGGCGACGCCGGAGGAATCCATGTAGGGCACGGCGGAGAGGTCGACGATGAGGCGTAGGGGCTTCCCGGCGGCGGCCTTGCGGAGCCGCTCGCGCATGGTGGGCGAGGAGTGGAGGTCGACGTCGCCCGTGGGGACGACAAGGACCGCGCCGTCGCGCTCTTCGACTCTGACATCCATCGCTTCGGTGTTGCTCATGTCGAGGCCGCCTTGTGACCTTCCTGGCCCGGCTGGGCCGCCGCCGCCGAGCCGTTCTGGTTCGCACCATACTTCACGCGCGAGCCGGCGGAGGGGAGGCGCCGGATCATCACAAGCCGCATGCCGACGTTCCCCTCGCGGTGCTCGAATTCGACGCTGTCCATCACCTCGCGCATGATGTGCACCCCGAGCCCTCCGGGGCGAATCTCCTCGAGGGCGCGGCTGCGGATCGTTTCCAGCGGGGCCTGCTTCGCTTCGTCCTCGATGACGATCCTGATGCCGACCACCGCCTGATGCTCGATCAGCGGCGACAGGTCCATCCAGATCGGCTGGTCCTCGCGCCGGTCGTAGCCGTGTTTGAGGACGTTGCACAGGGCCTCATCGACGGCCAGGGCCACGTGGCCGGAGGCGTGCTCGTCGAACCCCGCCTGGCGGGCGAAGGCCGACGCCGCAGCCCGGGCGGAAGACAGGTACCGCGGCTGGCTCAGCATGGCCAAGCGGATATGAGCGCCCTCGGGCGTCGGTCGCGCGGCGTGTGCGGGCGTGGCGGTCATTGGTCGCGCCAGAGGAACGGGGAGGCCTCGGAGCCGAGTCGGCCGCGCCTCCGGCCATAGGATAATCGGCTTATCATCGCTCTCGGGCCACAGGGACGCCAGATGGCTCCCCCGAGGAACTTGGGATGCCGCGGCCGCCCTGCCCCCACCATGCGTGCCAGCGGCGGATGGCCTGGCGCCTCTCGGGCTCGGGATCATCGAACCGGTAACCCCCGTCCGCCCCCACCAGCCGGGTCAGCGCTGTCTGAGCCAGCATCCGCGGACAGGCTTCATCGGCGTCGAGGGACGCGATCAAGCCCGGGATCGCATCCCGGTCGCCGGAAGCGGCCGCGTCGCGCAGGGCTTGCAGTCGACCGGCCGGATCGGTCGAGCGGAAGCCGACCTCGCGCGAGGGCAGTTCGCCGCAGGCGCCAAGGAGGAGGCCGAGAGAGGTTCCTGCAACCACGAGCCGCATCGGGGCGGATGGTAGACTCCCCGATTCGCTCCGCAACCGCCCCGCCGGTCATCGTGACCAACGGGCGCGGCCACAGCCGAGGCGCCCCATGACAGCCGCAGGCACGGTGTCGCCGCAAGGCGAAGTGGTCCCGATTCTTGATTTCGGCGGCCAGACGGCGCAACTGATCGCGCGGCGGGTGCGCGACGCCGGGGTCTACTCCGTCCTTGTGAGGCCGGACCTTCCGGCCTCGGACCTGATCCGGATGAAGCCCAAGGGGGTCATTCTCTCCGGCGGCCCGGCGAGCGTGTACGACCCGGGCGCGCCGAGGTGCGACCCGGCGATCTTCGACCTCGGCGTCCCGATGCTCGGGGTGTGCTACGGGATGCAACTGGCTTGCGAGGTGCTCGGCTCGAAGATCGAGCCCGGGGCGTCGCGCGAGTTCGGCAGGGCGCAGATCGACATATTGCCTCACCTCGGGCCCAAGCCCGGCGAGCGCGGGGGCAACCTGTTCCATGCAGTGCCGCAGAGGACAACCGTCTGGATGTCGCACGGCGATCAGGTGCGGGACCTGGACCGATCCTTCCACACCCTCGCGAAGACGCCGTCCTGCCCCCACGCCGCGGTGCAGCACAAGGAACGGCCGTTCTATGGCGTGCAGTTCCATCCCGAGGTGACGCACACGCCGCACGGCGCCGACATCCTGCGGAACTTCCTCTACGAGATCTGCGGGTGCGAGGGCACGTGGCGGATGAGCGAGTTTCTCGCCGTCGCGACCGCGCGCGTGCGGGCCCAGGCGGGCGACGGCCGAGTGCTGTGCGGGCTCTCCGGGGGCGTTGATTCGGCGGTGTGCGCGGCGCTGATTCACAAGGCGGTCGGCGACCGGCTCTCGTGCGTGTTCGTGGACAACGGGCTGCTCCGCAAGAACGAGCGGGCGCTGGTCGAGGCGACCTTCCGCGATCACTTCGACATCGACCTGCACGTGGTGGACGCGGGCGAGGAGTTCCTGGGCGATCTGGAGGGCGTGACCGACCCACAGGAGAAGCGCAAGCGGATCGGGAGGCGGTTCATCGAGGTCTTCCAGCAGGCCGCGAGGACGATCACGCCCAAGCCCGTGCCCGGCGTCGGGCAGGGGTTCCACTTCCTCGCGCAGGGGACGCTCTACCCCGACGTCATCGAGTCCGGCCACGGGCACGCCGGGCAATCGGCGAACATCAAACTCCATCACAACGTGGGAGGGCTGCCCGAACGGCTCGGCTTCGAGCTGGTCGAGCCCCTGCGCGACCTGTTCAAGGACGAGGTGCGCCGGCTCGGCGAGGTGCTCGGGCTTCCGGAGCAGATGGTGTGGCGTCACCC
>CANJRL010000157.1 GCA_947476675.1 Phycisphaerales bacterium
AACAGGTAATGCTGAGGACTCTAGCGAGACTGCCGGTGTCAAACCGGAGGAAGGTGGGGATGACGTCAAGTCCTCATGGCCTTTATGCCCAGGGCTGCAAACGTGCTACAATGGCGCGCACAAAGCGAAGCGAGGCCGCGAGGCGGAGCAAATCGCAAAAAACGCGCCTCAGTTCGGATTGCAGGCTGCAACTCGCCTGCATGAAGCCGGAATCGCTAGTAATCGGAGATCAGCTACGCTCCGGTGAATGTGTTCCTGAGCCTTGTACACACCGCCCGTCAAGTCATGGGAGCCGGGAGCGCCCAAAGTCGCCACGATTCAGTGGTGCCTACGGCGAGCTCGGTGACTGGGACTAAGTCGTAACAAGGTAGCCGTAGGGGAACCTGCGGCTGGATCACCTCCTTTCTAAGGGATTTCCTTAGACCGGTTCATCCGCTCGGGCTTCGGCCCGTTTCATGAGCGGTGCGGAGCAATCCGCGGCCGGTACGTCAGCACACTCTCGTCCGCCTCGGCGGATACCTCGGGGGCAACCCCGTGGGAAGGCTTTCCCGACTGTTTTCTCATACATCGCACAAGGCCGCGCGGGAATCCCTGCGCGGCCTTGTTGCATTCTGTGCGGAAGGAGACCTCCGCCTGCGCCGTCTCTCCCCGCAAGGCGCGGGGGACTGTCCCTCGGCTTCGCCGGTTCGCGGAAAATTTTCTGCAAAAACGCTGCCTCCGCTCTGGCATCCCTCCGGAAGAGGCGTCATCATAGGGTCAGACCTTGGGAGTCGTTCCCGGGTCCACGTCGCCGTTCGCCTCCGCGGGCGGCAGTCAGTAGGGAGGAAACGCATCATGCGCAAGATGTTCTCTGTTGTGGCCGTTGCCGCGCTCGCCGGCGCTGCCAGCGCTGCCGTGTACACCAATCAGGCCACGTTCGTGAGCCAGCTCGCCGCCGGCTACTCGTTCAACCCGTTCAACGACGTCGTCGCCGGCCCCTCCGGCCCGCTGTCCTACAGCATCGGTGGGTTCTCCTACGTCGTCAGCACCCAGCCCGGCTCGCTGAGCGGCCTGTACAACGACCCCGGCGTCATTTCCACCGACAACGCCAGCGACCAGATCCTGGTGACCTTCACCAGCGGCAACGTCACCGCCGTCGGCGGCAACATGTGGTCCACGGACATCCTGGTCCAGCCCGTCCCCTCCACGGTGACCATCACCCTGAGCGACGGTCAGATCCGCACCTTCAATTCGACGCTCCCGACGGACTTCACCGGCTTCACCAGCGGTGTCACCATCACGTCGATCCTCATCGACGCCGGCAACACCGCCACGGGCGGGCCGGCCTGGGCGACTCTGGACAACCTGTACGTCGGCCGCGCGATCCCCGCCCCGGGCGCCGCCGCCGCGTTCGGCCTGGTCGGCCTCGCCGGCCTGCGTCGCCGCCGCTAAACGTTCGCGACGACTCCAGATCAATCTCTGCCCGGCTCGTTCCTCGGAACGGGCCGGGCCGTTTTTTGCTTTGTGCGGCCGGGTGAGACCAGCGCGCCCCGGGTACATTCCTGGCATGGAGGGTGTCATCCTCGGGCGGTCGGCAACTCGCGCTGTGGCTGTTCCAGCGACGACGGCGCCGCTTTCGACGGCGCCGCTTTCGGCGGCCCGGGCGCCCGAGCGCAACCTGGGCTTGGATACGGCGCGGGTCGGCGCGGCTCTGGGCACGGTCTGGATCCACAGCGTCCAGTCGAGCGAGATGGCGCCCTGGGGGGAGGTGGGCCGGTTCGCCGTTCCGTTCTTCTCGGTCACGGCGGCGATCCTCCTCGTTGAGGCGCTGCACGCGAACCCCGATCGGAGTTTCGTCTCGTACGTGAGCCGGCGGGCAAAGCGGCTCTACGTTCCGTTTGCGCTGTGGACGGTGGTCTATCTTGCGGCGCGGTCGCTGAAGCACGCCGTGTTCCACTCCGGCGAGCCGATCGTGTTCTACCCCTCGATTCTTCTGAACGGCTCCGCGCACCACCTGTGGTTCCTGCCCGCTCTCACCCTCTGGACGATCGCGTGCTTTCCGCTCGTGAAATGGATCCTCCGCCGTCCGGGTTTCGCGAAGCCTGCCGCGGCGGGATTGCTCGTCGTTGCCGCGGTGTGGGCGCGCTGGTACTCGCCGCCGACGGTGGTGGAGCCGGGCATGGTGGGGCTGGCGACATGGCGGAGCGCCTACGACGCGCTCAACGCGCTGGACCCGGGGCTGCCCTACTTCGCCGACCAGAACCTGCGTCGCTTCCCGTGTTTCCTCGCGGGAATCGCGATCGCGATCCTGTTCGGGCCGCTCCAGCGCCTCCGCGACGGGATTCAGACCACCAGCGCCTGGTCGGGGGTCTTCTGCACCGCCGCGTGCATGCTCGAAGTCGCCGCGATCGGCCGCAACAGCCTGCTGGCGATGATCGCGGGCATCGGCTGGACAATCGCGGCGTACGGGCGTTGGTCCCCGGCGTGGGTGGTGCGGGTGGTAGGCCCGCTTGGTCGGCTGTCCTTCGGCGTCTACCTGGTGCACGTGCTGCTGTGCGAGGGCATCCAGGCGGTGGGCAAGCGGGCGGGCGTGCCGAACACCTGGTGGTTCGACCTGGTGATCTTTGCCCTGAGCGCCATCGGAAGCGTCGTGCTGGCCTGGGCGCTCCGACGATTCGCTGCGACTCGGTGGATGGTCCCCGGCTGAGGGCGCCGCGGCGTGTCAGGGACGCCCGCGCTTGACGGACCTGGAGGCCCACGCCCGGATGGTCTGCTCCGCGGCGGGGACGGAGGGCTCCGGCCGCCAACCCCACAGCGCCGGCGAGCCGTAGGCGATGGTCGGCCCGCACACCGAACGGGCCGGCATGAAGGAGTGCGCTATGGGGACGAGGTCGTCGAGGCTGTCGGAGAAGCCGAAGTGCTGCCACCGCTGTGTGATGGGCGGGGGGCGCGACGAGAACAGCCGCTGCGCCACGACGTCGACCGGGATCCACTCCGCGGCGTCGTCGGTCTCGTCGACGAGGCAGAACTCGGTCCACATGCGCAGCATGGGGAATCGGCGGAGGGTGGTCTCGACGGGGTCGAGGCCGATGATGAAGCGCGCCGGGATGCCCGCGGCGCGGAGCACGGCGACGTGCAGGCAGGCGATGTCGAAGGGGTTGGCGCGGTCCGCCTCGGCGATGGCCGCGGCGCCGGTGAGCGTCAGGCCCTCGGGCTGCCCGACGGTGTTGAACTCGAATCCGAGCGCGACCGGCATGAAGCGCTCGACCACCTTGCCGGTGAGAAACTTGGCCAGGAGGGCGGGGGGAGCCGGGGACGGGGCGTCGTTCATCCACTCGGCGAGCAGGGCGAGGACTTTCGGATTGTCGCTCTCGATCAGCGGCTCGGGCCGGAGGCAGGCCTGCAGCGTCGCGGGCAGGGGCTTGGCCGGCCAGTTGATCCTCTGGGCGCGATCCTCGTCGTAGCGGGTCTCGTGCGAGATGACCGGAATCTCGGCGTAAAGGCGCAGGCGCGCGCCGCCGTAGCCCGTCCTTGCATCGCCGGACGGGTTGATCTGCCCGGGGGCCCGGATCTGCGGCGCCGGCGTGATGCTGAGCAGCAGATAGTCGCCCACAGCGTCGTCGCCGCGGAGGAGCACGGCGGGGCGGGCGATGTCCACCCCGTCGAACTGTGCCGCGCCGGTGAAAAAGGGGTCCTTGCTCTGCGTCGTGCTCGACGCGGTCTCCCGGGGGACGGGGAAATAGACGTCGGCGGAATCGAAGCGAAATCCCGCGACATCGCCGACGAGTTGGTACCGGCTGCGGTGCTGGATCGGGACGCTGTCGCGGGGGACGGTGAGGACAACCTCGTAGTGGATCGTCCAGTCCTTGGGCTCGACCCGCGTGAGCACGGGAGGGCTTGCCGCCTGCGCCGCGGCGGCGACCATGGCGAGCGCGATGGCGTGATCGGAGCGCATCACATCGAGCGTTCCGCGAGCGTGAGGCTTGCGGCGTACCTCAGCGTGATGGCCCCGCCGGCCGCAAACCGATCGAAGATCTCGCGCAGCGCGCCGAGGAGCGCGTCGGCCCGGGGTCCGTCCTTCGGCGCGTACGAGGCGGACCTGGCGCGGCCGATGATGCCTTCGAGGTCGAGCCTCTGTGCGTTGAGGAACGAACGCGCGCGGAACCCGGTGAAGGCGGGGTGATCCCGGAGCGGACCGACGAAGCGGGTCTCGTCGCGGGCCGCCCAGGGGGATGTTGGCGGCTCCGTGGCGAATCGGGCCACGGTGTCGTAGTACGCGTCCGTCGCCTCATCGCCCGGCATGCGGGTGTTCCAGATGAGCGCGACGCGGCCAAGGGGGCGGA
>CANJRL010000158.1 GCA_947476675.1 Phycisphaerales bacterium
GAGAGCCGGACGTCGAGACCCAGGCGGTCATCGCCGCGTTCTCCCTCCCCGGCGAGTTTCCCGAGGAGTGCGTCGAGCAGGCGCGGCAGGCTTCGGCGGCATTCGACGCCGAGGTGCGCGAGGCGATCCAGGGCGGGCGCGGCTTCGGCCCGCTCCGCCGCGACCTCACCGGCGACTACATCATCACCATCGATCCGCCCGACGCCAAGGACTTTGACGACGCCATCTCGCTGGAAAAGACCGAGCGAGGCTGGAGGCTCGGCGTGCACATCGCCGACGTCGCCCACTTCATCGCCCCGGGCTCGCCTCTGGATGTCGAGGCGGCGGAGCGGGGCAACAGCGTGTACCTGCCCCGGCACGTCATCCCCATGCTCCCCGAGGTGCTCAGCAACGGCATCTGCTCGCTGCAGGAGGGCGTCCCGCGCTACTGCAAGAGCGCGTTCATGGAGTACGACCGCGAGGGCGCCGTTCGCGCCCAGGGCTTCGCGAGCACGGTCATCAAGTCGGTCAAGCGCCTCACGTACCTCGAGGCCCAGGCGCTGATCGAAGGCGACCGCACCGAGGCCAGGAAGCACGCCAGGACCGAGCCGGACTACACCCCGGAACTCGAGGCCCTGCTCGCCGACATGAACTCGCTCTCGCGCACCATCCTGGCGCGGCGGATGAAACAGGGCATGATCCGCCTCGACCTGCACGAGGTGGAGCTGGTCTTCGACGCCGCCGGGCGCGTGGTCGACGCCCAGCCCGAGGACGACGCCTTCACCCACACGCTCATCGAGATGTTCATGGTGGAGGCGAACGAGGCGGTGGCCCGCCTCTTCGAGAACCTCCGCGTGCCCCTGCTCCGACGCACCCACCCCGAGCCGGTCCCGGGCGATGTCGATCAGCTCCGCAAGTACGCCACCGTCGCCGGGTTCCGCATCCCCAAGAACCCCTCGCGCGAGGAACTCCAGAGCCTGCTCGAATCGACTCGCGGCACGCCGGCGGCCAAGGCCGTCCACTTCGCCGTCCTGCGCAGCCTCTCCAAGGCGGAGTACTCGCCGGCGCTGGTCGGGCACTTCGCCCTGGCCTCGGCGGCGTACGCGCACTTCACCAGCCCCATCCGCCGCTACCCCGACCTCACCGTCCATCGCGCCCTGCGCGCCTACCTCGAGGCCACCGAGAACGGCCAGCGGCCCCCCCGCGCCGAGGACGAGCAGAAGCGCTTGGGCCGCGAACTCATGCGCTCTCCCTATTGCCCCGACGAGGCGGCCCTCCAGGACATCGGGCGAACCTGCAACCAGACCGAACTCAACGCCAGCGAGGCCGAGGACGACCTCCGCAAGTTCCTGGTCCTCCAGCTCCTGGGCGAGAAGGTGGGCGAGTCGTTCGACGGCGTGGTGACCGGCGTCACCCCGGCCGGCGTGTTCGTGCAACTCACCCGCTACCTGGCCGAGGGGCTCATCAAGACCGAGGACCTGCCCGTCGGGCCCAGGAGCGGCGCCCCGAACGCCAAGGGGCCCTGGGGCGGCGGCCCCGGGCGCTGGCGCATCGACCAGCGCACCGGCGCCCTGGTGGAACAGAGCACGGGGCGCAGCTTCAACATCGGCGACACGGTCGATTGCGTGGTCGCTTCGGTCGATCTGCCCGCGCGGCGCATGGAACTGCTGATCACCGATCCCGCATCGCGCGACAAGGGCAAGGCGAAGACCCTGGCCCTCAAGCCCGGGCTCCTGGGAGGCGCAGGGGGAGGGCTCGCGCCGGCGGAGGGAGGGGCGGGATTCCGCGGGATGACCGGGTCCGAGAAGCGGAGCCAGCGGAGCAAGTCGCGCGACAAGGCCAAGCGCGACTACCGCACGGACCGCAAGAACAAGGGAAAAGGCTGAGCCGGCGGCGACGATCGCGCGCTCCGCGCGATCCCCGGCCCGTGCTGCGGTCATGCCCGCTCGCCTTTGCGCCGACGTAGACCCGAGCCGTCGCGGACCGCCGAGCGCATCGCGGCGGTCCCCGGCCCCCGGCGGGACGCGGGAGAGGAGGCGAGCCTTGGCGACCCAGGACGCGGCAAAGACGATCGACTCTCTGCGACTGCCCAAGCCGAAGATGGACGCGCTGCTCAAGCGCGCCGACGAGGAGGCCACCGGCGCCGGGGAGGGCTCCAGCGCGAGCCGCCGTCGCCTCCAGGGCGCCCGCGCGGTGGTGAGCATCGCCCAGATGGGCGTCGAGGCCACCTACAACGTGCCGATGCGCGAGATCAGCGACGACGGCATGGCCTTCCTGCACCGCGCCATGGTCCACCCCAAGACCCCCTGCACGCTCCACCTCGCGCTCAAGGACGGAGAGAAGATCGACGTCGTCGGCAAGGTCAAGGGCGTGCGCCACATCGAGGGCATGATCCACGACGTCCGCGTGGCCTTCGACAGCCCCATCGACCTCGCGGGGCTCCGCGGCGGCTGAGCCCCCCGCGCGCGTATCGTTGGCCGTGAGTGACGAGACGGTTCCGTCGGCGCCGGCCGGGGACGCCCCCGACCGCATCGCGCGGCTTGCCCGCAAGGCCGCGGGCCTGGAGCGATCCCCCGGCGTCTATCTCATGAAGGACGCCCGGGGCCGCGTGATCTATGTCGGCAAGGCGGCCAGGCTCCGCGACCGCGTCGGCTCCTACTTCCAGGGCGCCGCCGACCTCGGGCCCAAGAAGCAGCCCATGCTCGAGGTGGTCCAGGACTTCGACACCGTCGCCTGCGAATCGGAGTGGGAGGCGCTCCTCGCCGAGAACCGGCTCATCAAGGATCTCAAGCCGCGCTTCAACGTGCGGCTCATGGACGACAAGACGTTCCCCTACCTCGTTGTCACGATGCGCGACGAGTTCCCCGGCGTGTACGTCACGAGGCAGCCCGCCGCGCCGGAGTTCCGGGGGGCGAGGGTGTTCGGCCCGTTCACGAGCGCCCAGTCCCTCCGCCGCGCCGTCCATCTCCTCCAGAAGGTGTTCAAGTTCCGCACCTGCCACCTCGACATCCACGAGGGCGACGAGAAGCGGCGCCACTTCCGGCCCTGCATCCTGCACTCGATCGGCCAGTGCACCGCGCCCTGCGCCGCGCGCATCGGCAAGCCCGAGTACCGCGCCGACATCGACCGCTTCGTCCGGTGCCTCTCCACGAAGCGGGCCGACATGCTCCGCGAGCTCAGGGCCGAGATGGAGGACGCCTCCAAGGCCCTCCGATTCGAGCACGCCGCCACGCTCCGCGACCGCATCCGCGCCATCGAGAAACTCGACGAGAGGGGCACGCGCCGCCAGGGGTGGCAGCCCGAGACCGAAGCGCTGCTCCCCGATCCGCGCCGGGGCGTCAAGGCCCTGGGCAGGATCCTCCGGCTCGCCGAGCCCATCCGGTGCGTGGAGGCGGTCGACATCGCCCACCTCATGGGGGGCGAGACCGTCGGCAGCAAGGTGTGCTTCGTCGACGGGCGCCCGCTCAAGAGCGAGTACCGCAAGTACAAGATCCGCACCGCGGACAACGACGACTACGCCGCCATCCGCGAGGTCGTGTCGCGGCGGTACCGCGAGGCCGGCGACGGCAACGCGCTGTACCCCGACGTGATCCTTATCGACGGGGGGCTCGGCCAGCTCCACGCGGCGCTGGAAGCCTTCGAGACCCTGCCGGCAAAGCCCCCCATGGTCATCAGCCTCGCGAAGAAGGAGGAACTGATCTACGTCCAGCGCGAGAGCGAACCGATCCGCCTCGGCCGCGAGAACCCGGCGCTGCGCTTCTGCCAGGCCATCCGCGACGAGGCGCACCGCTTCGCCCAGTCCTACCACCACGTGCTGAGGCGCAAGAAGACCTTCGGTGAGAAGCCGCGCCCGCCGAGCCCGAGGAACGCGGCCCCCGGGCCCGACGCCGCCGGCCGGTAGACTCGGGCGTGCGCGAGGCTCTCCCGCTCCTGCTCGTCTGTACGTCACTGGCGGCGTGCGCGCCGCTGCGCGAGGCGAGGTTCCGGGTGGAGGACGGCGCCGGGCGGCCTGCGCACGGCGCGCTGGTGTGCGCCGTGACGCTCCGATCGGGGACCGTGCCCCTCCCCCTGAACGGCGCCACGCTCGCGGAACTGCTCGCCGAGGACAAAACGACCCAGACCGGGCTGGCCGACGCAGAGGGCCGCGTCGGCCTGACGCTCATCGATGGGTTCCCTCAACTCATCGAAGCGAGGGCATGGCCCGGGGCCGGCCCGCTCGGCGCCGAGGCCCCGTGGGCGGTGTATTCCCTCGACGCCCGGGGCCCGGTCCTGACGCCGCTGGGATCCGGCGGCGACGGCCGGC
>CANJRL010000159.1 GCA_947476675.1 Phycisphaerales bacterium
GTTCGCGCCCGGCCTGGTGGGCCTGGTCGAGCACGCCCAGGGTCTGCCGGCTCAGGGCGATCATGCCCTGATCGAGGCCGGTGAAGACCTTGTCGGCGCGCTCGGCGGCGTCGAGGCGGGCGAGTTCGGCCTCCTGCCGCGCGATCAGCCCCTCCAGCGACTGGATGAGGCTGGCGATCTGGCGGCGGAGCTGCTCCTGCCGCGAGCGCTCTCCCCGCTCCATCTCGTCGAGGACATCCTTCAGGTCCTTGAGCGCCTGCTCCTGGGAGCGGACGGCGTCGTTGGCCTGGTTCTGCTGGGCCTGGTTGGCGGCCCGCTCCATGGTCTTGGGCGTCTGGGCCTGCTGGGCCTTGCGGGCGGCCTGCTCGAGCCCCGCGGCGGAATTGGGGTCGTTGCGGCGGAGCTGGCGGGCCTTCTCCGGGAGTTCGTCGGTGACCTTGCGGGCCTGCTCGGCCAGTTCGCGCTGCTTCTCGGTGATCTTCTCGAGATCGGACTTCTGCTGCGGCGTGAGGCGCTCGGCGGCGGCGCCGGCGGTGGCGGCGGCGAGGCGTTTGGTGTCGTCGCGCAGCTCGCTCTGCTGCTTCACGAGCTGCTCGATCTGCCGCCGCGCCACCCAGGAATCCTGCCCGGCGTCCAGGGCCTCGATCAGCCGGCCGAGTTCCTCGCGCACCTGCTGCTGGCGCTCCTCGGCGGCCTTGGCCTGGGCCGGGCTGAGCGCCGCGGCGGCGTCGGGGTCGGGGCGCTGGTTCTCGCCCTGTTTTCCCTGCGAACCCTGCTCCCCCTCGCGCTGGTTCGCGGCGGCCTGGTCGAGGGTCTGCGCGGCCTGGGCGCTGGACTGCCCGGCGCGCCGGGTGGAGGCGGCGGCGTCCTCGAGCAGGCCTTGGAGGCGGCGGTCGTCGAGGTTGTTGCGCTGGGCGCGGTCGGCGAGGCGCTGGAGGGCCTCCTGCTGGCGCGTGAGCCTCTCGCTCACCTGGCTCTGTCCCCCGCGCGTGCGGCGGTCCGAGCCGCGGAGACGCGTCTGGTCCATGAGGTCGCCCTGCTGGGCGTCGACGCGGATCGCCGACTGGCGGACCGCGGAGAGTTCGCGGCGGATCTCCTCGATCAGGTCGTTCTCGCTGATGATGCGGAGTTTCCGCGTTGCCGAGCGCACCGGGGGCCGGGCCCCGGCGTCGGTGGCGAAGATGTCGCTCGCGAGCGCGGTGAGCCAGAGTTCCTGCCCGGGCGCGAGGCCGAGGGGGGCGAGGTCGACCCGCGCGGAGGCCTTGGCGCTGCGCTCGTCGCCGGCGTCGACTCGGGCGATCTCCGCGGGCTCGCCGGGCTCGAGCGCTCCGCCCGGGCCGCTGGGCTCCCTCGCTCCGGCGGGGGCGGCGACGACGCGCTCGACCCACAGAGCGCGGAGGGCGACGTCGTCGCGGGCCTCGGCGGCGACGTCGACGGTAGCGGTGGGAAGCACCGCGGTGTCCGCCGCGGGCTCGGTGATCGAGACTCCCGGCTCGCGGTCGGCGACGGCCTCGAAGCGGTAGGCGCTCTCCTCGATCGAGGTGATGCCGAACTCGTCGGCGAGCCGCGGCGTGAAGCGGACGCTCTTGTCGAGCGTCCACGCCAGGGTCCACTCGGCGTTGCCGGGAGCGGTCTCGATGGTGATGTCGGTCAGCGCGGAGGCGTCTTTGCCGAGGGTGGACGCGAGCCAGGAAGCCCGCGCTTCGGCATCGGAGGGAGGCGCGGGGAGGGGCTTGTTGAAGCGGATGACCAGTCTGGCGCTCGAGCCGGCCAACGCCGGGGGCGCGGAGGCGCGCTCGTCGCGGCCCGGGCCGAGGTCGACATCGGGGCGCGGGCCGAACGGTTGGGATCCGGCGGCGGACGCCAGCCCCGCCGCGTATGCGGGGGGACTGAGGCTCGCCCTCGCGCCGACGACGGCGGGCGGGTCGACCACGCGCACCGTGCGCCAAGGGGTCTCATCGTCGGCGGTGCGGAAGCGGTATTCGACGCCCGCCGCGTCGGCCTCGACCAGGCGCTCGAACAGTGCGCCGCGTTCGACGCCGGGCTCGCGGGCGCGATCCCTGGGGATGGCGATGTCCCGGCTCTGGGCGGTGAGCAGGGCGGTGCGGATCGGCCCGGCGCGGCCGTCGGAGGCGATCAGGCGGTACTCGGCGCGGACGTCGGTGTCCTCGGCCTCGCCAACGCTGCGCGTGACGGCGGCGCGGAGGGGGAGCGCGGCGCCTCGGGGATGGACCGAGGCGAGCGTGACGTCGGCGACCCCGGTGCGCCTGGGCCATTCGACGCCGGCCCATGGCGCAAGGATGCGGGTGATGCCGATCGAGAGCATCCGCGGAGACGCGATGAACGCCCCAAGGGCGATCACCGCGGCGATCGCGAACTGGGCGCCGCTGCGCCCCAGTTGCCGGGTCGAGAGGGCGGCGGCGGCGGCCTTGGCGTCGAATGCGGCGCGCGCCGCGTCGACCACCCGCGACGCGAGCCGCGACGACACCGAGGGCGGCGCGGCGATCTGGGCCTCGGCAAACTCGAGGGCGCTGGCGAGCAGGCCGCGGTACTCAGGGCGCTGCCGCTCGAGGCGCAGCGCGACGGTGGTGAGGCTGGGCCGGAAGCGCCACGCGGGCAGGACGAAGCGCCAAGCGCCCCACCCCAGCGCGGCGATGGCGGCCAGCAGCCCGAGCGTGCGGAGCCAGGCCGGGAAGCGCAGGGCGTAATCGAGCGCCGCCCCGGCGAGGATGGCGGCGACCGCGATGGCGATCAGGACCAGGGCGCGCTGGGCGATGAGCGTCAGGCGGGCGCGATCCCGGGCCGCGGCGATGGCGCGGGCGACCTGCCGGATGTCCGCGGGGGTTGTGACGCCGCCGGTCACGGGTGGTGCTCTTTCTTCTTCGGCCGCCGGCTGTTGGGGGTTCACTCGGTCTGAGAACGGAGGCACATCGGGATACCGACGAGTGTCGCGGCGGAGGCCCGGGGCGGCGCGGAATCGAGGCTCTGATCAGATCAGCCGCAGGACTTTACGGCCCGCCCACTCCAACGTGAGCAGCGAGATCAGCGCGATCAGCGCCACGGGCGTGTCCCAGACCGGCTCGGCGGTCTCGCGCAGCAACCGCAGGCGGCGGTTGGGCAGATCGGCGGCGAGGCCTCCGAGGTCGGCCGGGGGGACGACGCGGCCCCCGGTGTCGGCGGCGAGCCGGGCGAGCAGCGGATGGTCGGTCTCCGGTCGGCGGAGTTCGTCGTCCGCGAGGGTGACGAGGGCGTCGGCCGGGGGGACCAAGGAGCCGAGGCCCGGCTCGGTGACCCGTGCCGCCCAAGCACCCGATTCGGGCGGGAGCCAGACCGCGGCGAAGCGGCGCGCCGGCCCGGGGGCGCCGCCAACTGGCGCGGCGGATTGCTCGGGCCTCAGGGTGAGTTCGGCGGCGGTGGCGGAACCTTCCTCGCCCGGCTCGGGCTTGCGTTCGAGGCGCACGGCGATGCCGCGGTAGTTCTGGTCGATGAGGGATTGGTCGATCAGTTCGATCTCGACGCGCACGGGCTGGTCGACGGTGGCGCGTCGGGGCGCGATGGTCAGCGTTGCGGCGCGGCCGGCGCGGCTCAGGCTCTCGCGCGCGAGCAGGCGGAGCATCTGCACCCAGAAGCGCTCGGGCAGGGCCTCGCCCCGCCCGTAGCGCCAGCGCCAAGTCTCGTCGGTGGCGACGTAGAGCACGCGGCCTGAGCCGAAGCGCATCGACATCACCATGGGCCAGGCGGTCGCCGAGGCCGGGGCGTTCGCGGCGCGGGCCGAGGCGAGGATCTCGACGGCGGGCTTGAGCGATTCGGGGCCGATGCGCTGGGCCCAGCGCAGGAGGTTCCAGCCGGTCTCGGGCGAGCGCATCTCAGCGGGCCAGCCCTCGTCGGCGGTGGAGCCCAGGCGGAGCACGCCGAGGCGCTCGGCGATGGGGGTGGGCTCGGCGATGACCGGCTCTGCGCCGGGCTGGACGGCGCCGGCGGCGCCCGACATGGGCAGCAGGTCGGCCAGCGGGGTCTTGAACCAGAGGTTGGGCGTTGATCCGGGCCCGGCGATCCAGAGCAGGCCGGCGCCGCGCGCCGCGATGTGCTCGCGCAGGCCCTGGAGTTGCTGCGGCGTGAACACGCCGGGGTCGACATCGCCGAGGATGATCGCGTCGAAGTCCGCCCAGCGCTCCGGGGAATCGGGGAGGGCCGTCACCTCGATGTCGCCCTCCTGGA
>CANJRL010000160.1 GCA_947476675.1 Phycisphaerales bacterium
CCTAACCTCCCCCCCCCCTGCGGACCCTGACCCGGTCCCCCCCCCCCGCACCCCGCCCCCCGACCCCGAGAACTCCCATGCGTCACCGCAAAGCCGGCTACAAACTCGGACGGACCACCGCGCACCGCACGGCGACTCTCCGCAACCTCGCGGCGGGGCTCTTCGAGCACGGGCAGATCACCACCACCATCCCCCGCGCCAAGGCCGTCCGCCCCTTCGTCGAGAAGATCATCACCATCGCCAAGCAGGGCGATGTGCACGCCCGCCGCCTCGTCGCGGCCCGCATGGGCCACGACCGCATCATGGCCGACCGCGAGGAGGTCGAGGGCGTCGGATCGCTGGAGCGCAACCGCTACGGCGAAATCATCGGCGGTCCGAAGCTTGTCAAGCACATCGTCGACCGCGTCGCGCCGCGCTTCAAGGACCGCGCCGGGGGGTACACCCGCATCGTGAAACTCGGCGTCCGCCGCCTCGGCGACGCCGGCGAACTCTGCGTCATCCAGTTCGTGGGCGAGGAGGACGGCCCGGAGATCGGCGGCAAGCCGTCCGGCCGCCGCCGCGCCGCCGACCGTCGCACCGCCTACGCCGCCAAGGCCCGCAAGGAAATGGCCGAGAAAAAGCCGGCCACGGCCTGAGCCGATCTGTTCGACCCCCTTCGCATCGCCAGCGCCCCGGTTGAGCCGGGGCGCTTCTTTGCGCGCGGGGGCACGCCCGGTACACTCGGTCTGTGCTCGACGAACTCGCGCAGATCGAACGCGACGGCCTGACCTTGCTCGCTGCCTCGAAGGACGCCGCGTCGCTCGAGCGATGGCGGCTCGACTACCTCGGCGACAAGGGCCGCCTCAAGCAGGCCAACCTCCGCTTCCGCGAGGTTCCCAAGGAGCAGAAGCCCGCCGCCGGCGCGAAACTCAACGCGGTGCAGAAGTCCCTGCAGGAGGCCTTCGACGCCCGCAAGGCCGAGGTCGGCGCCGCGGCCCCGCCGACCGGCCCGATGCTCGACCTCACGGAGCCGGGGCTCACGCCGCCGATCGGCCGGCGGCACATCCTGATGCGCGTGCGTGAGGAACTGTGCGAGGTCTTCGCGCGCATGGGCTTCGAGGTGGCCGACGGGCCCGAACTCGAGGACGAGGCGCACAACTTCACCCTGCTCAACATCCCGCCCGACCACCCGGCGCGCAGCCCCATCGACAACTTCTACGTCGACGATCCCGACGCGACCGACCGCCCCCGCATGCTCCGGTCGCAGACCAGCACGGTGCAGGCCCGGGTGATGGAGACGCGCAAGCCCCCGATCCGCATCGTCGCCCCCGGTCGCGTCTACCGGCCCGACACCGTCGACGCCACGCACTCGTTCATGTTCCACCAGATCGAAGGGCTCTCTGTCGACCGCGGCGTGTCGCTGGCCGACCTCAAGACCACCCTCATGCAGTTCGCCCGCGCGTACTTCGGGCCCGACGCCGACATCCGCCTGCGCCCGTCCTTCTTCCCCTTCACCGAGCCCAGCGCCGAACTCGACATGAAGATCGCCCTCCGCCCGGGGGACCCCCCCCGGTGGATCGAACTGGGGGGCTGCGGCATGGTCGACCCGGCCGTCTTCACCGCCTGCGGCATCGACCCCGAGGAGTGGACCGGGTTCGCCTTCGGCTTCGGCATCGAACGCATCGCCATGGGCCGATATAAGGTGCCGGATATCCGCATGCTGTTCGAGAACGACCTCCGCTTCCTGGCCCAGGTCTGACGATCAGGAATCGGCCGCACCGCTCCGAATCATCGCCGCCCCCAATGAGGAGAACGCATGGCAGACGAGAAGCCGCTGTACGTCGCGGGAAACGCCGGCGAGATCGCCGCCGAGCCCGATTTCGCGCCGAGGCCCTCATGGCCCAAGGTGATCGGGATCATCTCGATCGTGCTCGGGTCGCTGGGTGTGCTGTGCGGCGCAGCGGGAATCGGCTGGCAGTTCCTCGGCGCATCGATGATGGGGGCGCAAGCCGGAGATTTTCCGCCGGTCTACACCAACCCGCCGCTGCTCATGACGGTCGTTGGCGTGATCGCGATTCTGTGGTCGATCCTTCTCATCGTCGCCGGTTCGACGACCGCAGGCCGGAAGCCCGCCGGAAGGCCGATGCACCTGCTGTGGGCCTCGGTGGCGATCGTCATCGGCGCGATCAGCATGTACAACCAGACCCAGATGCAGGCAGAAGTCGCGAGATGGGTGAGCGAGAACCCTGAAAAGCGGTTCGCCAAGCAGCAGAAGATGGGCGGGGGCCTCGGCTCGATGATCGGCTACGGCTGTGGCGGTTTCTTCGGATTCGCCTGGCCGCTCTTCACCCTGGTCTGGTTCGGTGCGGTGAAGCGGAGCGGCGCCCAGATCGCCGCCGGCGCGGACGAGCCGGTCGCCTGACGCTCAGCCCACCTCACGGGTCTGGAACAGCGCCACGCCGAGCGAGAGCAGCGCCACGATCTGGGCCAGGCTGTACCCCGCGAGGAGCCCCATGTACCGCGCCGGGATGGGGTGGTTCTGCGTCACCGCGTCGACCAGCCAGAAGAACTGCACGTTCGGCATCACGCCCCACAGGAGCCGCGCGCCGAGGTTCACCTTTGTCGGCTTGTCGAACACGAAGTCTCCCGCGACAGGAGGCCGCTCCACCCGGAGGCCCCCGGCGTTCACGATCGTCAGGTTCCGCCGGTTCTCCACGGCGCGGACGATCAGCGCAGGGCCGGAGGGCGGCGTGCCGATGTCGCTCAGGCTCAGAGGGTTGCCCGCGAACTTCGGGAACGCGGGCGCCGCCATCGCGATGCCGGAGGGGTCGCCCGCGAAGTAGAAGGAATCGCCCGCCTTGAGGTTCTGCTTGGGGTCCCCGCTCAGGGTGATGCGCCAGGTGTCGCCGGCGTCGCGGAGGTCGCCCTGCCGATCCTCCACCCGCTCCGCCGTCGCGATCGTCTCGATCGCGCGGTTCACAAACGCCCGGCGGCCCACGAAATGGTTCGAGAGCAGCCCGAACACGAACACCCCGAGGCACGCGACGATGGTCATCACCTGCCCCAGCCGGGTGGAGCACGACACCGCGACGGCGGTGATGACCAGCATCGCCATCCCCACCCCGCCGCAGGCCATCAGGATCAGCGGCTTGAGTTCCTTGGTGATCGGCTGGAGTTGCCACGAGGGCCCGAGCATGAGCGTCGCGATGACCGCGACCCCGGTCAGGGGCAGCATGCTGAAGACCGTGGTCGACGAGAAGACCCAGCCGTAGAAGAAGTTGCACCACACGCCGATGGCCAGGGACAGCGCGATCGACCCGAGCCCCAGCGTGAGCACCGGCTGGTCGTACACGTCCGACGCCCGGCTCATCACCCCGTGCTGCAGCGTGAGCAGGAAGAAGAAGAGCATGATCAGGGTCGCGAGCAGCATGGAGGCGGAGACGCCGAGGTACTTGCCGATGACAAAGAGGGGCCTGCCGACCGGCTTGCTGATGACGGTGAGCGCGGTCTTCTGCTCGATCTCGCGGGAGATCACCGCGGTGGCGATGAACGCGGCAAGCAGGGTGGCGCAGAGCAGCACGGTCGCCAGCCCCATGTCGAGAAACAGCTTGTCATCGCCGTGGACCTCGGAGGTGTCCTCGTAGCCCATGCTGTAGGCGGAGAGCACGTTGTTGACCACCTGGGCCAGCCCGCTGACCGCGATGAGCACGAAGAACACGGGCTGCCGCACGCTCTCGACAAAGGCGTTGCGGGCGATGGCGAGCAGTTGGGAGAACATGCGTCCGGTGCTACGGGTCGGAGAGGTGGAGGGCGCAAGCCGGGATGCCCCCGCGGGCCCCGGCCGGCGCGAGGGCGGGCCCCGTGACCCGCGCCGTTGCGGCCTGAGCGCCGCCTGGTGAACATAGGACCCGGGACAACGTACATCAATGTGAGGCCGAGCGTGGAACCGGGCGCCGGATCGCCCCGAACCACGCCTGTGTCGGCGACCCCGGTTGGACAGGGCCCGGGGGTCTCGGGACAATCGGCCGAGTGAAGTTCAAGCGCCCGCCGCCGCCGCAGCCCTCGGCGGCGGTCGAGGCGGAGTCGCCCGCGGTGGGAGGGAGCGTCGCCCCCATCGCCACGGAGCCAGCATGCGCACGGATCACATCACCTACCGGAAGGCGACGTCGATCAGCGTCATCGGGCTTTCGCTCCAGGCCTCGATGGCTCTGGCGTACTTCCTGTACTCGGTCTTCGCC
>CANJRL010000161.1 GCA_947476675.1 Phycisphaerales bacterium
CCGTCGCCGCCATGCTCGCCGAGCGGTCGATCAGGATCACCGACCGCTTCCCGGGGGACTCGTTCGTGAGCATCTCCGGCTGCGCCGCCGCCAGCGCCCCGCCGATCAGCGCCAGCAGTTGCAGCAGCAGCAGGATGTTCCTCCGAAGCCTCTGGAACGGGGCGTTGGCCTGCAGGTCCCGGATGCTCTGCTTCCAGAGCAGCGTCGTCGACACCTCCACGTCCCGACGCCGCAACTTCAGGAAGTAGAGCAGCACCAGCGAGGGGATGAGCACCCCGGCCGCCGCCGCTCCGATCTGCCAGGTCGGGAAGTTCACCGCAGCACCCCCCGGCTCCGCAGGTAATCCAGCACCAGGGTGTCCACGCCCAGGTCGCTGCGCACGGTGATCAGCGCCACATCCCGCGCCGCGCAGAACGCCCTCAGCCGCTCGCGATACACCGCCAGGTTCTCCTTGTACTTCGCCAGCAGCGGCGCGCTGATCGTCACCTCGGCCACATCCCCGTCTTCGACGTCGCGCAGCCGCAGATCGCCCCCCAGGTCCGGCTCCACCTCCTGGGGGCTCAGCACCTGCACGCACACCACATCGTACCCCCGCCCGATCAGCCGCCGAAGACCCGCCTCGTACCCGTCCTTGAAGAAGAAGTCCGAGAGCACCACCATCACGCCCTTGCCCTGTCGCGCCAGCGCCACCCTCGTCGCGGCGTCGGTGAACGAGCCCTCGCCCCCTGGCCTCAGCCCGCACACCCACGACCCCATCTCGAAGGCCCGCCGCCGCCCGCGCAGGTTCCGCAGTTGCGTCATGGTCCGCGCCTCCGCGTCCCCCGGCGTCGCCCCCGCGCCGTCCTTCTCCGGCCCCTCGGGGGGCGCCGAGAACAGCGCCGACAGCGTCACTCGGTTCATGTTCACCAGCCCGATGTACGCCAGCGCCGCCGCCGCCCTCTGCGCGAACAGCATCTTCCCCGGCTCCCCGCACCCCATCGATCCCGAGCAGTCCACCACCACGTGCAGCGACAGGTCCTCCTCCTCCAGGAACAACTTGAGAAAGAACCGGTCGAGCCGCCCGTAGATGTTCCAGTCGATGTGCCGCAGATCGTCCCCGCTGACGTACGGCCGGTGATCCGCGAACTCCACGCTCTCCCCGCGCCGCTTGCTCCGCCGCTCGCCCTTGATCTTCCCCGCGAACACCTTGCGCGACGACACGTCCAGCGACGACAGCCGCGCGAGCATCTCGCCCCCGAGCAGGTCGTCGAGGTTCCCGGGCGCCGGCTTGGCAAGGGTCTTGAGCATCGCCGATGGGTCTCCGCGGATCGCCGCCCGGTCAGGCCCGGGCCGGCCTGCGGTCCTTCTCCGTGTTCTTCACGATCGCCTCCACCACCGCGTCCGGGTCCACCCGGTCGGCCTCCGCCTCGAAGTTCAGCACCAGCCGGTGCCGCAGCGCCGGCTTGGCGACCGCCTCCACATCGCTGTACGAGGCGTGGTACCGCCCGTCGCGCAGCGCCATCACCTTCGCCCCCAGGATCAGCGCCTGCGCGGCGCGGGGGCTCGCGCCCACCCGAACATACCGCTTCACCGCCTCCCCCACGCCCTCCTTGTCCGGGTGCGTGCCCAGCACCAGCCGCGCCGCGAACTCCTTCACGTGCGGCGCCACCAACACGTGCCGCACCACCTCCTGCATCTTCAGGATCCCCGGCCCGTCCACCCTCGGCTCCACCCGCGCCGTCGTAGCCCCGGTCGTGCGATCGAGAATCGCCATCATCTCCTCGAGCGTCGAGTACCCCACGTTCAGCTTGAGCATGAACCTGTCCAGCTGCGCCTCGGGCAGGGGGTACGTCCCCTCCTGCTCGATCGGGTTCTGCGTCGCCATCACGAAGAACGGCGCCTCCAGCGCGTAGCGCACCCCGCCCACCGTCACGCTCCGCTCCTGCATCGCCTCCAAGAGCGCCGACTGGCTCTTGGGCGTCGCCCGGTTGATCTCGTCGGCCAGCACGATCTGCGCGAAGATCGGCCCGCGGCTGAACTCGAACCTCCTCCTCCCCGTCTCCGCGTCCTCCATCACGATGTTCGTCCCGATGATGTCCGCCGGCATCAGGTCCGGGGTGAACTGGATGCGGCTGAACTTCAGCGCCAACGCCTCCGCCAGCGTCTTGATCAGCAGCGTCTTCCCGAGGCCCGGCACGCCCTCGAGCAGCACGTTCCCGCCGACAAACAGCGCCGTCAGCACGCCGTCGACGATCTCCCCGTGCCCCACGATCACCTTCCCGATCTCCGCCCTCACCGCGCCGTACACCGCGCGGAACTCCTCGCACCGCGCCCGCACCTCGCCCTCGCCGATCCCCGCCGCCGCCAACGCCGCCTCGTTGCTCGCCATGACCGCCTCCTTCGCGATGCCTCAGCCGCCCTGTCCCTGATTCCCCTGGTCGTCCATCTCGTCCCGCGCCCGCTGCTTCGCACGCCGAAGCCGCGAGATCCCCGCCCCGCCCGCGTCCCCATCCTCCGCCGCCTTCGGCTTCTCGAACATCACCGGCGCCCGCGGCCCATCCACAACCGGGCCGCCGGCCGCCGCGCGCTCCTCCTGCGTCGCCTCGAACTTCGCGGCCCGCTTCTCCTCGCTCGCCTTCGCCGCGATCGCCCCCTGCGCCCGCTCCCGCGCCGCGCGGAGCGCCCCAACCTGCTCCTCGCTCACCGGTCTCGCCTCGGCGCGCCTGGCCAGCCGCCGACGCATCGCCGCCAAGTCCACCGCCAGCCTTCGCGACGCCACATCCGCCACGAACAGCGCCATCGCCAGGAGCGCCGTCGGCAGCCAGATCGGCCTCAGCGCCACCGGGGGCGTCAGCCCCTCGCGCGAGAACAGCGGCGTGTTCTCCGGCGTCGTGCCGTCCAGCACCCTACCCCCCGACGCCTCCGCCGCCTGGCGGAGCAGCGCCGCGTTGTCCTTGAGCGCCCGGTACTCATCCGAGAACGGCCTCGAGACCGACGCTTGCGCCACCCCGCTCTCGACCCGCCCCTCCCGCGCCACGTCGTAGCGCAGGCTCGCCAGGTAAGTGCCCGCCGCGCCGCTGTCAAACTCGCCCTCGTACCGCCCGGGGCCCGTCTGCCGCAACTCCACATCCCCCGCGCTCAAGTCGGGCCTCGTCACCCTCCCCCGGAAGCGCGCGAAGTTCAGGCTCTCGCCCCCGGCGTCCAGCGCCGTCACGATCACCCGCGTCTTCGCACCCTCGCTCAGGGTCGTCACGCTGACGTTCGCCGATCCCGTCGGCCGCATCGCCCACCGCACCTGCTGCTCCCAGAACGCCCGGTACTGCGCCCACCCCATCCACGCCGTGCTCCACCGGGGCGCCGCGTCCGAGGTGAACGCCACGCTCCGCCCCAGCCCGTGCTGCATCTGCGCCGCGATCGGGTCCCCCTCGGGGCTCCGAACCGTCGTGAGCGCCAGCCCCTCCCTGTCCCCCGTCACCACGTACCCCGTGATCGGAGGCAGCCCGCCGCTCACGCCCCGCATCGATTCCGCCGCCGCGTTCACCACCACCGGCGTGATCGGGTCGCCCTCCCAGATCAGCGCCCGCCGCGCCGTCTGCGCCTCCTTGATGAAGATCTGCGGCAGCGCCCCCGTGTCCCCCGCCTTCGTGACCGAGTACATCCGCCCCCCGGTCCGCGTCGCGATGTTCTGGAGCCTCTGGAACTCCGGCCCGTAGAACGTGTGCGGGAACACCAGCACCGCCGACACCGAGACCTTGTTGTCGATGAACTTCTGCACCAGCGCCGCCGGAGGCGCCTGGGGGTCGCCGTCGCTCACGATCACCACGTGCTTCGCCGACGCCTTGGCCTTCACCAGCGCGTCCAGCGCCTCCTCCATCAGCGGCGTGAAGTCCGGCATGTCGCCGAACTGCAGGCCCTGCAGCGCGCGCCTCACGCCCTTCCCGTCGCCCACCTCGGACAGCGGGTACGCCCACGACGCCCCCGTCCCGCCGGCCTGCCACCCGTACTCGATGATCCCCAGCAGGTCCAGCCGGCTCAGCGCGTTCGCCGCCGCCTCCGCCGTCTTCATCCCCCAGTAGTTCCCGTCCGGCATCTCGCACGAGTGCATCACCAGCGCCAGCGCGCCGCGCGGGATCTGGCGCTTCTGCGGCGGGTCCAGCCGCACCGGCAGCGCGTCCGCCACCGGCGTGTTGATCCAG
>CANJRL010000162.1 GCA_947476675.1 Phycisphaerales bacterium
CGGCTCGAGCGCGCGTCCTGCTCCCCGGTCGTGAACCCGATCAGGTTGTTCGCCACCACGTGGATCGTCCCGCCCGTGCGGTACCCCTCCAGTTGCGAGAAGTTCAGGCACTCCGCCACCACGCCCTGGCCGATCACCGCGGCGTCCCCGTGGATCAGCAGCGGCACGACCCGCGTCCGCTCCTTGTCGCCGCGGAGCCTCTGCTTCCCGCGCGTTCGGCCCTCGACGACCCCGTTCACCGACTCGAGGTGCGACGGGTTGCTCGCCATCGCCAGCCACACCGACTGGCCCGACCGCGTGACCCGCTCCCCCGAATAGCCCCGGTGGTACTTCACGTCGCCGCCGCCGTCGACGAAGTCCTCCTCCCAGTTGTCCTCGAACTCGGTGAAGATCTGGTTGTAGGTCTTGCCCACCACGTTGCACAGCACGTTGAGCCGCCCGCGGTGGGCCATGCCCAGCACGATCTCCTCGACCCCCGCCTCCGGGGCGCTCTCGACGATGCGCTCCAGCACCGGGATCAGGCTCTCCCCACCCTCCAGGCTGAACCGCTTCTCGCCCGGGTACCGCGTGTGCAGGAACTTCTCGAAGGTCTCGGCCTTCAGCAGGTGCTCCAGCACCGCGCGGCGGTCGTCCGCCGACAGCGCCGCCCGGCCCCTCGAACGCTCCATCCGCTCCGCCACCCAGTCCCGCTCCGACACCTCGCGGATGTGCATGAACTCCGCGCCGATCGACCGGCAGTAGGTCTCGTCCAGCGCCGCGATGATCTCGCGCAGCGTCGCCGGCCCCTCCAGCGGAGACGACTCCCCCGCGAACACCAGGTCCAGATCGGCATCGCTCAGCCCGTGCGTCCGCGGCTGCAACTCCGCCGGCCCCTCGCGCTCGCGCCCGAATGGGTCCAGTTCCGCCGCCAGGTGGCCCAGGTCGCGATAGTCGAAGATGAGCTGCGCCACCGCGGCCTGCTTCACCGCCGCCGCCGCCATCCCCGCCCCGCCGGATCCGCCCGCGTGCCGCCCCGCCGCCCCGCTCGCCGGCGCCGCCGAGCGGGCCAGGTCGAAGCCCTGAAAGAACGACGCCATGTCCGGCGGCGCGGAGGCCGGGTCGGCCAGCCACCGCTGGTACTGCGAGTCGAGGTACTCAGCGTTCCAGCCGTTGACGGCCGGGCGCACAGCCTTGAGCGGAGTCGTCATGGAAGATCCGAGCAGCCACCGAACGTATGACAGACAGGCCCACGAGGCGGAACCGCCCGCCCGGGGGCCGAGATTCTACGCCGCCGCCCACCCACCGCCCTCTCGGCTCGTCCCGGGGCGCACGCTCCAACCCCTTACCCGAACCGCCCCGTCACGTACTGCTCGGTCTCCGGCAATGTCGGGTTCTGGAAGATGTGCGCGGTGGGCGCGTACTCCACCAGCCGCCCCAGGTACATGAACGCCGTGTACTGCGACACCCGCGCCGCCTGCTGCATGTTGTGGGTCACGATCAGCACCGTGTAGCGGCTGCTGATCTCCGTGATCAGTTCCTCGATCTTCAGCGTCGCGATCGGGTCCAGCGCCGAGCAGGGCTCGTCCATCAGCAGCACCTCGGGCTCCGCCGCGATCGCCCGCGCGATGCACAGCCGCTGCTGCTGGCCGCCCGACAGCCCGAGCCCCGACTGCTTCAACCGGTTCTTCACCTCGTCCCACAGCGCCGCGCCGCGGAGCGCCCGCTCGACCGCCTCGTCCAGCACCCGCTTGCGGTTCTCCCCGTCGATCCGGAGCGGGTAGATCACGTTCTCGTAGATCGACATCGGGAACGGGTTGCTCTTCTGGAACACCATCCCCATCCGCTTGCGCAGCTGGATCACGTCGACCGAGGGGTCGAACACCGGCTGGCCCTCGATCAGGATCTCCCCGGTCACCCGCACCCCGGGGATCAGGTCGTTCAGCCGGTTCACCGAGCGGAGCAGCGTGCTCTTGCCGCAGCCCGAGGGCCCCACCAGCGCCGTCACCTTGCCCCGCGGCACGTCCAGGGTGATGTTGTGCAGCGCCTTGCTTTCGCCGTAATACAGGCAGAAGTCCCGCACCTCGACCACGGCGCTCTCCCTCGCCAGGTCCGGGTGCACCGCGGGCTTGAACGTCCGACCCTCACGGATCGCGTCGATCGCCTCGAACTTCACTCCCTCCGGCGCCGCGGCGTCACCCATGTCGACCCGCTTGGTCATCGCCGGGCCCGACGCGCCCGCCCCCCCCTGCGCCGGGGCGGTCGTCTTCGATGGGGCTGTCGTCGATTCGCTCATCGTGCTCCACCGCTTCCCCGCGCTCGCCGCGCGGCTTGGCCAATCCTCAGAACGCCCCGCTCGAGAACTTCTTCCGCAGACGGGCCCGGATCGCGATCGCCGACAGGTTCAGGAACGCCACGATCACGATCAGCAGCAGCGTTGTCGCCCACACCGTCGGCCGCGCCGCCTCCGAGTCCGGGCTTTGGAACGCCAGATCGTAGATGTGAAAACCCAGGTGCATGAACGACCGCTCCAGGTGGACGAACGGGAACGACGCCTCCAGAGGCAGTTCCGGCGCCAGCTTCACCGCACCCACCAGCATCAGGGGCGCAACCTCGCCGGCCCCCCGCGCCATCGCCAGGATCAGCCCGGTCATGATCCCGGGCGCCGACCGCGGCAACACCACCCGGTAGATCGTCTGCCACTTGCTCGCCCCGCACCCGTACGACGCCTCGCGCAGGCTCCGAGGAACCGCCGAGATCGCCTCCTCCGTCGCCACGATCACCACCGGCAGCGTCATCAGCGCCAGGGTCAGCGCCGCCCACAGGATGCCCTTGGTCCCGAAGGTCGCCGTCGGCAGCCGCTCGCGGAAGAAGCCGTGGAAGTAGGGGCACGTGGCCAGCAGGGCGATCAGCAGCCCCACCACGCCCAGCGTCATCGCGAGTGCCACCCAGTAGAAGACGTGATGGCTCGCCCGCACCGGCTTCCCGGGGATCGGCCTGCTCAGCGTCCGCGCCCCCGCCGTCAGCACCACCATCGCGATGAGCGCCCCCACCCCCATCATCCACAGCCGAGGGGGCCACGCCACCTCGGGTGATACGCCCCCGTCGATGTACTTGCCCAGCGTGTAGCAGAAGAACCCCAGCCCAAACATCCCGTAGACGATCGAGGGCACGCCCGCGAGGTTGTTCACCGCGATCCGCACCACCGACACGATCACCCCCTGCTTCGCGTACTCGCGCAGGTACAGCGCCGCGATCACCCCCATCGGCGCCACCGCCAGCGACAGCAGCAGCGTCATCACCACCGTCCCGAAGATCACGGGCATCACCCCGCCCTCGGTGTTCGCCTCGCGCGGCTCCTCGGTCAGGAACTCCCGCCATCGGTCGAGGTACACGCCCCACCGGCCCGCCGCGTCCAGCGCGTTAGCCGGAACGATCCGCACCACCTGCGAGAGCAGCATCGGACGGTCCATCCGCGTCTGGCTCTCGGGGGCGAACTTCTTCAGCGCCGGATCCTCGACCACGAAGCGCAGCGCCGCGTCCCGGGCCTCCAGCGCCGCGACCTCCTCGCTCAGACGACTGTGCTCGGCCTCCAGCGACGCCACCGCCTCGTCGCGCTCCCGCCGCGCCGCGTCGAGCGCCGCGTCGTCCAGGCGGCCCTCGCCCCGCCGGAGCTCCGCGCCGCGATACGCCAGCCGCGCCCGCTCCGAGCGGGCGTTGATCCGCCCGATGTCGCGCTCCTTGATGCGCTCGATCCTGCCCCGCAGCGCCAGCGCCCCGGGCTTGAGTTCCATCGCCTTGGCCAGCGCCCCCGCCTCGCCCTCGGCCAGCACCACGCGCTCGCGGAACTTCCCGCCGCCCAGGTCCGTCCGCGTCGCGGGGCCCTCGCCCCACTCCGTCTTCGCCGTGGCCCCGGCCGATGCCGCCTCCGCCGCCGGCATCTCGCGCTCCACCACCACCGCCCTGGGCACGCCGATCCACACCCCCCACTCGCGACGCTCCAGCATCACAGCGCCCGGGGGACGCTCAGCCTTCGCGACCTGCGAGAGGTCCACCCACTTGAAGGGCTGGCCCCGCGCCTCGCGATTCCCCACGCGGTAGAGACGCCGCACCGCCCGCCCGTCCTC
>CANJRL010000163.1 GCA_947476675.1 Phycisphaerales bacterium
CCACGAGGCGGTAGCGCCATCGACCAGGCCCCAGCGGCGCCTCGGCCTCGTGGGCGTGGATCGCCGCGTTGTACCGCAGGGGCGTCTCGGTGGTCGACCAGCCGTTGAAGTCGCCGGCGACCGCGACCTGGGCGTCGGGCGGGGCGGGGTAGACGAAGCGGCAGCCCTGAGAGTGCGGCGCAAGGCCTCCATGGCGCCCCGCATCGTGGTCGCCGAGATGGCCTTGCAGCGAGGGGTCCGCGGCGAGTCGCGCCTGGTACAACTCCCCGGCGTGCTGGAGCCTGCGCAGCCGGGCCGCGAGTTCCGCCGCCCGGTTGAGCACCGGGTCGAGCGCTCCGCCCCCGGCGACTGCCATGGGCTCGGTGAGCTGGGTCGGGGGGCCCTCGATGTCGGACGCCGTGGCCGCGACGGACTGCGCCGGCGGGTTCGAGAGAAGCCACTCGGCGAGCGCGCGATAATCCTCCGCGCCGTGGGAATCGGGCGCGTATTCGACCACAGGCTGGCCGACCGAGACCGCTTCGCGCAGGCGGACGTCGGCCCGGATGGGCGTGGGTATGCAGCGGGCGCCGAAGGCCCGGGTCATCTCGTCGAGCAGAGCGCGGGCCAGCGCGCTTCCGGCGTCGTGCATCGTCGGCAGGACCCGGAATGATGCCTCGCGGCCGAGGCGCTTGGCGAGCGTGCGCACGGTGTTGGCCTGCTTGGCCGCCCCCTTGAGGGCGAAGAAGCCGGTCTCAACCGGGATGATCACCTCGTCCGCGGCCCGGAGGGCGTTGAACGTCAGCAGGCCGATCGAGGGCGGACAATCGATGATGCACCACGCGTACCGCGACGCCGCGATCGGCACCCCGGGGGGGGCGGCGTCCGGCAGGCTCAGCCGGCGGATGACGTCAAGAAGGCGGCGGTCGCGGTCCTCGGCCTCCGCGAGCCCGCCTCGCGAGGCCTCGATTCCCGCCAGGCGCATCAGGCTCGGCACGAGGTCGAAGTGCCGGCTGATCCGCCACACCAGCCGCGACCGGTCCAGAGGCTGGTCGGGCGGGGTGAGCAGGGCATCGCCGATGTGATGCTCGATGCGGTTCTCGGGCACCGCCAATCCGGCTGCGCAGTGCGACTGCGGGTCAAGGTCGATGAGCAGCGTGGGCAGGCCCCGACGCGCGAGCACGCCCGCGAGGTTGATCGCGGTGGTGGTCTTCCCGCAGCCGCCCTTCTGGTTGATGATCGCGAGCGTTCGCACGGCAGTTCCCTCGTCACGGAAGTCCCTGAGCGCGGGGCCGGGTCGTCGGCGGCAGCGAGGCGCGTCGCCGGTCCCACCCGTGTTATCGGGGACAGCCTGTGGAGAACTGCAGAATCCTGTGTGAACGACCGGTTATGAACGCACGGCGTCGATTCCCGCGGTCACCGCCGCCTCCGGCGGATCGACGACGATCACCGAACGCCCCAGCGAGGCTGGAGCCACCAGCCGCAATCGGCCCGCCGACACCTTCTTGTCTTCGAGCATGCGGTCGAGCACGGCGCCGGCGGCTGGGAGGTTCCTCACGCGGACCGGGAGACGGACCGCCTCGAGGGCTTGGCGCACGCGCTCGGGGATGGTCGGCTCCGCCTTCCCCAGCGCGACCGAGGTGGTCGCGGCGGCGACGAGGCCCAGGCCCACCGCCTCGCCGTGGAGCAGCGGCGCATCCTCGCGCAGGCCGGTGGGGGAGAGGTCGGGCACGGTCTCGATGGCATGGGCGAAGGTGTGGCCGAGGTTGAGCACGGCCCGCCCCGGTTTGCCCGAGCCGGCGACGCCATCGGCAGCCGCCTCTTCGCGTTCATCGCCGCCAACCACCGCGGCCTTGACCGCGACGTTGCGCGCGATCAGTTCCACCGTCACAGAGTCCTCGCGCCTGAGCACCCGCGGCAGCGCCGAGAGCGTCCATGAGAACAGGTCGGCGTCCCCGAAGTCGGCGCTCAGCAGCCCGTGCTTGAAGCACTCGGCGAGGCCGGCGGCGAACTGGCGGTCGGGAAGCGAATGGAGCACGCGGACGTCGGCGAGCACGAGCCGCGGTTGATGGAAAGCGCCGACCAGGTTCTTCTGCAGGCCCGTTTCGGTCAGCAGGTTGACCCCGGTCTTGCCGCCGACCGAGGCGTCGACCATCGCCAGAAGCGTCGTGGGGACCTGGATGAGGGGCACGCCTCGGCGATAGGTGGCGGCCATAAAGCCCGCAACATCGCCGGTCACGCCGCCGCCGAGGGCGACCACCGGCTCGCCCCGCTCGTGGCGGGTTTCGGAGATATCGACGAGCAGCCGGGCGAGGGTGCCGAGATTCTTCTGCGGCTCGTGGGGCTGGACCGAGGCGGCGGCGACGCGGAACCCGGCGTGGGCCAGCGACCGCGAGGCGGCAACCACGTGCTCATCGGGGATCCCGGCGTCGTAGACGAGGAAGAGGCGGTTGGGGCGGCCGCCGACGGGGGGGAACATCTCGGCGACGGCCTCGCCGAGCCGCTCGAGCAGGCCGGGGCCGATGCGGACGTCGTACCCGCGCTCGCCCAGGGGGACGCGGACGGTGGAGACGAGGGGGGCGGTCGCGAGCATGGGTCGGGAGGGTAGGCGCGGCGCCCAGGGGCGGGCTTACCACTCGTAGCCCATGTCTTCGGCGAGGCGGTGGAGCGTGAGGAGCGTGAGAATGGCGCCCGAGCAGGTGAGCCGCGCGGACTCATCGCCGTCACGAGTCGCGTTCTTGTTCGATTCCTGGAGACTGGGCACGAGCGGACAGACGTGAACAAGTTCCTCGATTGACGCCTGGAACTCCGCCTGTCGGATGCCACCCGAATCCGGCCGCGCTGATCGGAAAACTTGGAAGAACGGTTCCCACCGCAACTGGCTGAAGAAATCAGGCAGTTCCATGCTTGGCCGAGCACGGCAGTTCGTCGCCAACCACTGCGCGAACCCGGTCTTATCCATCCGATTCTCAACGGGATCGAGGATCGCATCGGCCGCCTTGACCCCTTCGGAGTCGAGGTTCCAGCCGTTCATGCGAAGAAACGCGTCGCAGCAGAACAGAGCTATCCGCTTGTTGCCGTCGTGGAACGCGTGGTTCTTCGCGAGGTGGAACGCGTACGCCGCAGCCATTTCGAACGGGTAGTCGTGCGCGTACTCGCAGCCAAACGACTGCATCGGCATCGCGATCGCGGATTCGAGAAGCCCTTCATTGAGGACGCCGTACGACCCGCCGTGGGCATCGATCGCGAGCGCGTGGAACACCAGGGCCTCGTCCTTGGTGACGAACCGCGGTCTCCCGATCTGGAATGCCGTCATTGCGCAAGTTTCCGCAACGAGTCGCGCCGTGTCGAGAGCACGAAGCGGGCGGCGTCTCGGGCCTTGGCATCGAGACCGCTCAGCCGAGCCACCATCGAGAGGTACTTGGGCAGATCGACACCCATGGCCGCCGCATCCTTCTGCAGGCGCTCAGCAAGGTCCGTAGGAATCGTGATCTGTGTGGTCTGGCTCATGGTCTTGCCTCTATCGACACGAGATCGTAGGACCCTTGCCTAACCGCCATCAAAGCGCCCTGTTGAGAGGCGGGGGATGCCGAACCGAACGGTGTTTCCGTCTACTCCCACTCGATCGTCGCCGGCGGCTTGCTCGAGATGTCGTACACCACCCGGTTCACCCCCCGGACCTCGTTGATGATCCGATTGCTGATCGTCGCCAGCACGCTGAAGGGGATCCTCGCCCAGTCCGCGGTCATGAAGTCCTCGGTCTCCACCGCCCTCACCGCGACCACGCTGTCGTACGTCCGGCCGTCGCCCATCACCCCCACGCTCTTGACCGGGAGCAGCACCGCGAACACCTGGCTCGTGCTCCGGTACAGCCCGGCCGACACGATCTCCTCGAGCAGGATCTCGTCGCACTCGCGCAGCACCTCGAGCCGGTCGCGGCGCACCTCGCCCAGG
>CANJRL010000164.1 GCA_947476675.1 Phycisphaerales bacterium
CGTCCTCGAGGACGCAGTCGTGAGCGATGTGGGCGCCGACCATGATGAGGCACCGGTTGCCCACCGTCGTCACCCCGCCCCCGGGCGCCGTGCCGCGGTGGATCGTCGCGTGCTCGCGGATGGTGTTCCCGTCGCCGATGGCGAGGCAGGTTTCCTCGCCCCTGTGCTTGAGGTCCTGCGGCGCCGCGCCGAGCACGGCGAAGGGGAAGACCTCGTTGTTCTCGCCCAGGGTGGTGAAGGCGCGGACGCAGACGTGCTCGTGCAGGATGGTGCCGGCGCCGATGCGCACGCCGGGCCCGATGACGCAGAAGGGCCCGACCGCCGCCGTGGGGTCGATCTCCGCCGAGGGGTCGACGACCGCGGAGGGGTGGACGCCGGCCTGGGGCGCCTCGTCGGGCGCGGTTCGGCGCGCGACGGCCCCCGCGCCGAAGGGCTCGGCGAGGGCGGCGGCGCCGGGCCGCGAGGGCGTCACCGCTCGGGCTCCGCGTCGATCATCATGAACTTGACCCGGGCCTCGGCGACGACGCGGCCCTCGACCCTGGCGCGGCACTGCACGTCGCCGAAGCGTTCGCTGGCCTTCAGGGCTTCCGCCTCCATCAGCAACTGGTCTCCGGGCACCACGGGCTTGCGCAGCTTGACCCCGTCCATGCTCAGCAGGATAGCGATCTTGCCCGTGCGCTCGAGTTTCTGGCTCAGCATCAGCCCCGCCAACTGGCTCATCGCCTCAACGATAAGCACGCCGGGCATGATCGGCTGGCCGGGATAGTGCCCCTGAAAGAACGGCTCGTTGATGGTGACGTTCTTGATCCCCACCGCCCGCCGGTCGCCCTCGATCTCCAGCACCCGGTCCACCAGCACCATCGGGTAGCGGTGCGGCAGGAGGCGGAGCACGTCCCGCACCTCCATCGCCGGGGCCCGGCCCTCGGTCCGGAAGATCGACCGCTTGGGCCCCGGCTCGCGCTTGCGCGCCTGCTCGACCAGCGCCTTGGCCAGGCGCTGGTTCAGCGCGTGCCCGCTCCGGCTCGCGTAGACGCGGCCCTGGATCGGCCTGCCCACCAGGGCCAGGTCGCCGAGCAGGTCGAGCATCTTGTGCCGCACCGGCTCGTCCTCGAAGCGGTACACGTTGTCGACCGGGCCTTCATCGCCGATCACCAGCATGTCCTTGGCCGAGACGTGCCCGAACATGCCGCGGGCCCTCATCGCCTGGGCCTCGGCGAGCAGCGCGTAGCTCCGCGCCGGGGCGATCTGCGTCGCGTAGGCCGTCGCGGTGAAGGAGTGCCGGTCGGCGTTGTGCGGCGTCGAAACGCCGTTGACCGACACGCCGACGCGCGACAGGGGCTCGTCGCTGCGGAGCGTGAACGCCGAGACCTGGCGCCGGATCGGCGACGCCGGGCCATAGTCCAGGTCGTACACCACCTCGAGCGAGGCGGTCTCGTTGGGCACGGCGATGATCACCGCTTCGCCCCCGTCGGGCAGGCCCGAGGGCGAGCGCACCGTCACCGGCTCGGTGACCACCAGAGGCCGCCGCGGCGCGTCGAGTTCCGCCACCCCCGCGCCGGCGATGGCGTCCACGTAGAAGAGCGCCGACCCGTCGCCGATCGGGAGTTCCTGCGCGTCGATCTCCACCAGCGCGTTGTCGACCCCCATCCCGGCCAGGGCCGAGAGGCAGTGCTCCACCGTCTCGACGATGGGCATGTGCTCGGCTTCGGCTGCGCCCTCGGGAGTGGATGGCGCGTTGGGCGCGCGCAGGGCCGTCCGCCTCGGGCGATCGACGATCAACTCGACGCGCACGGGAATCAGGGGCTGGCCGGGCAGGTCGACGCGCTTGAACACCACGCCGTGGTCCGCCGGCGCCGGGAGCAGCGTCACCGTCACCGGCTGGCCGGTGAACAGCCCTACGCCGCGCAGCGCAACCGAAGCGGCGAGCGTGCGCTGGCGGGTTTCGAGCCGTGGCTGGGCAGTGACGGGCATCCGGGGTGTGTCCGGGCGGATTATTTCCCGCCCCCCGGCTCCCCGCTCCCGCTCCCGGCCCCGCCCGCGGCTCCCCGGAGGAGCCGCTTCACCTTCTGCAGCACCTCGGGCAACTGCCGCTGGGCGACCACGATGCGCATGGTCTGGTCGCGCGGCATGGCCGGGTACCCCACCCATTCCTCGCCCGGCGGCACGTCGTTCATGACCCCCGACCGCGCCCCCACCTTGGCGCCGGCGCCGATGGTCAGGTTGTCCGCTACGCCCACGCCCCCGGCCAGCACCGCGCCGTCGCCGACGGTCACCGAGCCGGAAAGGCCCACGGCGCCGCAGATCACGCAGGAGCGGCCGACGCGGCAGTTGTGCCCGATCTGCACGAGGTTGTCGATCTTGGTGCCCGAGCCGATCACGGTCGCGCCGAACTTGCCGCGGTCGATGTTGGTGTTGGCCCCGATTTCGACGTCGTCGCCGATCTCGACGTTGCCGGCGTGCGGGATCTTGATCAGCCCGCGCCCTCCCGGGGCGGGGCGGTAGCCGAACCCGTCGGCGCCGATCACCGCGTTGGCGTGGACGCGGGTCCGCGCCCCGATGACGCAGCGGTCCTCGACGACCACGCCGGCGCGCAGTTCCGCGCCGGGGCCGATGGTCACGTCGGCCCCCAGCGCGACCCCGGGGTGCAGGGTCGCCCCGGCGCCGACGATGGTCCGCGGGCCGATGGCGACGTTCGGGCCCACGTTGGCCGATGCGTCCACCCGCGCCGTCGGGTCGATCGCCGCGCTGGGGTGCCTCCCGGAGGGGCGATGGGTCTCCGGCGTGAGCATCTCGAGGAGCGCGATCATCGCGTGGTCGGCGTCGTCGACGAAGAGAAGGGCGCGGCCGTGGGCCGGCTCGACCTCGATGCCGCGCGACACGATCGCCGCGCCGGCGGCGCTCCCGGCCCACGCGGAGGCGAACTTGGCGTCGCGGATGAACGAGAGGGTCGCGCCGTCGGCGCGGTCGAGGGCGTCGATGCGCGAGATGGAGACATCGCCGGGCCCCCGAAGGTCGGCCCCCAGGCGCGAGGCGAGGTCGGCGGTGGTCCACCGCTGCGCTGATGCCGCCGAGCCGTTGGTGTGCCCGGCGCCCGCGCGGCCCGTGCTCGTCGCCGCCGATCTGGTCACGGCTTCTTGGCCCCGCCGCCGGCGAGCCGGTATTCGTTGTCGAGGAACCGCAGGAGGTCGTTGGTCACGTCGAGCGATTCCGAGGCGTGCAGCACCCTGCGGTTCACGATCACGGCGGTGATCTGCGCTTCGGTGCCCGCCCGGGGGGCCTCCGACACCGAGTCGTCGGTCAGCAGGAGGTCGATGCCCGACTGCTTCGCGAAGCGCGGCCCGGCCTCGGCCACCTTGCGGAAGATGGCGGCATAGATCGCGCCCTTCTTGCGGTCAACCTGCTGGGCCGCGAACTCGCCCTCGGTGCGCAGCTGGCTGGTGAGCCGCTCGAGCTCGTCGCGCTTGGCGTCGAACTCCGGGGTGCCCTCGGCGAGCAGCTTCAGCGCCTCCTGGGCGTCCGCGACCTTCTTGTCGAGCGCCTGCACGTCCCCGCGCAGGCGGTCGCGGAACGCCGTGAACTCCTTCTGGCGCTCCTTGATCTCCTCGAGTTCGGTCATGATC
>CANJRL010000165.1 GCA_947476675.1 Phycisphaerales bacterium
GGCGGTGCTGATCCCTCCCGGCGAGGTGGCGGGGATCGACGGGGCGTACCTCGCGGCGCTGGAGAGCGTGCGCGAGGCCTTCGGGCCGGGTGATCGGCTGTCGGTGGCGGCGTCGTGCGCCTCCCGAGGAGACGACGCGGATCGCCTCTGGCGCTCCGCCGCGCTGGCCGGGCGCCTGGGCGTGCCGCTGCTGGCGACGAACGATGCGCACTGCCACGACCCCTCGCGGCGTCAACTCCAGGACGTGCTCGCCTGCATCCGGCACGGGTGCACGCTGGACGAGGCCGGGTTCCGCCTGCACGCCAACGCGGAGCGGCACATGAAGCCGGCGTCGGAGATGGCGCGGCTCTTCGCCGCCTGCCCGGGCGCGACGGCCCGGGCCGCGGAGGTGTCGCTGCGTGGGGCGGCGTTCTCGCTCGATGAGCTCCGCTACGAATACCCGGAGGAGGTGTGCCCTCCCGGCGAGAGCGCGATGGCGTACCTGACGCGGCTGGCGTGGGAGGGGGCGCGGGAGCGGTACCCCGGCCCCGGGGGCGTGCCGGGGAAGGTCCGCCGCCAGGTGGCCCACGAGTTGTCGCTGATCGAGGAACTGCGCTACGCGCCGTACTTCCTGACGGTGCACGACATCGTTCGGCACGCGCGCTCGCGCGGGATCCTGTGCCAGGGGCGCGGGGCGGCGGCGAACTCCGCGGTGTGCTACTGCCTGGGCGTGACGGCGGTGGACCCGGAGCGCATCGACGTGCTCTTCGAGCGTTTCGTGAGCCGCGAGCGGAACGAGCCCCCCGACATCGACATCGACTTCGAGCACGAGCGGCGCGAGGAGGTGATCCAGTACCTCTACGGCAAGTACGGGCGCGAGCGGGCGGCGCTGACGGCGGAGGTGATCTCGTACCGGGGGCGGTCGGCGGTGCGCGAGGTGGGCAAGGCCCTGGGCCTGAGCCTCGACCTGGTGGACCGGCTGGCCAAGAGCATGGACTGGTGGGAGCGCGGGGTGGTGAGGCCGGAGCGGCTTCGGGAGCACGGGGTCGACCCGGGCGACCCGACGATCGGTCGGCTGCTCCGCCTGGCGGGGGAGATCATGGGCTTCCCGCGGCACCTGTCGCAGCACGTGGGGGGCTTCGTGATCACGCGCGGGCCGCTGTGCGAGAGCGTCCCCATCGAGAACGCGGCGATGCCGGGCCGGACCATCATCGAGTGGGACAAGGACGACATCGAGGCGGTGGGGATGCTGAAGGTGGACGTGCTGGGGCTGGGGATGCTGACGGCGCTGAGGAAGTCGCTGAGCCTGGCGAACCAGGGCGCGGTGGGCGGCGAGGGTCCCGGGCTGGCGCTCCACACCATCCCCCCCGAGGACGGCTCGGTCTACGACATGCTCTGCGCCGCGGACACCGTCGGGGTGTTCCAGATCGAGAGCCGGGCCCAGATGTCGATGCTCCCGCGGCTGCGCCCGCGCTGCTTCTACGACCTGGTCATCGAGGTCGCCATCGTGAGGCCCGGGCCGATCCAGGGGGACATGGTCCACCCCTACCTGCGCCGGCGCAGCGGCGAAGAGCCCGCGGCGTACCCCGACGAGAAGGTCCGCTCCATCCTCGGGCGCACGCTGGGCGTGCCTCTCTTCCAGGAGCAGGCGATGTCGCTGGCCATCCACTGCGCCGGCTTCACCCCGGGTGAGGCGGACGGGCTGCGCCGGGCGATCGCGGCGTGGAAGAGCAAGCAGAAGGTGATCCACGGCTTCGGGGAGAAGATCGTGGAGGGCATGATCGCCCGGGGGTACGACCGGGCCTTCGCCGAGCGGTGCTTCGAGCAGATCAAGGGCTTCAGCGAGTACGGCTTCCCGGAGAGCCACGCCGCCTCCTTCGCCCTGCTCGTCTACGCCTCGGCGTGGCTCAAGAAGCACCGCCCTGCGGCGTTCGCGGCGGGGATCCTCAACAGCCAGCCCATGGGCTTCTACGCCCCGGCGCAGATCGTCCGCGACGCGAAGGAGCACGGGGTGGCGGTGCTCCCCATCGACGCGAACCGGAGCGGGTGGGACTGCTCCCTGGAGGAGGCGACGGGGGAACCCGGGGACGGCGCGGCGAAGGGGCCGGCGCTGCGGCTGGGGATGCGGCTGGTCGCCGGCCTGGGCGAGAGCGAGGGGCGGCGGATCGAGAGCGCGGCGCGCGAGCGGGGGCCGTTCGGCTCGGTCGCGGCGCTCCGGAGGGCGTCGGGGGTGCGGGCGGCGACGCTGAAGGCGCTGGCGTCGGCGGATGCGCTGGGCTCGATGGGGCTGGATCGTCAGCGGGCCCTGTGGGCGGTGCGGGGGCTGCGCGACGAGCCGATGCCGCTGTTCGATGCCCCCGAGCGCGAGGCAGAATCGGGGCCCTCACCCGCCCCGGCGCCGCGGCTGCCTCGGATGCACCCTCTGCGGCAGGTGGCGCGGGATTACGCCGCGACCGGGCTTTCGCTCAAGGCCCACCCTCTGCGGTTTCTCCGCTCCCGGCTCGCCGCGATGGGCGCGACCCCCAACGCGGACATCCGCGACGCCGCCGCCTGGCCCAAGGGAAGGCCGGTGGCGGTGGCCGGGCTGGTGCTGGTGCGTCAGCGCCCGGGGACGGCGTCGGGGGTGGTGTTCATGACGATCGAGGACGAGACGGGGGTGGCGAACCTGATCCTGTGGCCGAGGGTGTACGAGCGCTGGCGCCGCGCGGCGCGGCACGCCACCGCGGTGCTGGCCAGGGGCAAGGTGGAGCGCGAGGGCGAGGTGGTCCACGTCATCGTGCGCAGCGTGCGCGACCTGAGCGCGGCCTGCGCCGAGATGCCGGGGATGTCGCGCGACTTTCACTGACGCCGGGGCGTCAGCGCGAGGCGCTGGCGCGCGGGGCGTGGTTCAGCACCACGCCCGTCCACATCTTCTCGAACTCGCCCACAAGCCTCTCGAAGGCGCGGCTCTCGACGCGCCGGCGCGTCTCGTCCACCGCGTCCTCGCTGGTCCACGAGTTGGCCAGCTGGTCGTCCACATCGGTCGCCTCGGCGGCGCCGTAGAGGTACCCCGACCGAGTGTCCAGGAGGAGCGCCGACGCGGTGCACCGGACGTTGGCGACCTTGCTGGGGAACAGCCCGAGCGTGACGACGGAGAGGGGCGCCGCGCCGTCCTTGACGTTGAACGTGGTGTCGAGCGTGTAGACCGCGAGCATCTCGGACTGCATGCTCGCCGCCATCTCGCGGAGCTCGCGGTCGCTGTTGATGGACTGGGGGACGAGCAGCCGGTTCGCGGGGGTCACGGCGCGGACCATGGGCAGCGAGCGGATGCGCTGGAGGTGCTCGTCCTTCTCGATGTCCCGCGTGGTCACCACGCGGTACTTGCCGGAGCCGTACACCTCCGTCGTGCGCGTCTTGTAGTTCGGGCTCTGCACCCGGATGACCGCGAGGCTGACGGGGAAGGATGCGAGCGGCTTGCGGTCGAGCGCCTCGCGGACGGGCCATTCCGTCTGCTGGTCCTTGGCCTGCGTCGTCGCCGGCTCGGGCGCCGCGGCGACGCGGAGCGAGGACAGATCCCCCGCCCCGCCGGGCACCGAGTA
>CANJRL010000166.1 GCA_947476675.1 Phycisphaerales bacterium
CCACCGCGTTCAGCCAACCCGCGCTCCTCTGCGTGATCGGCAGCACCAGGCTCAGCGGCCCCCTCACCTCGCGGACACGACCCACCAGCCTCAACCCCGGCGCCGCCGCCACCGTCCCCTCCGACACCCCGTCCTCCGACCCGGCACGCACCGCGATCATCCCCGCCGACACGTCCGACAGCCCCGACACCACCGGCGCCGTCACCGTCCGCTCGATCCCCTCCCGGTTCACCGGGCTCAGCCGGATCAACTCCTGCAACTGCCTCTCGAGCTCCCGCACCCGCTCCTCCGACTGAGCCTGCCTCGTCTGCGCCACGTCCCGCTGCCGCTCCATCTCACGCAGCGCCTCGTCACGCGAAGCCCCGGCCACCTCGCCCGGCCTCAGCCACAGCCCCAGCGCCCGCATCGGCGCCGCCGGGGGCGTCAGCACCGCCTGCACCGGGCCGCGAAGCCAGTCACCCACGAAGCCCACCCACCGCGCCGGGAGCACCGCCAGCAGCGACGCCGCCGCAAGGCTCATCCCCAGCGCCCGCCTCGGTGTCAGAAATCGTCTCGCCATCGCTCACTGCCGCCCCCTCGATGCCTCGATGCCCCATGCCTCGATGCCTTCCCTCGCTCACCCATCCATGTCGTTCTCGAGCGTGTTCTTCCACGTCTCGATGTTCTCCAGGTAGATCGCCGTCCCCCGCGCCACGCACGTCAGCGGATCCTCCGCGATCCGGACGTCCAGACCCGTCGCGTCGTGGATCACCCTGTCCATCCCCCGGAGCAGCGCCCCGCCCCCGGCCAGCGTGATCCCGTTCTCCACCAGGTCCGCCGCCAGCTCCGGCTCCGCCCGCTCCAGCGTCCGCGTGCACGCCTCGATGATCGAACCCACCGGCTCCTGCAGCGCCTCCCGAACCTCCTCGCTGGTGATCGTCGTCTTCCGCGGCAGCCCCGAGATCATGTCCCGGCCCCGCACCTCCATCGTCGTCTCCTTCCCCGTCGACGCCGCCGACCCGATCTCGATCTTGATCCGCTCCGACGTCTGCTCCCCGATCATCATGTTGTACGTCTTCTTCATGTGGTTGATGATTGCCTCGTCGAAGTCGTCCCCCGCCACGCGCACGCTCTCGCACGTCGCGATGTCGCCCAGCGACATGATCGCCACCTCCGTCGTCCCGCCCCCGATGTCCACGATCATCGAAGCCGTCGCCTCCGTGAACGGCAGCCCCGCCCCGATCGCCGCCGCGATCGGCTCCTCGATCAGGTAGATCCGCCGCGCCCCGGCCCGCTCCGCCGACACGAACACCGCCTGCTTCTCCACCGCCGTGATCCCCGAAGGAACGCTGATCACCACCCGGGGGCCGAAGATCTTGCTCCGCCCGTTCACCTTCCGGATGAAGTACCCCAGCATCGCCTCCGTGATCTCAAAGTCCGAGATCACCCCATCCTTGAGCGGCCGCACCGCCGTGATGCTCCCGGGCGTCTTCCCCAGCATCTCCTTCGCCATCCACCCCACCGCGTTCCCGTTGTGCAGCACCTTGTTCGTGCCCTTGTACACCGCCACCACCGACGGCTCGTTCAGCACGATCCCCTCCCCGCGCACGCACACCAGCGTGTTGCACGTGCCCAGGTCGATGCCCATGTCCACGCTGAACCAGCCAAGAATCCGATCGAGCGCCACTGGTGTCCCGTCTCTTCAGGCGTGCAAACGCCCGCGTCCCCCCAGGCACACAGCCGGAGAGCCACGCGGCACAAACCGCTCCCGAACCGCCGTATCGGCGCCTCGGCACGACACACCCGACTTTATCGGATCAACCCCCGACCCGTGCGCCCCCGGCCTCACCCTCTCCGCCCGCCCCGCTCCGGCCGCGGTCACCTCGCGCCCGCCACGCCCTTCAACGCAACCTTCTGCTTCGGCGGATGCACCGCCCACGCCTGACCCTCCGGCCCGATCCGCGATCCCGCCACGAACACCAGCGCGCACGCCGCCCCCAGCGCCAGCACCGACACCAGCATCAGCGCCGTGTACACGTTCATCGACGCAGCCCGCGAACCCTGCGAACCCGGCAGCCTCATCCCCAACTGGCTCATCGTCCGCTCCTCAGCCGCACAGCCGCGGCCCGGCCTTCACTGCACCAGGCTCAGCACCATGTCCCCGGGCTCGATCGCCACCGGCGCCCGACCCAGGTAGTCCATCCGCCCCACCGACTCCGACACGTCCACGGTCTGCACCACCAGCTTCCCCAGGAACTGCTGCCCCCGAACCACGCTCAGCTCCATGTTCGGCCGCAGCAGCCCGCTCGACCCCTGGTCGATCTGCACCAGGATCGTCCCCGCCGGGTCTTTCCGCACCCCGGTCACCCGCGCCCGGATCGCCGACGTCGGCTTGATCGTCTCCCCCGCCGCGCTCGCCATCGTCCCGCCCGCCGCCCGCCGCGATCCCGCCAACTGATCACGCAACCCCACCAGCTGCTCCTGCAGCGAGCGGTTGTTCTCCAGCGCAACCTCCAGCTGCCCCGCGAGATCCGACGCGCGATCGCTCAGCTCGATCTCGCGGCGGGCATACCCCAGCTCGTTCCCCCGCAGCGTCGTCACCTCGTCGCGGTACTTCGAGATCAGCGCCGACAGCGTCTGGTTCGTCGCCGACAACTGATCAATCTTCGCCTGCACGCTCAGCTTGTCCGCCTCCGCGTTCTTCACATCCGCCAGCAGCCTCGCGTTGTCCCGCTGCAGGTTCGCCAGCGCCGCCTGCAGCCCCGACGCCTGGTTGCCCAGGTCCGTCAGCTGCGCCTCCAGCCGGGCCCGCTCCGTCGCGTGCGCCGAGCCGTCGCGGGTCGCCTGCTCCTGCGCCGCCCGCGCCAACTCCCGCGCATCGGCAAAGTCCGACCGCAGCCGCTCAGCGTTCGCCGTGTACGCGATCGTGAACGCCGCCAGCGCGATCGACAGCAGCGCCGCAAGGACCACCAGAACCTTTGTCAGCGGATGCACAGTCGCTTCTCCTCGAACACCAGCCCGGCGTGCCCCGCCGCGGCCAAGTCGCCATCCCGTCGCCGAAACGCCCGACGCCCCGCCACGCCCCGGCTCACCTCGCCGGGCGCCCGGGGTACGCCTCTACGCCCCGCAGCCGTCATCGGTTTCCCGCCGGGCCGCTCGCGCGCCCCGACGCCGCCCGCACGAGGCCTCCTTGCCCCGACGAGCGGGGCGGGATCGTCTCCAAACAGCCCCCCGCCGTCAAGCCGTCGTCAACGCCCCGTCTCCGCGATCCGGTCCAGCGCCTTGAGCGCCGCCGAACACGCCGACACACGCACCGCCGCCGACCCATCCTTCATCATCGCCTCCAGCACCGGCAACTCCGCGAGGCCCGCCGTCTCCCCCATCACCATCGCCGCCTGCGCCCGCCACACCGCCCGAGGCGCCCTCCAGTACTGCTCCGCCACGCGCGACCCCTCCCGGTACCCCATCCGCCCCAGCGCCTGCGCCGCCGCCAGCCGCAACTCCGCCGGCATCGCGTACGGCTGCTTCGCCGAGCCCTCCCCGCCCCCGCC
>CANJRL010000167.1 GCA_947476675.1 Phycisphaerales bacterium
GTCGTAGAGATGGGCGTGGTCCGGGCGGTTTCTGCGTGAGCGGCAGCGACTTTTCCCGGGCAGCAGCCAATCGGGGCCATGGACGCCCCGAATCGGTGTCTTCTCTCTCCTCCTGACCGCCCCGGCTTGTCGAAGGCCGGGGCGGTACATTTTTGCGACATGGACGACCACCCACGGACGGGATATCGCCCCCAGCGGCTCATCATCTCGCTCGCGGTCGCGGCCTCCGCGGCGCTCGCCGCCGGCGGCTGCGGGAAGCAACTCTTCTCCCCTGAGGAGGACCGCTCCCCCTTCGACCGCTTCGACGCCATGCGCAACCAGCAGGCGCCCCAGGTCATCGAGGATGAGTACGGCATCAAGCGCCCCAACCTGCGCGCCCGCCTGCTGCCCAAGAACTGAGCCCCCCGGGGTTCCGGGGTTCGGCCTGTAACGCCGCGCGCCCGGGAATGCCGCGGGAGGGCGCTCCCGCGCGGACCCTCGGCGCCGATTGCGCGAGAATTTGCAAGTTCCCCGGCGCTCGTGCCGATACGCCTACGGTTCGGGTGTATCTTTCGAAGGACGTGCCCCTCGTGCCGAAACAGCGTCGACGCTCGCCCCTCGCCGCCGCCCTGCAGCGCCTCCGCCGGCCCCAGGTCGTGTGGCTCTCGCTGCTCGGCGCCATGACCGGCGCCGGCGGCCTGCTCGTGATGCTCGACGGCAGCCCGGCCCCCCGCACCGACGGGATCGCCCTCGCCGCGCCCGTCCGCGCGCCCCGCGCCCCGGCCATCGAGTCCGTCCTGGCCACGCGCAGGCCCATCGAACGCGCCGCCTGGAAGCGCATCGTCATCCACCACTCCGGCGCCGGCTTCGGCTCGCCCGACACCCTCGCGGGCCAGGCCCGAGCAAACAACCTGCAGGGCCTCGGCTACCACTTCGTCATCGGCAACGGCACCGGCTCCGGCGACGGCGAGCTCTACGTCGGCTATCGCTGGCTCGACCAGCTCCCGGGCGCCCACGCCTTCGGCCCGGAGGGCGAGTGGCATAACGAGCACGGCATCGGCATCTGCCTCATCGGCGACGGCGATCGCAAGCCCTTCACGCCGGCGCAGATGCGCCGCCTCGGCGACCTCGTCGCCACCCTCGCCCGCGACCTGGGCATCGGCCCTGAAGGCGTCGTTCTGGCCCGGCAGGTCTCCCCGACCAGAAGCCCCGGGAGGCTCTTCTCGGAGCCGGCGCTGCGCGAGCGCCTGGCCGGCCTTCGCGCTTCCCCGCCCGTCGGCGTGGCCGCCGTGCCTGCGGTGCGTTGAAGTTTTTGCCGATCAGAGCCATACTCGGGACGGGAACGGCGGCGCCGCCCAGATCCGCCCCCGCCCGCGCCTCGTACAGAGTGCGGGATGATGTATCGTCCCCCGCTCGTGGGCGGTGCGTCGCCCGGTGCGCTCTCCGGGCGGGCCTCGAGCCGGGATAGTTTGTTTCTCCCGTCGCCCTCACCAGGCGCCGCAGGCCTCCTTGTCGCGACCATCCGAGTGAGCACGACCGAGAGCATCAGACCAGGGTCCAAACTCGCCGGATACTCGGTGATGGCCGAGATCGGCCGGGGCGCCGCCTCAACCATCTACCTCGTCCAGGACCCCAAAACCCGGCAGATCTGGGCCCTCAAGCACGTCGAGAAAAAGACCGCCAAGGACCAGCGCTTCCTCGACCAATCCGAGACCGAGGCCGAGGTCGCCTCGAAACTCGACCACCCCAACATCCGCCGCGTCGAGAAGGTCATCAAGAACCGCTCCCTGCTCAACGTCAAGGAACTGTTCCTGGTGATGGAGTACGTCGACGGCATCAGCATCGAGAAGCGCCCCCCCACCTCCCTCGACGAGACCCTCGAGATCTTCCGCCACGTCGCACGCGCCCTCGCCCACATGCACTCCCGGGGCTACGTCCACGCGGACATGAAGCCCAACAACATCGTGGTCACCGACGACGGCGTCGTGAAGATCATCGACCTCGGCCAGTCCTGCGCCGTCGGCACCGTCAAAGAGCGCATCCAGGGAACCCCCGACTACATCGCCCCGGAGCAGGTCCACCTCCGGCCCATCATGCCCCAGACCGACGTTTACAACCTCGGCGCCAGCATGTACTGGGTCCTCACCGGCAGGCACATCCCCACCGCCATCCCCAAGGGCGATTCGCTCGTCGGCGCACTCGACGACGCCCTCATCGAGAAGCCCAAGCCCATCAAGGAACTGCGCCCCCTGCTCCCCGACCCGCTGTGCGAACTGGTCATGCAGTCGGTCGAGGTCGACCCCGCCAACCGGCCCTCGAGCATGGACATGGTCGCCGACCGCCTCGATCTCATCTACGCCAAGATCACCGCCGAGAAACGCCTCCGCGAGAAGGCCGCCGCCGGCGAACTGCCCGACGACGACGACACCAGGCCCATCCGCGTCCCCACCTCGGTCAACCCCGCCAATCCCGGGCCCCGCGCGTGACCGCCGCCGCGGAGGCGCTCGCGGCCCTCGACCTGCGCTCCGCCGACGCCGTCGAAGCCGCCCTCCTCCAAGGCGCCCACGCCAACCTCCACGCCCCCTGCCGCCAAGGCTCCGTCGACATCGTCCCGCTCCGCGGCACGGTCCTGGCCACCGGCGACCTCCACGACAACCCCCTCCACTTCTCCCGCGTCCTGGACCTCGCTCGCATCCAGGACTCAACCGACGATGCGCCCAGGCACGTCACCCTCCACGAACTCATCCACGGCGACCGGCTGCTCAACGGGATGGACTTCAGTTACCGCGCGCTGGCAAGGGCCGCCGCCCTCAAGGCGCGGCTGCCCGCGTCCGTCCACACCCTCCTCGCCAACCACGAACTCTCGCAGATCGTCGGCGCCGGGGTCACCAAGGACGGGGTGAACCTCGTCGCCGCCTTCAACGAGGCCATCGACTACGCCTTCGGCGCCGACGCCGACCGGGTCCGCGCCGCCGTGGAGGCGTTCATCCGATCGATGCCCCTCGCCCTGATCGCCGGCGATCCGCCGGAAGCGGGCTCTCCTCCCACCCGGCTGCTCTTCGCCCACAGCCTGCCCCCTCCCGAACTCATGGACCGCTTCGATCCCGGCGTCCTCGGCCGACCCTTGACCGCCGACGACTACACCCCCCGCCGCGGCTCGGCCCACCTCATGGTCTGGGGCCGAGGCCACACGCCCGACCACCTCGAGCGCCTCGCGAACCTCTGGGGGGTGCGCCTGTTCATCCTCGGCCACGAGAAGGCCGAGCGCGGCTGGCTGAGCCTCCCGCCCAACGCCGTCGTGCTCAACAGCGACCACGAGCGCGGCGTCGTCCTGCCCATCGACCTCGCGGCCCCTCCGGCTCCCCCGGCGGATGACGCGTGGGGCTTTGTGCCGCTGTCGGACCACGCCCTCGACAGTTGACCCTCGCCCCGCGGTAGACTGGAGTCCGTGACCGGGGGTCCGGGCGAAACCGATGCGAACGCCGCTCCCGCCGCGAAGCCGCCGGCGTGTTCCTGCCCGAGGTGCGCGTACGACCTCTCCGGCCACAC
>CANJRL010000168.1 GCA_947476675.1 Phycisphaerales bacterium
GGGTCTCGCTCGCGGTGCGCACGGGAGGCCGTGATCGAGAGGCGGCGTGGGCGGCGCCCGCGAGCGCCTGGGCGCTGAGCCGCGCCGCCCTCGACACGATGCTGCTCCGGCGCGCGGCGGGGGCGGGGGCCGCGGTGGCGCAGCCCCGCTCCGTGCGCGGGGTGGAGTACGGCGCGGAAGGGTGCATCGCGGCGCTCGATTCCGGCGAGACCATCGCCGCCGACTTCGTCCTCCACGCCGACGGGGCCGGCAGGCTCGACCCCTCCGGCCCCACGCCGGCGCGCCGCGGCGTCGTGGGGCTCAAGTGCCATTTCACCGGCGCCGCGGCGCCCGAAGGGGTGGGCATGCGCGCGGCCCGCGGCGCGTACATCGGCACGATCGCGGTCGAGGGGGGCGTACGCACCTGCGCGCTCACGGCCCGCGCGGCCCTAGTGCGCCGCTTCGGGGGCGACCACGACGCGATGCTCGCCTCGCTCTGGCCGGCGTGGCGCGACGCGGCGCGGACGACGCTCTGGATGGCCTGCGGCGTCGGGGCCTCGCGATACATCTCGCCGGGGCACGCGCGCTCCTTCCGCATCGGCAACGCGGCGGCGGCCCTGGAGCCGGTGGGCGGCGAGGGCATCGGGATGGCGCTGTGGGCGGGAGCGACCCTGGCCGCGATGCTGGAGCCCTCGCGCCCCGGCGACACCCAGCGCCGCTTCGCCGCCGCATACCGAGCGCGGCTGCGGTGGCGGCGGCCTGCGTGCCGGCTGTCGGCGGAGGCGCTCATGCGCCCGGCGCTGGTCGCGGCGGCGCTGCGCATCGCGAAGCCCTCGATGGCGCTCGCGCCCTGGTGGGCGCTCACGGGCAAGCCCGGGGCGGCGTAGCGCGGCTCAGCGCTTGCCGGTGGACGACATGGCCTCGCTCAGCCCGGGCACCCCCTCCGCGCCGTGCGGGACGGTGATCGACGAGCCATCGAAATCATCCCCGATCGGCTCGGCTCGTCCCCCGAGGTGCCTGGACAGGAACTGCTCGGCGACCGCGAAGAACGCGGTGTTGTTCGCCGGCCGCGCGAAGCCGTGGCCCTCGTCGGGGAAGAGAACATAGGTCACCGGGATGTTCTTCTCCTGCATGGCCTTGACGATCTGGTCGCTCTCGGCCTGCTTGACCCGCGGGTCGTTGGCGCCCTGGCCGATGAGCAGCGGGCGGCGGATCGCGCCGACACGCGAGAGAGGCGAGCGCGACTCGAGGAACCTGCGGCCCTCGTCGGTGGTGTGGTCGCCCACGCGGTCCTTGAACATCCTGACCATCGGCGCCCAGTAGGGCGGGATCGTGTTGAGCAGCGTCGCGAGGTTGCTCGGCCCGACGATCGAGACGCCGCAGGCGAACGCCTCGGGCGTGAACGTCATCCCCACCAGAGTCGCGTAGCCGCCGTACGACCCGCCCATGATGGCGACCTTGGCGGGGTCCGCGACCTTCTCCTTGACGGCCCACCCGACGGCGTCGAGCAGGTCGTCGTGCATCTTGGCGGCCCACTCGCGGTTGCCCGCGTTGAGGAACTGCTTGCCGAAGCCGGTGGAGCCCCGGAAGTTGACGCTGAGCACCGCGTAGCCGCGGTTGGCCAGCATCTGGTGGATGGGGTTGAAGCCCCACACGTCGCGGGCCCACGGCCCGCCGTGGACGAGGAGCACCATCGGCAGCGGCTTGCTCGGGCGCTGGGCCTCCTCCTTGTGCGAGCCGGCGGGGAGCGACAGGTACGAGACCAGACCGAGCCCGTCGCGCGACTTGATGACCACGGGGAACATCTTGGCCAAGGGGAGCCTCGACAGCGCCGGACGCTGCGCGAACAGGAACCGCTCCTGCTGCTGCGCCCGGTCGAAGTGCCAGTACTGCGTCGGCCCGTCGTCGTCGTTGAAGGCGACGATCCACTGCTTGTCGTCGAGCGAGCGGCTCACGACGCTCACGTCGCCGCTGGCCACGCCCTTGAGGTACAGCAGGTCCCGCCCCACCGCCAGGTCGAGCGGCTTCCACTCGGGCCGCTCGTAGTTGAACGCCACCGCCTGCACGGTGTTGTCGGCCGGGTGGAGCATGGCCCCTTGAGCGTCGGCGCGGGAGTCCTCGGCGAGCACGCCGGTGGTGCCCGTCTCGGTGTCGATCGAGACGAACGCCGCGGTGTCGCGCCCCCGGCTGTCGAGCGCGTAGAGCGTCCTGCCCGTCTTGTCGAACCCGACGGGCGAGGTCGTCAGCGAATCCTCCTGAGGGATGGTCAGGAACTCGGCCCACCCGCCCTTGCCGTCGGGCTTCAGCAGCGACATCGAGCCGTCGTCGATGTTGCTCCGCTGCAGGAAACGCACGTTGAAGTCGTCGTCGGCGACCCACCCGGCGCTGGGGCCCCGCTCGGTCATGCCCGGGCTCTGCGCGACCATCTTCATCTCCCCGGTCTCGATGTTGACCCGGAAGAGGTCGAGGAACTTGTCGTCGCGGTTGTTCAGGGCGATGAGCATCTCGCCGGGGAACTTGCGGCTCACGCCCTCGATCTCGGCGCGGGACTTCTCGAACGGGGTCAGGTCCTTCTCCGCGCCCGTCGTCAGGTTCACCGAGTACACGCGGAAGTTCTCGTCGCCCCCCCTGTCCTGGAGATAGACGATGTGGTCGTTGGTGTAGGCCCACTGGAACTGGCGGATGCCGCGCCTGGTGTCGTTGGTCACGACCTTGGCGGCGGCAAGGTCGGCGATGGGCGCGACCCACACGTTGAGGTAGCCGTTGCTCGCCGCCAGCCACGCGAGGCGGGCGCCGTCCGGGCTGATGCGGGGGCTTGTCCTGTCCGGGTTGCCGAACAGCACCTTGCGCGGGATCAGCGACTGGGCGTCGAAGTGGGTTTCCAGGCGTTCCTTCTTGGGGGCCGGGGGCGCGCCCTGGGCCATCGAGGGGCCCTGGAGCACCACAGCGGCGAACACGGCCGACCAGCACGTCGATCGAAGCATCAGCGTCTCCTCGGGTCCGGCCGCCCCCTCGGGCGGCGACAGGTCGAGTGTACCGCCGCGTCCGGACGGGGCTGCGTCGGGCCACCCCTCGGGCGCCCTCTCAGCCGACCACCTTGCGCTTCCGCTTCCCGGCGAGGTAGGAGTCCATCACCAGAGTGCCGAGATCGCCCGCGACGCACGAGAAGGCCATGCCGCGCGTCAGCCTGGCGAGCCGATCGACGAAGCCAACCCAGTCCATGTCGTGGTACTCCTCGATAAGAGCGAAGAGGCTGAGCCTGATGCCGGCCTGCGTGAGGCGCAGGGCCTCGGTCAGCGTCGCCTCCGCGGTCTCCTCGGTGGGCGGGTAGATGAGATTGAGCGCCTCGTGCCCCGGGCCTGAAGCGGCGTCGGTGAGGTGGGCGGTGGGCTGCCCGTCGGTGATGACGAACACCTGCTTGTTGGCCGCGCCGCGCTTCATCA
>CANJRL010000169.1 GCA_947476675.1 Phycisphaerales bacterium
CGCGCGGCAACTCTGGGACGTGCTCGCCGCCACGCTCGAAGGCCAGGGCCTGGTGATCGTGCGCACCGAGCGCGCCGGCGTGTACCGCGTTGTCCCGGTGGCCCAGGCCGCGGCCCAGAACCAGGACGTGCTGCTGCCCCCCGACCTCGACGCGGCGCGGGCGGTGGTCGCGGGTGACGGGGGCGTGGCCGGTGAGAACGACGCGGCGCCCGACGGCGGGCCCCGACCGAGTTACCTGACGCTGGTGCTGCCGCTCAGGACGCTGGACCCGCAGGAAGCCGCGGCCGCGATCGGGCCGCTGCTCACGCCGCAGAGCGGCGTGGCCAAGCCACTCGGCGGCTCGCTGCTCCTGCTCGCCGACGCCCGCAGGCGGGTGGAGCAGGCGCTGTCGGTGCTGTCGACCCTGGACGGCGCCGCCGGGCCGGCGAGCACCTTCATCGTCACGCTGCAGCAGACGACCGCGGCGGAGATCACGCCGCTCTTGGAGCGGACGCTCAGCGCCCGTGCGGCGCAGGGGGCGATGCGGCCCAAGTCCTTGAGCGGCGCTGCCGCGCCCGGGGGCGGAGGTGGGGGCGGGGGCGCCGCGCCGGGCGGTGCGGGCGCTTCCGGGGTGCAGTTCATCGCCATGCCCGACGAGCGGCGTCTCTTGGTGGTGTGCGCTGGAGCGCGGGAGCGCGAGGTGCGCGAACTCATCGCGACCCTCGACAGCAAGGAGCCGCTGGAGACCCGGGCGTACACCACGCTAACCGCAACGGCAGAAGACCTGGCCGCGACCATGCGCAACCTGCTCGATGCCTCGCGTACTGGGGTTGTCGGGGGTTCCGGGGGTTCCGGGGGCGGGGGAGTGAGGATCGTTGCGGACCGCTTGACCGGGAGCGTGATGGTGACGGCCCCGGGCCGGGACCACGCGCGGCTGCGGGATCTGGTCGAGCGTCTGAACAGCGCTCCGGGCTCGGCGCGGCAGACGCTGCGGTCCTTCGTGATCAAGAACCGCGGCGCCAAGGAGCTCGCGGGCACACTGGACAATCTCCTCGCCGCCGGGGCGCTGGGCGCGGGCGCAGCATCGGCTGCGCCGCCCGGGGGCCAGATCGGAAGCACCCCAGGAATCACCCCCGCCCCCGGACCCGTGCGGGGCAACGCCTCCGGCCTCGCGCAGACCGGAGCGCCTCCGCAGTCGCCGCCGCCGTCGGGCCTCGCGGGTGGCGCCGACGCCGGCCGCGCGCCGGGCGACGTGGCTGGGGCGATTGGAGGATTCTCTTCCGGGGCGCGGGGCAGGCGCATCGACCTGACGCTCTCTGTCGACGAGCCGACCAACGCCATCCTGGCGATCGGCGAGCCGGCGCTGTTGCGGCAGCTGGAGACGCTGATCGCGGAGCTCGACAAGCGGCAGGCGCAGGTGATGATCGAGGCCAGCCTGGTGAGTCTGAGCGACAGCGAAGCGCTTTCTTTCGGCGTGGAGCTCTCGGGGCAGTTCACCGCCGGCGCCACGCAGGTCAACCTCGCCTCGCTCTTCGGGCTTTCGTCGGGCGCAGGCGCCGGAGGGCCCTTGGCCTCGGGCGCGGGCTTTACCGGCACGGTGCTCAACCCCGGCGACTATCAGGTGGTGGTGCGGGCCCTCGAGACGGTGAACACCGGCCGGGCGGTGAGCACGCCCAAGGTGCTGGTCAACAACAACGCCACCGGCACGCTGCGGGGCGTGCAGCGCCAGCCCTTCACCAGCATCAACGCCTCGCAGACCGTCGCCACCACGAGCTTCGGCGGCACGCAGGACGCGGGCACGACCATCACGGTGACCCCCAAGATCGCCGCGGGCGATCACCTTCTGCTCGACTACAAGGTGGAGCTCAGCGCCTTCACCGGCTCGCCGACGACCACCGCGGGCGGCGGGATCATCCCGCCGCCCAGCCAGCAGAACACCGTCGAGGGGTCGGCGACGATTCCCGACGGGTTCACCGTCGTGGTCGGCGGGCTGGACAACTCTTCCGAGACCAGCGGGCAGTCGCGGCTCCCGGTGCTGGGGCGCATCCCGATCCTGGGCTGGCTCTTCGGCACGACCAACGACTCCGACTCGCGCACCCGATTTTTCGTCTTCATCAAGGCCACCGTGCTGCGCAGCGACGCCTTCGACGACCTGAAGCGGATCAGCACCGCCGACGCCGAGTCGGCCCACGTCTCGACAGGCTCCCCGCCACTCCTTCCACGCTGGGTGGAGTGATGCCCCCGCTCCCGCATGCGCCCCCGCCCCCGTCCCCTTCCCCGGAAGCAGCAGCGCCGACTGCAGTTGCGCCGCTTGCGCTCGCCAGTTCGGCCGCGGGGCAGGAATCCCTCGGCGGCGTCGACGCGGGCCTGGCCAGCGCCGAGTTCCGGACGCGGGTGCCCCTCGACATCGCGCGGGAGCGCTTGGTGATCAGCCAGGGCGTGGACGCCGAGGGCGCCGAGATCATCGTCGCAGCGGGCTCTGCCGGGGACGCGGTCTTCGTGCACAACCTCTCGGTCCGCCTGCGCCGTCCGGTGCGCTTCGCGGAACGGCCCTCGCCCGCGGAGTCGATCGCGCGGGCGCTGGACGATCTCGCCGCGCGCGCGGAAGAGGAACGCCCAGCACGCGCGGCCTCGGGCTCCGCCGATGGCGGCTTGGCCCTTTCGAGAGACGACGCCGGGGGTGATTCCGGGGGTGATTCCGGGGGTGATTCCGGGGGTGATTCCGGGGGTGATTCCGGGGGCGCTGATCGGGACATCGCCGAGGCCATGGCCGCCGACGAGCGGGACCTGCTGCGCAATTCGGGCCGGGCGCCGGTAGTCCGTCTGGTCAACGCCCTGCTCTTTGAGGCCCTGGCGCAGGGCGCCAGCGATGTGCACGTGCAGCCCGCCGACAGCGCGTGGTCGCCCGCCCCGGAAGCGCCGACGACACCCCGGCGGCAGCCGATGACGCGCGATGCCGATGCGGGCATCGGCGCCGGCTGCGTGGTGGTCCGGTACCGCCTGGACGGCGCTCTGCAGGAGGCCCGGCGGTTGCCGCGGCGGTTGCTGGAGCCGGTGGTCAGCCGGGTCAAGGTGATGGCCCGAATGGACATCGCCGAGAAGCGGCTGCCCCAGGACGGCCGGGCCGCGGTGCGGATCGGGCCGCACGAGATCGACCTGCGGGTCAGCACGCTGCCCACGGCGCTGGGCGAGCGGCTGGTGATCCGGCTGCTCGACAAGCGGCGCACGGAGATGTTCGACCTGGGGCGGTTGGGGCTGGCGCCGGGTCCGCGCGCCCTCTTCGAGGGGCTGTGCGCCCGTCCCCACGGCATGGTGCTGGTGACCGGGCCGACCGGCTCGGGCAAGACCACCACGCTCTATAGCGCCCTGCGGCGGCTCAACTCCGCCGAGCTCAACATCATGACCCTCGAGGACCCGATCGAGTAC
>CANJRL010000170.1 GCA_947476675.1 Phycisphaerales bacterium
CGATCTGGGTGATCTGATTGGAGCCGTTGAGGGTCGTCGCGGCGGAGGTGAGGGCGACCGACGTCGAGGGGTTGCGGATGTAGATGAACTCGGAGGCGATCTCGCCGGCGGCGGAGCCGCCGTTGTCGAGCACGATGATGGCGAGGTCGAAGCCGCCGTTGCGCCAGGCGCCGGCGGCGTTGTTGCCGGCGCCGCCGCCGGTCAGCGAGCCCTGGGAGGGGGTGGCGGCGTCGAGCGCGGTCAGGCTGATGGCCTGGGCGCCGGCGGCGAGCTGCACCGCGGTGGTGTTGTTGTTGATGCCGGCGAAGTTGGCGTTGGTGAGGGCGTACTTGGCGAACGCCTGCTGGCTGGCGCCGCCGGGCGCCGCGCCGTTGCCGACGCCGAACGCCGTCTCGAGGGCGCCGATGGAGGTGTAGGTGGCGAGGTTGGGGTTGGTGGACTGGAGGAAGAGGATGTAGGAGTTGGCGCTGACGACCGCGGTGGGGGTGATGCCAGCGATGGTGATCTGAGAGTTGGCGTTGCGGCCGGTGACGGCGGCGTCGAACACCGCGCGGCTGCGGAGGCGCAGGCCGGAGGTGGTGGAGCCCGACTGCTGGACGGCGCGGGCCTCGGCCAGGGGCAGCGCCGGCACCAGCTGGTTGCCGGCGGTGATGGCGTCGATGTCGGTGATGGAGGTATCGACGACCTCGCGGGGCCAGATGACGGTCAGGACCGGGGTGTTGGCCGCGGTGGGGACCGCCGCGCTGGAGGGGCCGCCGTTGAGGACGGCGAGGGAAGGCTGGGCGTTCGCGGTGGCGAACAGACCCGCCGCGACGGCCATGGCGATCGCTCCGGCGCGCCGGACCGTCGACCATTGCGTGAAGGACTGCAAACGCTTCATACCTGTGGTTCCTTTCTTCTCCTGGCTGGAAAAGATCACGGGGTTTGTCTTCGTGACTCCCCGCCATGCGCCCCGCCCCCGGAAACCCTTCGCGCACGCGTCGGGGCCTGAGCCGTTGCCATCGGGCGGGATGATCTCTGCCTGACTTCTTCTTCTTTCGCGAGCAGCGTTGGGACCATCCCGAGGCTGCGAAGTTCCTTGTCTGCACACATCGCGGTGGTGTTCATGGGGGCGATGACGGCCGCGAGACCCGCCAACTCCCTCTCTGCGACGGGGCACTCCTGGACACGCCGCGAGGGGCGCGGAGGGGCGCCGGAGCAGAACCTAACAGAATGCAATGTCCTAGAACCCGATGCAAGTGAGCGGTGACTAGGGATCGGCCCGCACAAACGAGTAGATACAAACTTCGACCCATTTTGTCGAGGGCCCGAGTCCTGTCGTCATCGCTTTCGATGGTTTTTCGACGCTTCGGGTGTCGAGAACGGGCGGTTTATGGCCTCGCCGCGGGCCGTGGTGACGCGCTTCCCTCTCCTTCTCTGGGCATGTTGGTGGTGTAGTTATCGGACGTGATGAGGGCAGGCATGGGTCGGCCGGAGCGGTAGCGGTCGAGCAGGCGTGAGGCGACGAATCGCACCACATCGCCCTTGCTCCGTGCTCCGAGTTTCTGGTTGATCCGCATCAGGTGGGTGCGCAGGGTGGGCAGGGCGATGTACAGGCGCTCGGCAACCGCCTGGTTCTGCCCGCCTTCGCAGAGCGCGAACACGACCTGGCGCTCGCGGTCGGTGAGTTCGGAGAGATCGTCGTGGAGGAACCGCCTCTCGGCGTCGGTGAGCGAGAGGGCCCACGAGGAGAGCGGATCCTTGCTGTCGGCGTGATCGCGACGGAGTTCGCCGCCAAGGCTTGGGCCGTTGGTCAGGACGCGTGGCGCGGCCATGGACTTCGGCTCCAACGCCACAACCGGGCGTCGTGCAGGCTGGTTCATCACCAAGTTTCCTTCTCCCCTTGCCTCAGCAAGGCCGTCTCGCGAACCTCGTCAGAGTCCACCGTACACGCGCATTGTCGGACCCGCAAGGGCGCGAGTCCCAAAAAAATCGTGGTGATCCCCCGATTGTGCAAGGATTTTCAGGCGAGGCGCCGCGGGGAGTCAGCGAGTGCGATGAGGAGGGAGCCGGTTGGAGGTCACAGAGGGTACCTTTCCTCCATGCTCTCCCCTGCAAAGAAGATGTGCGCCGGGCGCGCTGCGGCGCTCGGGAGTGTTGCCTGCTGCTCCATGTTTGCCGCCTGCGCCCCCACGCGGTCGCTGAGCGTGGGCGACAACGCCTCGCTCCGTGCCTCGGAGCCCGTCGCGTATGTGAAGCGGCACTACACGAAGCGCGAGTACCTCGTGCCGATGCGTGACGGGGTTCGGCTGTTCGTCTCGGTGTACACGCCGAAGGACGCTTCGCCGGACAACCCGTACCCGATCCTGATGACGCGCACACCGTATTCATGCTCGCCCTACGGGGAGGACGCGATCGGCGCGGCGCCGGGGCCCAGCGACGCGGCGCTGGAGGAGGGGTTCATCTTCGTGAAGACGGACGTGCGGGGGGCGTTCATGAGCGAGGGCGAGTTCGTGAACATGAGGCCGCACGTCGAGGCGAAGTCGGGGCCGGGGGACATCGACGAGAGCACGGACACGCACGACACGATCGAGTGGCTGGTGAAGAACGTGCCGCACAACAACGGGAGGGTTGGGCTGTACGGCATCTCGTACCCGGGGTTCTATTCGTCGGCGGGGATGATCGACGCGCACCCGGCGCTGAAGGCGGTGTCGCCCCAGGCGCCGATCGCGGACTGGTACTTCGACGACTTTTTTCATCATGGGGCGTTCTTCCTGCCGCACAACTTCAACTTCTTCGCGAACTTCGGGAAGCCGCGGCCCTTCCCGACGACGCAGGGGAGCCGGGGGTTCGAGCACGGGACGCGCGACGGGTTCCAGTTCTTCAAGGACATGGGCCCGCTGGCGAACGCGAACCCGAGGCACCTCAAGGACACGGTCGCGTACTGGAGCGAGGTGACCAGGCACCCGAACTACGACGCGTACTGGCAGGCGAGGAACATCCTGCCGCATCTGAAGCGCGTCGCGCCCGCGGTGATGGTGGTGGGCGGGCTGTATGACGCGGAGGATCTCTACGGCACGTTCGCGACGTACCGGGCGGTGGAGCGGCAGAACCCCGGGGTGTTCAACATCCTTGTCGTCGGGCCCTGGGCGCACGGGGGCTGGTCGCGGATGGACGGCGACCGGCTGGGGAACGTGTCGTTCGGGCGGAAGGCGTCGATGGACTACCGCAAGCCCATCGAGGTGGCATTCTTCAACCATTTCCTGAAGGACACGGGGCCTCTGAACCTGCCGGAGGCGACGGTGTTCGAGACCGGCGCCAATCGGTGGCGGCAGTTCGACCGGTGGCCTCCGGCCGAG
>CANJRL010000171.1 GCA_947476675.1 Phycisphaerales bacterium
CGCACGATGTACGCGGAACGTCAGGCCCCTGGGGGAGGGGCATCGCTGCGGGGAGCATACGACGCGAGTCACTGCTCCGGCGGCTCTCGTTCCCAGGCGGCCGCACCAGATTTGCCGCCGGTGGGCGTCTAGACGATGAGGGGTCCATCGGGATCGAATGAGCGGTTGACGCCCACGTGCTCGACACGGCGGCCCCAGTCGGCGCCAAGGAGGTAGAAGCGAAGGCTGTCGGTCTTCGGGTCGATGATGGATTCAAGCTTCGCCTTGAGCGCGACGTATTGGCCGGGGTCGACTTTGCACTCGAAGACCGAATGCTGCACACGCTGACCCCAGTCCTCGCATGTGCGGGCGACGGCCCGCAGGCGTTTCTGGCCCGGCTTATCGGCGGTCGCGACGTCGTAGGTGATGAGCACGTGCATGGGTTGCGCTCTGTGGTGTGCGTGGCGACCGATCGGGTCGGCGGCTACTTCCAGATGAAGGCCGGGTAGGTGTCGAGTTCACCCCGGAGCATCCTGCTCAGGAGGCGGGCCTGGAGGTGAACAAGCAGTCCGACGGAGACGCGCTCTTGCAGATATGGGTGGGTGATCTCCTCCTGCTTGCGGCGCTGGTAGGCGATGACGACGGTGCGGCGTGCGGCGTCGGTCATGCGGACCGCGCCGGTGGGCTGGATGTCAAAGTCCGCGGCGTTGACCTGGCGGCGGTTGATGAGCGAGAGGGCGAGTCGATCGCAGAGGAACGCACGCAGTTCCTCGATGAGGTCGAGGGCGAGCGAAGGCCGGCCGGGTCGGTCGCGGTGGAGGAAGCCGACGGCGGGGTCGAGTCCGGCGGCTTCGCAGGCGGCGCGGGCATCGTGGGTGAGCATGGCGTACAGGAAGGAGAGAAGAGCGTTGGTGCGGTCGAGCGGCGGGCGGCGGGTGCGACCTGCGAGGCGGAACGCGTCGCGATCGGGCGGTGGGAGCGAGACGAGGCGATCAAAGACAGCGAAATAGGCTGAGGCGGCGTCGCCCTCGATGCCGCGGAGCGCGTCGAGGTTCTGGCACGCGAGGGCCGCGCGGGCCGAGGATGCAAGCGATGCGGCGGCTTCGGCGAGCGATCCGTCGGCGTCGCCGTGATCGCGGGCTGCGCGAAGGAGCGCGGTGCGGGCGTTCGCGACCTTGGCGGCGACGATGGGGGCGGCAATCGCCGCGCTCCGTGAGAGATCGTCGGCGGCGCGATACTGATCGCGACGGAGGAGCACGTTGCCGGGAGTGAACCCCGTGGCCCGCGCGAGCAGGCGGCCCGACGCGGAGCAGAACGACACGGCCACGCCCTCCTCCGCGCACAGGGCGAGGGCGGAGGTGGAGGCGTTGACGCGGCCGAAGCAGACGATCGAGCCCAACGTGTGCACGGGGGTACGGAGTTTCTCTTCGCCGTCGATGAGCACGCGGAGGGCGCGGCCGTCCTTCGCGAGGTACGCGCCGTCGGTCTGGATAAACAGCGTGTTCAGGTGATGCTTCACGGGAGGTCTGGCGCTGCGGGACGGGGACCGTCGGGCTGCGCAACGTCTGCGGCCAGCACGGCGGCGAGCGCGCGAGAGAGATACAGAGATGGCGAGCGCGCCGGGCCGGTACCTTCGGGAAGGCAGAGGTTGCGGAGCGAGCAGTTCCGGCATTTGGGGGCGCGATCCGCGCGCGGGACGGCGTTGCGCTCGATCAGCCCGCGCACTGCGGCGATGGTGTCGATCGTGCGGCGGCGGAGGGCGTCGTCGAACGCCACACGCTCGCGTCGTCGAGCGGCGTGGTAGAAGAGCTCGCCCTCGGGGACCGCCACGCCGAGCATCTCCTCAAGGCAGAGGGCTTGGGCGCAGAGTTGAGCGCGGTCGGCGTCGATGCGCTTGGGTCGGCCGCGCTTGTGCTCGACGGGCCGTGGCGGGCCGGCGGCCGAGCCGTCGGGGGCGATCGGGAACTCGACCGTGTCGGCCTTGCCGGTGAGGCCGAGGCGCTCGCTGAGCAAGGGCAGAGCGCGGACGATGCGTTTGCCCGCCGGGGTCCGCACAACGGCCTCTTCGTCGGGGTCACGCGGCCGGCGCAGGCGGCCGCCGGGCGTGTCGACGCGCTCGTGCAGCAGACGGCCGTGGGCGGTGAGGCGGTTTTCCGCCCACAGGCCGTCAACATGGATGAGCGCGCACTGTCGCGGGCAGAAGAGGTAGTGCTGGAGCGCGGAGATGGGGATGGGGTCGGTAGAAGGCACGGCGGCGTCCCGCGTTGGGTGAGGCCGGCGATGGAGGCTGGCGCGGTCAGATCCACTCCTCGACGGTGACGCCCTGGGGGAGGTTGGACGTGTCACAGGTGATCTTGAAGTCGGATCGGCTTCTTGTTGGTCGAACGGCCGCCGCGACATCCGCCACGGGCTCGCACCTGACGCGTCCGAACAGAAGGTCGGCACGTGCGTTGCCCATGGGGTCGTTGTGCTTGAAGGCGAAGCAGCGGACTGGCGACATCGTGCCGCGGGCGGCGGATCGGTCGTGGTCGAACATGTTGGCGAGGGCCTCCTTCACGAGGGCGAGATCCTCCTCGGAGAAGCCTGTGCCGCCGCGCTCGGGATCGGCGAGCGTGGGGCTGATGAAGATGTTCCCGCGGTAGAGGCCGTAGGGGAGAGAGAACTTGCGGCCCATAGTGCGATTGCCGCCGTCCTGGGCTTCGGACTCCTTCTCCGTGGTGACGGCGCAGCGTGTGACGGAGTGCTCGAGGGTGAGGATGGGGTGCACGCTGCGGGCGGCGGTAAACTGGATGGGCCCGCGCACCTGGCCGCAGTTGACGCCGGTGCTCATCACGGCGCCGAATGCGCGGATATCGAAGAAATTGTGGCACATCCAGTTGGTGAGGGCGAAGGCCTTCTCGACCTCTTTGGGAAGATCTTTGCGGTGCTCCTTTTTCGTCGTCGGGCTGACGGCCTCCCACGCGCGGTCATGCTGATTGTTGAGGATCGCTCGTTCCTTGACGTAGATCTCGTACGGTGGCTCGCCGCGGTGCTTGACGGCGACGTAGTTGCGGACCTTGCGCTTCAGGCAGACATCGGTGACGAGGCCGTGCTGGGTCTCGGGGTCGATGCGAGGCAGGTTCCCGGCGTCAGGATCGCCGTTGGGGTTGCCGTCGGTGACGTCAAAGAAGTAAGCGATGTCGTAACGATTGGCGATGGGCGAGGCCGCGGCGGTGGCGGTTCTGGGCATGGGTTGGCTCCGTGATGATGATGGTCAGATACGATGGGGTGCGTTCAGTTCGCGACGGATGCG
>CANJRL010000172.1 GCA_947476675.1 Phycisphaerales bacterium
CAGCGCCGTTGGCATCGCCGCAGCGAGCGCCCCCGCGACCAGCGGCGCCGCGGATCGGCCGCTCGCAGCGCCCGAGGAGCCGCGGCCCAGGCCCATGGGCAGCGGCATCAAGCCCGAGGCCGCCATCCCGGCGAGCCCGACGGGCGCGGCAAGCCAGACGTGAATCTGCCGCACGCCCACCGCCAGTGCCGCGAACGCCCCGGCGAGCATCAGCGCCGCGACGCCAGGGCCCCTCCACCCCGACGCGCCGGCCGAGCCGAAGCCCCGCCCGAAGACGCACGGCATCAGCGCGAGTGCGACGAAGAGCATCGCCGCGTTGTCCGTCGTCAGGTACGCGGCGCCCCCGTACACGTACGACGACGCGATCAGGCACGAGCCCCCGAAGAAGGCGAGCAGGGGGGGACCTGTCCGCGCCATCGGCCACGCGACCGCGAGCACCAGCCCGAGGCTCAGCAGGGCGTTGATGACGCGCAGGCGCAGTTCCGAGGGGCCCGCGGCCCTCACCACCGCGGCGAGCGCGAGGTGGTACCCCGGCGAGGTCGCCGAGCGGTAGTTCACGAGGTCCACGCCCGGCCACTGCTGCGCCATCGCGCCCACCACCGGCATGTGGTAGTTGACCTCGTCGAAGGGCTGACTCCCGGGGATCTCGACGCCCCGGTCGAGGAGGCGCTGGCTCAGCACGATCGTGGGCATCGTGAGCGCCAGGAACACCGCGGCGAGGGCCCCGAGCACCGCGAGGGGCCTCGGGGGCGCGGGCCCGCGCCTTGCCCCGGGAGTCGACGGCGCGCTGGCATCGCTGATCGCCACGCGAAGTAGCATATCGCCCGCCCATGCCCATCCTTTCGCCGCTCATGCGCATCCTGCACAAGCCGGTCTACGGGGCGCGGCTCCGCGCCCTGGTCGGCGTCATCGAGCCGCTCCTCATCGGGGGCGATCACGTCCTAGACGTCGGCTGCGGCTACGGGCAACTCGGCAGGGCCCTCGCCGAGAAGTGCGGCCGGGCCCGGCCCATCGAGGTCGAGGGCCTCGAGCGCGTGAAGCGGGGCGGGGAACTCATCCCGGTCAAGGAATACGACGGCAAGACGATCCCCGCTCCGGACGCGGCGTACGACGTCGTGATCCTCGCCGACGTCCTCCACCACGAGGCGGACCCTCACCGCCTGCTCTCCGAATGCCTGCGCGTGTCGCGCCGGCTCGTGGTGATCAAGGACCACGCCGTCGAGGGGCCCATGGCGCAGCGGCGGATCGCGCTGATCGACTGGGCCGCCAACGCGCCCTACGGAGTGCCCTGCCTCTACCGCTACAACACGGTCGAGCAGTGGAGGGCCTGGGCGGCGAAGCACGGGGCCAGGATCGCCGATGAGCACACCTCGATGAACCTCTACCCGCCCCTGGTGAACCTGCTCTTCGGCCGCCGCCTCCAGTACCTCGCGGTGTGGGAGCGCGCCGGGGCGCCCGTGAAGCGGCCTCTCAAGGACTCGATGCGGGGGATCTCCGAACGCCTGGAGCGCAAGGCTTGACCGTCGCAGGGGGAACCGGCGCGGAAGAGGGCGGCGCTCGGCGGCTGCCGGCGGGACGCCTGCTCGTGCCCCTGCTCCGGCTCGCCAGGCCCAGCCAGTGGACCAAGAGCGCGTTCGTGATGGTCGGGCCCTTCTACGGCCTGCGCGACCTCACCGCCAAGGCCGGCGTGATGCCGCGCGACGTGATCGTCGCCGCGCTGATCGCCGCCGCGGTCTTCGGCCTCGCCTCCAGCGCCTGCTACGTCGTCAACGACGTCCTCGACCGCGAGGCCGACCGCCTGCACCCCCGCAAGCGGCACAGGCCGATCGCCAGCGGGCGCATCGGCGTGGGCACGGCGCTGGCCTTTGCCGCCGGCCTCATCGCCATGGCCGCCGCGGGGATCTTCCTGCTCCCGGCCCAGGCGCCCAGCGGGGTGGCCCACGCCGTGCAGCCGCGGCTCTGGGTCGCCGGCGCGGTGCTCATCTACGCGCTGAACGTGACGGCCTATTCGGCGCGCATCAAGCACATCGTCATCGCCGACGTCATGAGCCTGAGCCTGGGCTTCGTCCTGAGGGTCATGGCCGGGTGCTGGGCGGTGGGCATCACCCCCACGGTCTGGCTCCTCAACGTCACGCTCTTCCTCGCGATGTTCCTGAGTTTCGGCAAGCGCCTGGGCGAGCGACGGACGCTCGCGATCGCCGAGGCCGATGAGCCCGGCGCCAGGGCCGCCGCGCACAGGCCCGTGCAGGGCTTCTACACCGACACCCTCCTCCAGATGGCCGTGGTGGTGACGGCGGTCGCGACGCTCATGGGCTACGCCGCCTACGTGCAGGCCCAGGCCCGCGCCGACGCCAAGGGCTTCGACCCCCTCTGGCTCACCACCCTCCCGGCGACGTACTGCCTGCTCCGCGCCATCGTCCTGCTCGAGCGCGGCACGCACGACGACCCGACCGAACTCGCCGGCAAGGACCGCGCCTTCCAGATCGGCGCCCTGCTCTTCGCGGCGATCACCGCGGCGGTGATGTTCGGGGTGAGGGGGTAGGGCGGCGCTCGGGTTCTCGGGTTCGTCGAGACCCTCAAAGATTCTCCGCGTTTCTCACGCGATTTTTCTTGACGCCCCGCCGGTTGCGCATGAGGCTGTTCATGCACAAGGCGTGGACGAGTGTTTCTGGGTTTTCGGGATCCACAGGTCGCTCGGGTTCGGCACACGAAGGAGAGGTCGCGCATGCGGCTGGGACGTCCCGGACATTGGATGGCGCGAGTCGCGGCAGTGGCGTTCCTGGCGCTCGGCGCCGCGATGGCGGACGCGCGCCAGGTTCCACCGAACTATTCGTGGAACTTCGCCACCGTCACCCACCCGGGCAACCGGGTCCCCAATCAGCAGGAGGTCGGCGGCATCGGGTATCCGTTGTTCCCCATCGGCCGGGTCGATTATTCCTACCGCATCGCCACCACCGAGGTCACTGGGAGCCAGTGGCAGGAGTTCCTGAACGCGTACGCGCCGTATATCGGGGATCAGTACTACAGCCGCGCGGTGTGGGGGCTGTCCAACTTCACCGGCTTCTCCAACGGCGTGCCGCAGTACCGGCTCAACGAGGGCGCGGAGAACCTGCCCGTCAACGTCGGCTGGCGCTTCGCCGCCCGCTTCGTCAACTGGCTGAACAACGGCAAGGCCCTGACCCGCGCCGCCTTCGAGAGCGGG
>CANJRL010000173.1 GCA_947476675.1 Phycisphaerales bacterium
GATGACTCAGCGTCACGTTCATCGCGATCCGGGTCATCCAGGTGATGAGCCGGGCGCGGCCGTCGTAGGACTCGAATCCTTGGATGATCTTGACGAGGGTCTCCTGGGTCAGGTCGCGGGCGACCTCGCGGTCGCGGCACAGTTGCGCGCACATCGCGAAAAGACGGTCCTGGTAGGCCGTCAGCAGTTCCTCCCATGCCGCCCGGGCGGTGGCGTCCCCCGGCTTGGCCGCTCGGATCTGGTTCACCAGCCGGAGTTCCCAGGCGTCGGGCCCCGGCTCGGCGGGAGCGGCCGGCGGGGCGGTCGGGGCGGCAATGGTCGGCGCTTTGAGTTCGGGCGGCATGGGTGGGTCGATGGCCGACGATCGGGCCCCGACGCGGAGCCGGGGGCTCCGGTTCGCGGGATGGGGGCCCGGGACCATAGTATTCGGCGTTCGTCCCAGCGCCGTTCACGCACCGATCCGGCAGGGACCAGCGGTTACGGGCGACGAACGCATGGCTGACGACCCGCAGAGCACGTACGTCTCCCCCCTCTCCTCGCGGAACGCCTCGACCGAGATGCAGGAGATCTGGTCGCCCCGGCGGAAGTTCACCGCGTGGCGTCGGTTATGGCTGGCGTTGGCGGAGTCGCAGCAGCACCTGGGCCTGCCCGTGACGGTGGCGCAGATCACCGAATTGCGCGCCGCGGTGGACCTGACGGAGGAGGACTTCGTCCGCGCCGCGGAGCACGAGCGGGCGCTCCGGCACGACGTGATGGCCCACATCCGGGCCCTGGGCGAACGGGCGCCCTCGGCGCGGGGGATCATCCACCTGGGCGCGACCAGCCAGGACATCAACTGCAACACCGAGATCCCGCTGCTCCGCGACGCGCTGGCGCTGGTGTGCGTCAAGGCGGCGCGGGTCATCGATGCGCTGGCGTCGTTCGCCGAGCGGTGGAAGAGCCTCCCCTGCCTCGGGTACACCCACTTCCAGCCGGCCCAGCCGACGACGGTGGGCAAGCGGGCGGCGATGTGGGCGTACGACCTGTCGCTGTGCCTCGAGCGGCTGGAGGGCACGCGCGACGGGCTCCGCCTGCGCGGGATGCGGGGGGCCACCGGCACGCAGGCCTCGTACCTCGCCCTCTTCGGGGGCGACGCGGGCAAGGTCGACGAGCTCGACCGGCTGATGGCGGAGAAACTCGGCTTCCCCCCCGACGCGACATACCTCGTGGTCGGGCAGACCTACCCCCGCGTGGTGGACGCGTTCGTGCTGTCGGACCTCGCGGCGCTGGCGGCGGCGGCGCACAGGATGTGCAACGACCTGCGCCTCCTCGCGCACCGCAAGGAGGTCGAGGAGCCCTTCGAGGCCGAGCAGGTCGGCTCGAGCGCGATGCCCTACAAGCGCAACCCGATGCGGTGCGAGCGGGCGACGGGGCTCTGCCGCTTCGTGATGTCGATGGCCCAGAACGCGCTCGACACCGCCGCGACGCAGTGGCTCGAGCGCACGCTGGATGACTCGTCGAACCGGCGTCTCAGCCTGCCCGAATCGTTCCTGGCGATGGACGGCGCCCTGGACCTCCTGCACAACGTGAGCGCGGGGCTCATCGTGCACGAGGCGATGATCCGGGCGTCGTTGGCGGCGGAGATGCCCTTCATGGCCGCCGAAGAACTCCTGGTCGAGGCCGTGAAACAGGGCGGGAACCGCCAGGAGGTTCACGAGGCGATCCGGAAGCACTCGCAGACGGCGGCGCTGCGCGTCAAAGGCGAAGGACTGAGCAACGATCTCGAGGCGCGGCTGGCGAAGGAGCCGCTGCTCCGCGGGGTGGACGTCGGCGTGACGATGGACGCGTCGCGCCACGTCGGCCTGGCGCCGCGGCAGGTGGAGCGGTTCCTGGACGAAGTGGCGGCGCCGATCCGGCGTCGCTACGCCGGGCGACTCTCGCCGCCGCCATCGCTCAGGGTGTGAGCGCGGATGGCCTCGGGGCCCCGGAGCGGGCCCGATGGTTTGTCCGCGCGGGGTTTGTCGGGCATACTGACCGTGCTCGATGGGCAAGGTCCGCCAACTCGTCCTGTTCAAGCCGGCCCAGCCCGGCGCGAGCAAGCAGACCCCCTTGGGCGACCGGGCGGGTGTGCTCAAGAGGCTGCGCGATTACAACACCGCGCCCGACGGCTCGGGCGACACTTCGCTCGCCCACGGTCCGGGCTTCATCCTCCAGTTCCCCCTGGTCGACCCCAGGGACGACATCAACCAGGCCCTGATCAGCGTTGTCGAGGACGACATCGCGTGGCCCGTGCTGAGCCGCCTGTGCAAGGCGCTGGGCTGGTCGATGATGGACCCCGAAACCGGGCGGACCTTCGGCGCCTGAGCCGCCGCGGGCTTCGGCGTATGCTTGCACTCGAGCAGCGCGGAGGGCGCGGCCCCGGAGCGAGGAGCAGCGATCGATGCCGCAGGAAACCAAGACGTCCGAGACGCAGCAGTCGCTCGCGGAGCGGAGCCTCCAAGGCCTGGTGGCGACGCGCGAGGACCAGGCGGCGCTCGCGGATGCGCTGGAGAAGGCGTTCGACTATCGGGGGGACGTGACGCTGACCTTGCGAGGGGGCCGGGTGGTCACCGGGTACATCTTCGACCGCCGCCGGGGCTCCGGGCTGGCCGACTCCGTGGTGCGGCTTGTCCCCGCCGACAGCGACGAGAAACTGACGGTGCGGTTCGGCGACATCGAGCGCGTGGAGTTCACCGGGCGCGACATGGCGCACGGCAAGTCGTTCGAGACCTGGGTGCAGAGGTTCACCCAGAAGCGGCTCAGCGGCGAGCGGGCGAGCATCGAGAGCGAGACGTTCTGAGCGGGCCGCGTGCTGCGGGCCTCCCCCGCTCCGGGCGGGGGAGCAGGGATCACCGCGCGAAGAGTTTTTCGAGTTCCTTGAGGTACCCGCGGAACTCGCGCAGGTGCTCCTGCTCGTCGGACAGGTGCTCGATCGCCAGGTCCTGGGTCGCGGGGTCGATGTCGTCGGTCATTGCGATGATCTTCTCGTACTGCTCGACCGCCTCTTCCTCGGCGTCGATCACGCCGTGGACCACCGCGAGCAGGTCGGTGGTGTCTGCCGGGGGCTGGAGGGTGCGCTGCGTCCACTCC
>CANJRL010000174.1 GCA_947476675.1 Phycisphaerales bacterium
AACCGCTCCCACTGCCCGGTGGTCACCTCGGTGCGGGAGATGCGGTACTCGTAATTCACCTGGCCGACATTGGCCATCCACGGCTCGCGGTTGTAGTTGTAGTAGCGCTCGGAGGGCAGCATGCTGCGGTTGCCCGCAGCGCCGATGGTCACGAAGTCGAAGCCGTACGATGGCGGGACGCTGCCCTGCGCAAGGGCGGCTGAAGCGATGAAGAGGCCGGCAAGAGAAGCCAGGAGCCCCTCACCCTGCCCTCTCCCGCCCCCGGCGGGAGAGGGGTTTGAGGCAATGGCATCGACCGCGTTCGCTTCAACGCACCGTGTTGCGGCTCGCATCGCTTGTGTCTCCCAGAAGAACCCTGGCTGGAAAGTCGCCCCGAACCTCGATCTCCCTTCCTCCGCTTGTGCAGTATGCCACAGGGGGGGGGGGGGTATGCAAGGAAAATCCGGAAATAATCCGGTCCGAGAACCGTGAAGAATGCGCCGGCCGACCGCGGGTTGCGGTCGGAGAAACGAGCCGTGGCGGCGTGCGGCGGGCTCACACTGCCTGTGCGGGGGGCGCAGTAGCATGGCCTCCCCCTTTCCGCAGGAGACTCCGCCCGTGGCCAAGCAGACCATCGACAAGATTGACGTTGCCGGGAAGCGCGTGCTGATGCGCGTGGATTTCAACGTGCCGATGGACGGCGGGGAGATCACCGACGACCGCCGCATCCGCATGGCCTTGCCGACCATCAAGAGCGTGCTCGACCGGGGGGGGCGGCTGGTGCTGATGTCGCACCTGGGCCGCCCGGCGGGGACGGGGTACGAGCCGGGGACGAGCCTGGAGGCCTGCGCGGCGCGGCTCGGCGAGGCGCTGGGGATGCCGGTGCGGTTCCCGTCGACCGACTGCGTGGATGCGGCGAGCAAGGCGGCGGCGAGCGGGCTGAAGAACGGCGAGGCGATGCTGCTGGAGAACCTGCGTCACCACAAGGCGGAGCAGAAGGGGGACCCGGCGTTTGCGGCGCACCTGGCGGAGATGGGCGAGGTGTACTGCAACGACGCCTTCGGCACGTGCCACCGGCCGGACGCGAGCATGGTGTCGGTTCCCAAGACGATGAAGGCGCAGGGCAAGCCGGCGGTGTGCGGGCTGCTGGTGCGGAAGGAGATCCGGTACCTGCACGCGGCGCTGGAGAGCCCCCGGAGGCCCTTCGTGGCGGTGCTGGGCGGGGCCAAGGTGTCGGACAAGATCCTGACCATCGAGCGGCTGCTGGGGATGTGCGACCACATCCTGATCGGCGGCGCGATGGCCTACACGCTCATGAGGGCGCTGGGCAAGAAGGTGGGCGCGAGCCGCGTGGAGGAGGACCGTCTGTCGGACGCCAAGCGCATCCTGGAGAAGGCGGCGATCGCGAGATGCGAGTTGCACCTGCCTTCGGACCACACCTGCGGCACGGTGTTCGCGGAGCAGGCGGGGGATGTGCGGGTGTTCGAGGACTCGATCGAGGACGGGTTCATGGGCCTGGACATCGGCCCGGCGACGGCGGCGCGGTACGGGGACATCATCCGAGCCGCGGGCACGGTGGTGTGGAACGGGCCGATGGGCGTGTTCGAGTGGCGGCAGTTCTCGATCGGGACGCGGGTGATCTGCGACGCGCTGGTGGAGGCGACGCGCCGCGGCGCGACGACGATCGTGGGGGGCGGCGACTCGGCGGCGGCGGCGGAGCAGTTCGGCATCGCCGACAGGGTGAGCCACGTGTCCACCGGGGGCGGCGCGAGCCTCGAGATGCTGGAGGGCAAGCGCTTCGAGGCGGTGGACGTGCTGGACGAGGCCTGACCGGCTACTTGGTCCGGTGGACCAGGGTTGCGGTGCGGACCTGCACGCCCTTGAGGCGGCTGGAGAGGGCCTCGCGGTTGGGGGCGGCCTCCATGGCGTTGTCGATGGTGATGTACTCCTTCTCGACCAGTTCGGCGAGGGAGTGGGTGAAGGAGCGCATGCCCTCGAGCATGGAGCCGTTGATGATGGCGGGGATGTCCTCGTCGTGTCCCTCGCGGATGCGCTCGCGGACGGTGGCGTTGTTGAGGAGGACCTCGGTGGCGGGGACGGCGCGGGCGCCTCCGGTGGCGTCGACGTTGGCCGGGATGAGGCGCTGGGCGCAGATGGCCTTGAGGGAGTTGGACAGGGAGGAGCGGAGGAACTCGTGCTCGTTCTGGGGGAAGAACTCGATGATGCGGGAGAAGGCCTGCATGGCGTCGGCGGTGTGGAGGGAGCCGAAGACGAGGTGGCCGGTCTCGGCGGCCTGGATGGCGGCGAGGACGGTGTCGTGGTCGCGCAGTTCGCCGATGAAGATGATGTCGGGGTCCTGGCGGACGACGTACTTGAGGGCGTCGCGGTAGCCGGGGACGTCGAGGCCGATCTCGCGCTGGCTGATGATGCTCTTGCGGGGGTGGAAGTGGTACTCGACGGGGTCTTCGATGGTGACGATGTTGCAGGCGCGGGTCTGGTTGATGCGCTCGATCATGCAGGCGAGGGTGGAGGACTTGCCCGAGCCGGTGACGCCGACGACGAGCACGAGGCCTTCCTGGGCCTCGTCGGCGAGGGTCTCGTAGACCTTGGGGAGGTGGAGGCTCTCGAAGGTGGGGATCTGGGGCTTGATTCGGCGGATGGCGGCGTGCATGCCCCCTCCGGCGCGGTAGACGTTGCACCGGAAGCGGTCGACGCCCTCGTGGTAGTGGCTGTCGAAGCCGGCGTCCTCGGTCGGGGCCTCGCCCGGGTTCATGCCGGCGCTCATCGCCTTCTCGCGGGCCATGATGGCGGCGGTGTCGAGGAAGGTGGAGAAGTCGAGGTCGCCCGAGCGGTCGTAGCGCTCGCGCAGGCCGGGCGGGATGATCTCGGTGAGGAGGCGGTCGGTGTCCTGCTCGGTCAGGGGCGGAAGGCCGAGGGCGCGGAGTTCGCCGGCGATGCGGAAGCACGGCGGCATGCCGACCTTGAGGTGGAGGTCGGAGGCGTCGTAGCGCCCCAAGTTGAACAGCAGCTGCTTCATGGTGATCTGCGGGACAGCCATGAGTGGTGCTCCTGGTGGAGGGGCGGGGGCGCGTTTCGATGGGCAGCGT